>CAXTKQ010000041.1:0-28065 GCA_964244955.1 uncultured Sphingobacteriaceae bacterium | reverse complement strand
ATCCAGCACCAATCAAATTCCTGCTGCCGATTTGGTTGCCACGCTTACTGTTTTTACGGCACAAATTATTGCGGATTGCATCCTTAAAAATTTTCCGGCGGAAGATTTACAAATATTTGTGAGCGGCGGCGGCACGCGAAACCCGCTTTTGATGCAACAACTTCAAAAATTAATGCCTAAAAACAGTATCCGAAATTCGGCCGCGCTTGGTTTGGCGGCAGACGCGAAAGAAGCGGTATTGTTTGCTTTGCTGGCGAATGAAGCGGTGGCGGGAGAACCGATTGCAATCAACCAAAACCCGGCGGTGCTGATGGGGAAGTTTAGTTTTGGGCGGTAAAGCATTCAAGCTAAAATTTGATGTTAAAGAAATATTATGTAGGAAAATTAAAAGAAAGTACATTATATTGCGTGGCTGTATAGCTGTTACAGCTTTCATAAATAATAACTATCCTTTTATTCATCAAATGCCAAATCAACAAATTACGTATGAAAAAAAACTTACTTTTATTTTTTCTGGGGATTGTGTTTTGCGTGGCACAAGCCATTGCGCAAAGCAAAACCATAACCGGGAAAGTTGTAGCTGCCGAAGATGGACTGCCGCTGCCTGGCGTTTCCGTAAAAATTAAAGGCACTACAACAGGCACACAAACGGATACAAATGGGGCTTACTCCATAAGTGTTGGAAACGGACAAACACTGGTATTTTCTTTTGTAGGAACAACCAGCCAGGAAAGGGCAGTTGGCGCAGCTACTGTAATTAATATTCAGTTGAGCCAGGATACCAAAACGTTAAAAGAGGTAACGGTAACAACAGGTTTTGGGGTGAGCCAAAACAAACGCGACCTGACTTCTTCTACCCAAACCATTACCGGTGCTGCTATCGAGCAAACCCAGCGCGAAAACTTAGTAAATGCCTTGCAAGGGCGTATTGCAGGCGCTACCGTAACCAGTACAAGCGGAGTGCCGGGTGCATCGGCCTCTATTGTGTTGCGGGGCATTACTTCCATTGGCGGCAGCAACCAGCCGTTGTTTGTGGTTGATGGTATCCGTGTAAACAATGATGCGTTAAGCCAAGGCGCACTTGCCTCTAACGGAGATAACCGGCGCGAGGATTTTACAAACCGTATTGCTGACATTAACCCGGATGACATAGAAACCGTTACTGTGCTAAAAGGTGCTGATGCCGCTGCGGTTTATGGTTCGGATGCGGCAGGCGGTGCAATTGTTATCGTTACTAAAAAAGGCAAAAGCGGGCCTGGTGCAATCAGCTATAACAACAACTTTAGTTTTTCCAACGAATACCGTTTCCCAAAAGTCCAAAATGTTTATGGGCCCGGTACTTCAGGATATACTGACCCTACCACCAGGCTTGCGTTTGGGCCTGCTTATGCACCCGGAACACCTACCTATAATAACATTAAAAATGTTTTCCAAACGGGCTATTCGCAACTGCATGACCTGGCATTTGCAGGCGGTACAGAAGAGGCAAGTTACCGGATATCAGGCGAATACCGCCATACCGGCGGTGTGATACCGGTGGTTTACAATGATAAGTTATCGCTTCGTTTTGCCGGACAAGCTAAATTAACGCCTAAACTAACCAGTAGCGCCAGCTTCAATTATTTTAATATAGATAACCGTAAAACCAACAAAGGCGATGGCGGAACTTATATCAATGCGCTTTCGTGGCCTACAAATGATGATGTCCGCAACTACTTAAACCCTGACGGTACGAGGAGGACATTGCTGCCCCCAAATTTAAAAAGCATTGTTAATGATGCTACTATAGATTTTGACAATCCGCTTTGGGATGTACGAAACAACATCAGTCGGGATAAAACCAACCGCGTGATTGCTAATTTTGACCTTTCTTATGATGTTACAAGTTGGTTAAATTTAAGGGGTTTGTTTGGTGTTGATTATTACACAACCCAGGGCAACAACCTTTTAAGCCAATTTAGTAACTCTTACCAAAATGCAATTTCTGCAAATTTTGCCTCTACCAATGGTATTTCTACCGGAGGTATCATTGATAACTATGATGATAACAACCTGTTGATAAACGGTTCGTTTTTTGGTACGCTAAAGCACTACTTTGGCGATTTTCGTACAACTTTAGCCGTTGGTGCCGAAATTTATGATAATAAAGATGTTACCAATGGTTTTTACGGGGAGCGGTTTTTACAGCCAGATTTTAACACCATAAACAACACTACGCCAACCACCCAGCGTACAACCAGCATTTTGCAGGAAACCCGTCGTATCGGTGAAATTGCCCGTTTAAGTGTGGTATATAAAGAATTAGTTACTTTAAACGCCACTGCCCGTAATGATTATTCATCGCGTTTGGCCGGTACAACTAAATCTTCTTATTTCTACCCGTCAGGCGGTGTTGGGTTTAACTTTTCGGAACTTCCTGCTTTAAAAGGCAATAAAGTTTTATCATTCGGTAAAATACGTTTCTCTTATGCAGGTGTAGGTAAAGATCCGTATGCTCCATACAAAATCAGATCGAGCGTAATACAACAATCAACTACAGGCGGTGGTTATGCTTATGACGTTACGGGCAACAATCCGTATTTGAAACCGGAGAAGGATTACCAAATGGAGCTTGGTACTGAGCTGCAGTTTTTTGGCGGACGTTTAGGCGCAGAAATCAACTTTTATAAATACCGTGCTACCAACCAGATATTTGACCCGCGTATCAGCTACGCTTCCGGTTATATTTTAGAATTGGTTAATGGGGGTGAGATACAAAATAAAGGTATTGAAGTTGAGTTGAACGCTACACCTGTAAAAACGAAAGATTTTGCTTGGAAACCTTTTGTAAACTTTTTCTTAAATAGAGGCAAAGTAATCAACCTGGGCAACTTGCCGGAGTACTATAACTCTGATACCTGGATATATGCTAATGCACGTGCCAGTATTTTCCCTGGCAGCAGCTTGATGAATATTGCAAGCTATAGCTATGCCCGTAATAACAAAGGACAAATATTGGTTGACCCTACCAGTGGCATGCCTATTTCAAACGGTACGTTTGTAACAGTAGGCGACCGACAGCCAAAGTTTACATTAGGCTTTGGCAACAATTTTACTTACAAAAGTATTGGCTTGTCTTTCCTGCTGGATTACCGAAAAGGCGGCGATGTGTTTAACGGAAACGAATTGTTCCTTACCCGTTACGGCTTAAGTGCACGGACTTTAAACAGGCAAACACCGGTAGTTGTACCGGGCATATTAAAGGATGGTAACGAAAACTCAGCCAATCCTACCGTTAACACTATTCAGGTTAACCCTTATTACCAAACAGGTTTTTACACTAATGCTATTGAATCTGATTTTGTTGAACATAACATCAGTACGTTCAGGTTGCGTGATGTTACGCTAAGTTATACACTGCCACAATCTTTATTGGGCAGGCAAAAGGTGTTTAAATCATTTGGCGTTTATGTAACAGCAACAGACGTGTTTTTAATTACCAATTATACCGGTGCCGACCCTGAAGTAAATGGTACAAACTCCTCTACCAGAGGCTCTGGTGCAGCCGGGTTTGATTATGGCACTTTAGCTACACCACGGACAATTTCATTTGGGGTAAGCGTCAAACTATAATAAAGAACAGACATGAAAAAACAATTATATGCTTTCATCGCACTGCTAACATTAAGTACGTTTAGCAGTTGCAAAAAATTTGTTGATATCAATACAAACCCTAATGCGCCTACTATTGTAGATGCAGCCAGTTTATTGCCGCCTATACAGGCAGGTATGGCAAGGGGTATGTGGTACGATACCAGGTATGTTGGCCAATATGCACAAATATGGGGATCATCATCAGCCAATAATATTTGGGACGAAGAAGGGTATGCCCCTGGTAGCGACGCAAATGGCGAAATGTGGCGTACCATATATTTCAGCCTTGGGCAAAATATAAGCCTGATGATGCAAGATGCTACTGCCCATAATAAATACGAATATTTAGGGGTTGCTTATGCATTACGTGCATGGGGATGGCAAAATGGTGCAGATATTTATAATAATATGATTGTAAACGAAGCATATGACCCAACCAAGCTTACGTTTGATTATGACAGCCCTCAAACTGTTTACGCAGAAGCAGTAAAGGACTGTCGTTTAGCACTCCAATATTTTAACCAGGCAATTAAGGCAGATGGTTTAACCCAATCAACTACCCTGGCAAAAGGCGATTATATGTATTATGGCGATCGAAGCAAGTGGATTAAATTTGTTTACGCCATTCTTGCTCAAAATGCCTTGCATTTTTCTAATAAATCAACTTTCAGTGCAGATTCTGTAGCTAAATTTGTTGACCTGTCTTTTGCAAGCAATGCAGATAATGCCAGTGTGCAGGTAAACGGATCAAATACAACAGACGGCAGCTTTTGGGGTCCAACCCGTAATAACTTGTCAGGTTTCCGCCAATCGGATTATCTTGTACGATTATTGGACGGCCGCATCTTAGCAGGAAATGCAAACCAAGACCTCGCAGCAGACCCACGTTTGCCATTGCTGCTTATGCCCAGTAAAGATGGTGCTTATCGGGGCGTTGTACCGCCACTTGGTGATATTAACATTGCAGATGCCAATACTGCAATCCCTGCTTTTGCAGGCTCAGCAGGGACAGCAACCACAATGGGTAAATATTTGTTTAACGACAATTCGCGTGGCGTGTTTATGACTTTTCCGGTATTGCAGTTTATGAAATCGGAAGCGTTGTACAAAAAAGGCGATGTATCCGGAGCCTACACAGCCTATATAAAAGGTGTAAGTAGTGCGCTTGACTTTGCAAGTAACCCACCAATAGGACCGGGCTTAACAGGCTCTCAAAATTTTATACCTGCAACGGCACAAGCTAAATACTTGGCCGGGCCAAGCGTACGCCAATCGCCAGCAACCTTAAAATTAAGCGATATATTACAGCAAAAGTTTATCGCCTTGTTTTTATGGAATCCATTTGAAGCATGGTCTGACGAGCGCAGATACGGGTATGATGCAACCATCTTTCAAGGTTTTATAAAACCGGGTACATTATACCCGGATAATGCCGGAAAGCAGGTATATCTGGTGCGCCCACGTTACAATTCAGAATATATCTGGAATGTTCCTGCCCTTCAAAAAATAGGCGCCACCGCCCCTGACTATCATACAACAAAACCATGGTTCGTTTTGCCATAATTTAAAGAATTTGCAATGAAAAAAATAGCATATATATTTCTCAGCATACTGCTTGTAGCAACTTTTGGGTGTAAAAAAAGTATAATTACACAATACGGGGACACAACTTCGGGAACACAAATTAAAATTTTGCATACCGCTCCCGGAACCCCGGCCATAGATGCTTATGTGAACGGAACTAAAATTACGCCTGCTGCCACGGTATCAGTTACAGATAACGCATTGGCAACATCAGTTACAACAGGTATAATTTATAATTACACCGGATCCACACCTACTTATCAAGGCCTTTTTCCCGGAAGCAATTACGCAGTTGTTCCGTCTGGCAACACAGTTGTCAAAATTCAAACATCAACAACTGCGCCTGTTTTAATCAGTCCGCAAACAAGTGCGCCCGGAACGGTAATCGGTACGGTTACCCAAGCCACTGCAAATGGTTCTGCTTACTCTGTGTTTACTTTAGGTTTGCCGGGCTCTGCTGCTTTACCGCTGGGTGTTAAAGTTATTGAAGATAAATTCCCGGCTGCGGATGCCAGCAAAGCTTATGTGCGTTTTGCTTACATGATCCCTAATGGTAAACCTGTAGATGTATCGGCTACATCTGCTTCAACAGCTACCGCCACCACGTTAACTTCCAATATTGCGTATAGCAATGTAAGTGATTTTGTTGCCGTAAATGTTAACCCGGCAGGGCTTACCAATTATACTTTCCAAATGTATTTAACCGGTACTACTACAAAATTAGGGACAGTTTCTGCAGCCGTATCACTTGCCCCCGGCCGTTATTATACCATTATCGGGCGCGGGCTTGCTGCTGATTATGCTGTGCCTGGTACTAACATTACACTGAAAGCTTCAACCCGCCCAACATTGCCGGTTGGTGCGGCGGTTACAAGATATCCCGAAATCTACTTCAACCCGCCCGGCATCACTTCTTACACCAACAAATAACACCAAATTTACCCCGATAAAAGAAGCATCCCGAGAACCAATCGGGATGCTTCTTTTATCCTATAAAAACTTGTAGCCCAAACTCAAATGCCACACGTTTTGGCGCTGGCCATAAGCCGGGTTAATTTCGGTAAGGCCGCCTTCATAACGCAAATCAACCGAAAAGTTCAACAAATCAACACCGGCACCGGCCTGGTAGCCCAGCGTGCTGTTGCGGTAGTTGCCAAAATCCTGATAAGCGTTCCTCACGTTTTGTGATAAATTCTGGTTGTTGTCTAAAATATAAGAATACATCGGCCCGGCCATGATCCTGAAATTTAGCTTGCTAAAACCAAACGACTGGCCTAATAAAACCGGTACGTTTAACGTAGTAAAACGTACTTTCCCGCTTTCCGTAACGGTTTGGTTATTGTATTGAAAATCAAAATTACTGCCCGAACTGCCCAGATAAACTTCGGGCTGTACATAAAAGCCTTTTCCGATACGCGACCACAACCCAATTTGATAACCGGGAAGCGCAGTCGAGTTAATCCTTCCGTCGTTTACACTCAAATGCGAAAAATTGATGCCGCCTTTTACGCCAATGTTAAACTGTGCTTTCGCGCTAAAACTTAATGCTGCAACCAGCAGGGTGAAAAAATACTTTTTCATGTTCGTTTTTTGGGGTTTGATTAAATTGGGTTTGTATAGTTTAACACCAGGTTGTGTTTTAAATTGCCGGTACTGTTTTTAAACGCTTAAAATTTGTATTAGGTTTGGATAAAAATTATCGAAATGGCAGAAATTACCATCAGCAATAAAGATTGGGAACGCGTTAAAATTAAAGTGCAGCGAAAATATAACCGATTGACCGACGAGCAACTGCAATATACCGAAGGCAACGAAGACGATTTGATCAAACGCATTATGGTATTGGTAAACCGCGACCGCGAATACGTTGTTTTTACGTTGAAAAAAGCTTTGGCCAATATGGACAATAATCGTTTGTAAAACCTGTTTTTTGTAAAGCGGCAATCATTATTTCTACTAAATTAGGGCTTGTTTAAATTTATACAAGAAAAAATGTGAATGCTTCTTTTATGCCTATAAATTCTGTGTAGGATATTATAGCGGCATAGAAACCACAAAAAAGGCAATGGTTTTTAGGTGCTAAAAGAAGCATGTGAAATACATTGAACAAAATTTAAACAGGTTTTTAGATTCAGAATCAATTTGTATGAGAAAGCATAGGGTAGGGTTTGGCAGGCGTAAAAAAACAGTAATTGGCTGTGGGCTGTTTCTCCTGGCCATAACGGGTTTGGGTTTTCAGGAAGACCTTTTCCAGGTGGCCAAAAACCTGGATATTTTTGCCACGGTTTATAAGGAGGTCAACATCAATTATGTGGACGAGATCAACTCCACCAAACTCATCAAAAGGGGTTTGGACGCGATGATGGAAAGCCTGGACCCATACACCGAGTTTGTGCCCGAATCGGAAATTGAAGATTACAAGCTGCATTACATCAGCACGCAATATGGCGGAATCGGTGCCGGCGTTTACAACCGCAATAAAAAGGTGATTATTTCCCAACTTTTTGAAGGCTACCCGGCGCAAAAAGCAGACGTTCGGGTAGGCGATGAAGTATTAAAAATCAATGACGTTGATTTGAACGGAAAAACCAGCGACGAGGTAAGCGCTTTGCTGAAAGGCGCAAAAGGCGGCGTGGTAAAATTGCTGGTAAAACGCGAAAACGTAGCGCAACCGATTGTAAAAAACCTGCTTCGCGAAGAAATAAAACAACCGAACGTGCCTTACCATGGGATGTTGAAAAGCGGTATCGGCTACATCAAGCTGGATAAATTTTTGGAAAACTCTGCCCAAGAAGTGCAGGATGCTTTGCTCGACCTTAAAAAAAACAACCCAAAAGGCATTGTTTTGGATTTGCGCTACAATGGCGGCGGGATTTTGCAGGAAGCCGTTAAAATTGTCAATTTTTTTGTGCCAAAAGGAGTAGAAGTGGTGGCACAAAAAGGCAAGGTAAAAGAGAAAAACAATATTTACTATACCCAAAATGCACCGATAGAAACCGAATTGCCGCTGGTGGTTTTGGTAAACGGACGTTCGGCTTCCGCATCAGAAATTGTGGCCGGTGCCTTGCAGGATTTGGACCGCGCCGTTATCGTTGGCCAGCGCAGTTATGGCAAAGGCCTGGTGCAGCAAACTTTTAGCATGCCGTACAACAGTTTGGTCAAAATCACCATTTCTAAATATTATGTCCCTTCGGGCAGGTGTATCCAGGCGATTGATTATACGCACCGGAAAGAAGACGGAACCGTGGTTAAAGTAGCCGATTCGCTCATTCATGAATTCAAAACCAAGGATGGCCGTTCCGTTTACGATGGCAGCGGCATTTACCCGGACGTGGCGGTGAAACAGGAACTTCCGGCCAATATCACCCGTGCGCTGGTCAACAAAATGCTGATTTTCAATTACGCCAACAACTACCGCAACACACATAATCAATTATCCCCTCCTGATAATTTTAGTTTAAGCGATGCCGATTATGCCAATTTTGTAAAATATTTATCCGGCAAAGATTACAGCTACAGCACACAAACCGAGCGTTTGCTTACGGATTTAAAAATCATTGCCGACCGCGAAAAGCAAATGGGCGAGATCAAAAACGAGTACGAAGCTTTGAAAACCAAATTGGCCGCCAGCAAAAAGAACGATTTGGTGCAGCACCAGGCCGAAATCAAAAAGGTGTTGGAAAGCGAATTGGTTACGCGCTATTATTACGAAAAAGGCCGGATCGAAAACAGTTTCAAATTTGATAAAGAACTGGAAGCCGCCACACAAGTCATTCAAAACAAACCTGAACTGGCTTCGATTTTAAAAGGCGAAGGCAGCCACAAAGTAATTGGCAAACCCATTGCCGCGCTTGCTGCAAAAAACCCCGGAACGGATGACGATGAACATTAACATACTTCTTTTACCGGCATAAAATTGGTGTTAAAAAGCAATATCAATTTTATGCAGATAAAAGAAGCATCAAACCAAATCCCGTGGTAAAAAAGGTTTTTTGTAGAGGAATTTAAAAGTCTCAATCGGTTTAAAAAGCCTTTCACTTTTCAACAACTTTAGCAATCGCTTTTCCCCACAAAACACCTAATTTTTGTGCGCCTTGTTGGTTTGGGTGAAGATAGAAAATGCCTTGCTGGCCGTTTTCGTGCTGCATCCATTGTTCGTGGTGCTTTTTAAACAGATGGAAGCCTTTTTTATCGCCCAAAAATACTTGCTTCGGGTTTGTTTCCGCATAGCTTTTAACCAAAGAATGGATTTCGGGAAAATAGCTTTGCAGCCGTTTCAAGCCTTCCGCCAGATATTTAGACCGGTTGTAAGTGTTCGGGCTGTACCACAAAGGATGATGAATGATGATTTTGCATTTCGGGAAGTCGTGCAAAAGCTGGTCGGCAATCGCTTTTAAATTTTGATAATAGTTTTCGGGCGAAACCGGTGAACCATTCGGGCCTTTCACCGCGCTGTCGTTTGTGCCTAAATCAACCGAAAAAACAAGTTGTGCGTTTGAGTTTCCAAAACCACGGGCAGCTTCCTCCGCTTGATCGAGGGAACGCTTTCCTGGTAAAAAATCAACCGTTGTAAAACCGCTTATGCCTTGGTTCGAAAAATTTACCTCGCCAATTTGCACTTGCTGCTTCAGAAAACCAACCGCAAAAACAGGCGGCGCCATTGTTTTATGATCTGCCAGCCCGCTACCTTGCGTAATGCTGTTGCCAATAAAAATTAGCGTTAAATTAATTTTATCCCGCTGCTGCGCGTATAAAAAAGGTTGGTAAAAGAAGCATGCAAAAATTAGCGCATAACACGCCATACTTCTTTTACCATGTGTTTTTTTGTGTTGGTTTATAGTTTCCATATTAATTTCATGTTCCAAAGCATAAACGCCCATTTATCGGTTTCCTGACTTATGATTTGCGCGGTAGAACGGCCTGCGCCGTGTCCGGCTTTGGTTTCGATCCGGATTAAAACCGGCGCTTCGCCTTGCTGAACTTCCTGCAATCGGGCAGCAAATTTAAAAGAATGTGCCGGCACAACGCGGTCGTCATGGTCTGCCGTGGTAACCATCGTTGCCGGGTACGCCGCCGGTTTCAATGCGTGGTAAGGCGAATATTGGTACAAATAAACAAACATTTCTTCTGAATCTTCCGCCGTTCCGTAATCATAACTCCAACCGGCACCGGCCGTAAATTTGTGGTAACGCAGCATATCCAACACGCCAACCGCCGGGAAAGCAACTTTGCATAAATCAGGCCGTTGCGTTATCGTTGCGCCAACCAGCAAACCACCGTTTGAACCGCCAGCTATTGCCAAAAATTCTGAAGAAGTATATTGGTTTTCAAAAAGATATTCGGCAGCGGCCATAAAATCATCAAACACATTTTGCTTGTTGAGCTTGGTTCCGGCCAGGTGCCAGTTCTCGCCGTATTCGCCGCCGCCGCGCAGGTTTGGTACGGCATAAATTCCGCCTTGTTCCAGCAAAATAATGTTTGATGTGCTGAAAGCGGGCGTTAAATTCACCCCAAAACCACCGTAAGCATATAGCAAGGTTGGGTTTTTGCCGTTAAAAACAGTATCTTTTTTGTAAGTGATGATCATCGGAATCCGGGTTCCATCTTTTGATGGATAAAAAACCTGTTTCGATTCGTACAATTCCGGCTCAAAAGCCACGCCCGATCTTTTATACAATTCCGACTTCCCGGAAGCGATATCATACTTAAAAATGGTTGACGGATAAACGTAAGAAGTAAAGGTGTAATACGTTTCCTTGTCCTCTTTTTTCGCGCTGAAACCACCGGCCGTGCCCACAGCAGGCAACTCAATTTGATGCTCCATTTTTCCTTGATAATCGTACTGCAAAATCAGCGAAGTGGCATCTTTTAAATATTCCGCAAAAAGCTTTCCGCCACCGGTAGCAATGCTCAAAACGTTTTCTGTTTCTGCAATCAAATCCTGCCAGTTTTCGGGTTTTGAATCAGAAGCATCAACCGTAACCAACTTGTAATTTGGCGCATTTAGATTGGTGAAAATGTACAACTTGCTGCCTTCGTTATCTACAATTTCCTGGTCGCTGCCGAAGTTATCAACCACATTCATTAAACCGCTTTCCGGTTTGGATAAATCCTGCAGATACAATTCGTTGCCCGTGGTGCTGTTTGCTGCGGAAATCACCAAAAAACGCTCATCTTCCGTTAAATAAGCGCCAACATAACGGCGCGGCGTTTCTGCTCCGCCAAAAACCAGTTCATCTTTAGCTTGCGGCGTGTTTAGTTTATGGTAAAAAAGTTGGTGATGCTGCGTTAATCCGGCCAAAGTGCTGCCTTCTTTCGGCTTTTCGTAACTGCTGTAATAAAAGCCTTCGTTGCCTTTCCAGGCCAGGCCAGAGAACTTCACATCCATCAACGTATCGCCAATAATCGTTTTACTTTCCGTCGAAATCACTATCACTTTCCGCCAGTCGGAGCCACCTTCCGAAATCTGGTAAGCCGCCAAACTTCCGTCTTTACTAAAGCTGATGCCGCCCAGAGAAGTGGTTCCATCCGCAGAAAAAGTATTTGGGTCGAGAAAAACTTCCGGCCCGTATTGCCCCAGCTGCCGGTACAAAACCGACTGGCTTTGCAAGCCGTTGTTTTTGTAGAAATACGTGTATTTTCCCTCGGTAAAAGGAGCACTGTATTTCTCATAATTCCACAGCTTTTCCAGTTTTTTGTAGATCGTTTCGCGGAAAGGGATTTGCGCCAAATAATCCTGCGTTACCTCGTTTTCGGCTTTCACCCAGGCTTTTGTTTCTTCGGATTGATCGTATTCCAGCCAGCGGTAAGGATCAGGAACTTCTGTTCCGAAGTAATCATCTGTAATATTTCCTTTTGCGGTTTGCGGATAAGGCAAGATTTTAGTATCCATTTTTTTCATTAACGCCAATGCTAAATAAACTATTTTTGCCGATAATCTTGGATACTTTTTTACCGGCAAAAAATTAGTGTGGTAAAAACAGCATTTGCACATTTTCCAATCCCTTGCTTTTTACTGTATTTTTGCTGCCATGGCCGTTCGCAATAAACTTTATTTTGCTTCCGATTTTCACCTCGGCGTCCCGGATTACGCGGCTTCGCGCAAGCGGGAAGATGTGCTGGTGCGCTGGCTGGATTTTGTGGGAAACGATGCGGCCGAAATTTTTTTAATGGGCGATGTTTTCGATTTTTGGTTCGAATACAAAACCGTGGTGCCTAAAGGTTATATCCGTTTTTTGGGGAAACTGGCCGAACTTTCAGACGCCGGCGTAAAGCTGTATTTTTTTAAAGGCAACCACGATATGTGGATGTTCGAGTATTTGAAAACGGAACTGGGCGCAACCATCATCAGCAACGAACTGGAAATAGAACGCCAGGGCAAAAAGTTTTTTTTGCACCACGGCGATGGTTTAGGTCCGGGCGATCAGTTTTATAAGCTGCTGAAATGGTTTTTCAGAAGTAAAATTTGTCAGTGGCTTTTTGCGCGTTTGCATCCAAATCTGGGCGTTGGGATCGCCACCAAATGGAGCCGGAAAAGCAGGATCATCAACGAAAAAGAAGAAGAATCAAAACCAGGCCAGCAGGAATGGCTGGTTACTTTTTGCAAGGAAGTTTTAAAAACGCGCTACTACGATTACCTAATTTTTGGCCACCGGCATTTGCCGCTGGATATCCGGTTGAACGAAAACAGCCGTTATATTAATTTGGGCGAATGGGTTTACCACAAAACCTATGCTGTTTTTACCGGTGAAAAATTGGTGTTGAAGTATTTTGAGCGGGAAGAGCAGGAATCAGCCTAAATAAATTTGTTTAAAAGCCGTATTTTTGCCCGATAAAAGAAGCATTGCAAATCTGGATCAACCGCACAAGCTTCCATCTTCAAAAAACAATATGTTAGATAAATTAGAGGCGATTAAACAGCGCTGGCAAAACGTAGAATCTGAACTAAGCAACCCCGAGGTTACCAAAGATATGAAGCGTTATGCACAGCTAAACCGCGAATATAAAGAGTTGGGCAAAGTGGTTGACGAATACCACGTTTACGAGAACGTGCGGAGCAACATTGATGCGAACCGCGAAATTTTGGACAACGAAAAAGACGAAGAGTTTAAGGCGATGGCCAAAGCCGAACTGGACGAACTTTTGGCGAAGCAGGAAGAACTGGAATCGAAAATCAGGCTGATGCTGATCCCGAAAGACCCGGAAGATTCTAAAAATGCCATCCTCGAAATCCGCGGCGGGACTGGCGGCGACGAAGCTGCCCTTTTTGCAGGCGATTTGTTCCGAATGTACACCCGTTATTTCGAGAAAAAAGGCTGGCAATATAACATTGCGGATATTACCGAAGGCACGGCTGGCGGCTACAAAGAGGTAGTTATTGAAGTTACGGGCGAAGATGTTTACGGCTTGTTAAAGTATGAATCGGGCGTGCATCGTGTGCAGCGCGTTCCGGATACCGAAACGCAAGGCCGTGTACATACTTCCGCCGCTTCTGTTGCTGTTTTGCCGGAAGCAGAAGAAGTTGATTTTTATTTGAACCCGGCGGATGTGGAGTTGCAGACTTCACGGTCTGGCGGTGCAGGCGGGCAAAACGTAAATAAGGTAGAAACCAAAGTGCAGCTCACGCATAAACCAACCGGTATGGTGGTGGTTTGCCAAATTGAGCGTTCGCAATTGGGCAACCGCATCCGCGCGATGGAAATGCTGCGCAGCAAATTGTACGACATCGAGCTGCAAAAACACAACGGCGACATTGCCGCCAAGCGGAAAACGATGGTTTCAACCGGAGACCGTTCGGCCAAGATACGCACTTACAACTATCCGCAAAGCCGCGTAACCGAACACCGTATCGGCTTAACTTTGTACAACTTGCCGGCCATTATGGATGGTGATATCCAGGAAATCATTGATGCTTTGCAATTTGCAGAAAACGCTGAAAAGTTAAAAGAAGGCTCGGTAGTTTAATTTTTTTTGCGAAAAGATTGCAAGAACCAAAATCAAAGCTATATTTGCAACCTCAAACGGAGTGGTAGTTCAGCTGGTTAGAACGCCTGCCTGTCACGCAGGAGGTCGCGGGTTCGAGTCCCGTCCATTCCGCTAAAAGGACATCAAAAACCTTTAAAAACGCTTAAATCGATGATTTAGGCGTTTTTTTTATGCCAAAAACGCCTGTTTTAGACTAACATTTATGATTCATCCGGTGGCCTATTCGGTGACCTGTTTAAATCAGTTAGTTTTAGGTCACCGAATTGCTTGTAATATATTGATTTTGAGAGCCTCAAAGTAGAAAAGTTAGCCGCAAAACGGTTCAAAACAAACTAAACAACATGCAATCAGGTAATTTAAAATTCAGTTTGAAATGAAAAACACGCAAAGCTTCTCAATTTTAATTTGGGCGGACAAAAGAAAAGAAGATGCAAACGGCTATTTACCGCTTTACGCAAGGGTAACCGTAGCAGGCAAAAGAGCCGAAATTTCGCTAAAAAAAAAAGTCAACCCACTTAAATGGGATGTCAGAACCGGCTTTTTAAAAGGTAATACTGAGGATGTCCGTTCAACCAACAACCTTATCAATCAAGCAACAAATGACCTGTCCCAAATCTACCGAGACATGCAGCGCCGCGGTGAGTTTTTAACTGCTGAGGAAATAAAACTTCGCTATACCGGTAACCCGGTCAATAAAAGAATGCTGCTGGAAGTCTTCGATTTACATAACAAGCAAATGAAAGAACTGGTAGGAATAGATGTAGTTAAGGCTACGCTTACCAAGTATAATACCGTGCGCAGCAAAGTTGCATCTTATATCCAACACCAGTACCAGAAGCCTGATGTGTACCTGGAGAAGCTGGATTATGCTTTTATCTCCGGTTTTGAGCATTACTTAAAAACCAAAGTAGGAATCGATCATAACACGACGATGAGATATATTACCAATGTTAAAAAGATCATTAACAATGCTGTCAATCACCAATGGCTAAAAACTGATCCATTTGCCGGTTTCAAATGCACTTCCAGAAAGGTGAACCGGGAAGCTTTAACAACGGAAGAAATGCATAGGCTGGCTGAAAAAAAATTTAAAGTCAAGCGGCTTGAAGAGGTAAGAGATGTATTTCTTTTTTGCTGCTATACCGGCTACGCATTCGTGGACACAGAAAAACTATCATTAGCGAGCATTGTAAAAGGGCATGACGGTGAGCAATGGATTAAAGTAAACCGGACTAAAACAGACATTCGCTCAAATGTTCCGCTCCTGCCTCAAGCACTTGCGATCATCAAAAAATACGAGAAGCACGAAGAATGCCTGGTTAAAGGCAGGTTGTTACCGGTAAAGAGTAACCAGAAGATGAACGCTTACCTAAAGGAAATTGCTGATTTGTGCAAAATAGAAAAAAACATGACGATGCACATCGCCAGGCACACTTTTGCCACTACTGTTACTTTGGCTAATGGCGTTCCTATTGAATCTGTAAGCAAAATGCTGGGACATACGAAAATAACTACAACGCAAATTTACGCTAAGGTATTGGAAGATAAAATCAGTTCAGACATGCAGGCGTTAAAGTTAAAGCTTTCAAAAGCTGAACGGGTATAAACAGAACATATTAAGACTTGAGGTCGCAATTTGCGACCTCAAGTCTTAAATTTAACTATCATAAAAATCGATATGAAAGACCTTAAAAACGAAAGTCTCGTAACAGATGAACTCGTGCTCAACAAGATTTACTTCATCCGGGAACAAAAAGTTATGTTGGACGAAGATTTAGCGGTTTTATATGGCGTTTCGACGAAACGTTTAAACGAGCAAGTTTCAAGGAATATTGGTAGGTTTCCCGAAGACTTTATGTTTAAGCTAACAGACGAGGAATATGAAACTTTGAGGTCGCAATTTGCGACCTCAAAAAAAGGAGGACGCCGGTATCTGCCTCATGTATTTACAGAGCATGGCGTGTTAATGCTGTCAAGCGTACTCAACAGCCAGCAAGCCATAGAGGTGAACATACAAATCATGCGCATTTTTACCCGCATTCGTCAAACGCTTTTAAATAATACAGAACTTCGTTTGAAGATTGAAAAGATCAAAATCAAACTGGATAACCAGGATAAGAGTATGGAAACAGTTTTTCGCTACCTTGATGGGTTGATTGAAAAGAATACCGAAAGTAAACCTCGGAAAAGAATTGGTTATAAATCTGACGATATTTAACTATTTATTGGTTTCAACCTGTTTTTTGATTTTATTTACCCTCAAAGTTATAGTGTTGAGCAAGCCACTACCGTTACTTGGTAAACGGCATTCCTATAGAATCAGTGAGCAAAATGCCGGGACATTCTAAAATAACTACAACATAAATTTAAAGGTATTGGAGGAAAAGGTAGGTGCTGATATGAAAGTGTTGAGATCAAAATTGGATAGATTTAATACTAACTTACTCCTTACAAACTAGTTTAACTCCGGTTTAAAGGGCTTTTCCTCAGTAGTTGTATTAACGGAGGATATAACGCTCTCATTTTTAATATTCCCCAGTTAATCTTTGTGCAGATCCCTCAGACTTACATGATTAATTTTGCAATATGGCTCTTTTTGTAAAGCTCATTCCAAATGCTGTTAACACAATATTTAAAAGCAAGTGGATAGCATGAAATCTCTCGCTAGTGAGAACCATGGAAAAGGATTATTAGATTTTACAAAAAACAAAAGGAGGCATTATGGCAGCAGAAATTATCACCAAAGAAGACCTGGAGCAATTTGAAGAAAGGCTGATTAACCAAATCAAAGTGTTGTTAGCCGACCGGGCAGACGAGCCAAAGAAGTGGCTAAAAAGTTACCAGGTCAAAAACCTGCTTAAAATATCACCCGGCACCCTGCAAAATTTAAGGGTCAACGGTACGCTCAGGTACACCAGGATCGGGGGGATATTGTACTATAAATATGAAGACATCATGCAAATCCTGGAAGGAAAGCCAGCTAATAAAAGGTAACCTAAAATTCAAACAGGATCATAAAACCGATCATTAATCACGGGCTTTAGGTGGCGTTTTGCAATCACGCGGGTGCTTGGCAAGATGTACTTTTGTCCACACAAAAGCCCTTGCCCCCTCTAAAATTTGGGGTAGCCGCTGCGGAACTTGCGGCTACAAAAGTCGGACATGTATTTTATAAAGTAATAACCACATGGGCAGGAGAAAATACAAGAGGGAGGAAAAATTGCTGAACTTTCCGGTAAGGACGAGGCTGACCGAGACCCATTACAAGCGGCTGGAAAAACTGGTTTCAGAAAGCAGTTGCCAATCGGTAGGGGAAGTGGCCAGAAAGATATTGTCGCGCGAGAAGATACTTTGCTTTTATAAAGACATAACGATGGACGCGCCGATGGAAGAACTTGCCAGGATCAGAAAAGAGTTAAAGGCAATCGGCGTGAACATCAACCAGCTTACCAAAGGGCACAACAGCGCAAAGGAAGAAGCGCACAAAGCATTTTATATCCTAAAAGTGATGGAGCAGTACCGACCGGTCGAGGCCAAAGTGGACAAGCTGCTAATCCTCGTATCAGCTATGGCAGAAAAATGGTTGCAAAGATCGTAAGCGGAAAAAGCATCAGGGGGCTCCTGAATTACAATGAAAACAAGGTAAAGGCAGGGACGGCAGGACTGGTTATGGCAAGCCTGTTCGGAAGGGAAGCGGGCAAGCTTACTTTTTTGGACAAAATTACGCGCTTTGCCCACCTGACCGACCTTAACAGCAGGGTCAAGACCAATTCGGTGCACATCATGCTCAATTTCCACCCTCAAGAAAAGCCGGACAACTTCAAGCTGCAACAGGTCGCAGTGAACTACATGGAAAAGATCGGTTTCGGGGAGCAGCCTTATTTGGTTTACAGGCACGACGATGCAGCACACCCGCATATCCATATCGTTACCACCAATATCCAAACGGACGGCTCAAGGATTGACCTGCACGACATCGGCAAAAGGCTGTCGGAACCTGCACGGAAAGACCTGGAACAGGAGTTTGGCTTGATAAAAGCAGAAGGCAAGGACTTAAAAGAAGCGGTAGCGATAAAACCAGTCGAAATAGAAAAAGCCCAATACGGGAAAACGCCGACCAAGCGTGCAATCACCAATGTGGTTACTGCGGTTGCCCGGGACTACAGGTACACTTCTTTAGCCGAGCTTAACGCTGCCCTGAAACAGTTTAACGTCGTGGCCGACCGCGGGAAAGAGGGGACGCAGATGTTCCAAAAGAAAGGGCTAGTCTATTCGGTGATCGACGAAAAGGGCAATAAGGTGGGCATCCCTTTTAAGGCAAGCAGCCTGAACGGCAAGCCAACTTTGACATACTTGGAATCGAGGTTTGAACAAAATGAAGAAAAAAGGAAGCCTCACAAAGAAAACCTAAAGGAAAACATTGATAAAACCTTCGCCAGCTACCAGGAGATCACCAAAGAAACTTTCGCCAAACAGCTTGCAAGGCAGCAAATCCAGGTATTGTTCCGGCAGAGCGAACAAGGCCACACCTACGGGACAACTTTTGTGGACAACAGGAACAAAACAGTGTTTAACGGAAGCGATTTGGGCAAAGCTTACAGCGCAAAGGCACTAACAGAAAGGTTCGGCAACCAGGACAAACCGGACAAAGGGCAACAGGACAGGCAAGAAAAACATTCTTACCTAAAGCCGCAAAAAGAGACCAGCTACCTGAAACCTGCCAAAGAAACAGGTTACCTGAAAACGGCTGAAAAGGGACAGCAACAACTCTACCTGAAACCCAACCTGCCCGAAAAGCTACTGGACGGCCTGCTGGGCAAAACAGACGGGGACAGCCTGCCGACTATCCCGAAAGATAAAAAGAAGAAAAAAAAGGGGCTGCACCTGTAAAAATAAACGGCAGAAATCAAAAACTACAAAAACGATATATGCAAACTGGAGAAGACCTGCAAGGACTGAGAAAGGTTATTGATTTTACAAGGCTTATCAGCCTGTTTATTTTGTCCATCCATTTTTATTTTACCTGTTACGGTGCCTTTCGCTCTTGGGGATGGACAGCGGCAGTTACCGATAAGATATTAATAAATATTGCTAAAACAGGATTATTTGCTACCCTCTTAAAACCGAAGCTGTTTGCATTGCTGTTTTTATGTGTGTCCCTGATCGGTGCCAAAGGCAAGAAAGAGGAAAAGATTAGAAAACGGGACATTGGCGTATATCTTTTCATTGGCGTGTTGCTTTACTTCTTTAGCCAGTTTTGTTTATACTTCAAAGCAACACCCGAAGTGATAGCGGCTTTCTATATATTGCTGACCACCGTAGGTTACCTACTTGTGTTGACAGGCGGCGTGTTGCTGTCACGCCTTATAAAGCTTGAACTGAACAAAGACATTTTTAACAAAGAAAATGAGACTTTCCCGCAAGAGGAAAGGCTTCTGGAAAACGAGTATTCGGTCAACCTACCGGCTATTTATAACTTAAAGGGTAAGCGCAGGGATAGCTGGGTCAATCTTATCAACCCTTTCCGCGGTATTTTGGTCGCAGGCACCCCGGGGGCAGGTAAGTCCTATTTTGTCATCCGCCATATCATCAGCCAGCATATCCAAAAGGGGTTTACCATGTTCCTCTACGACTTTAAGTATGACGACCTGACCAAGATCGCCTACAACATGCTTTTGAAGTACAGGAAGAATTACAAAACCCTGCCAAAATTCTACGTTATTAATTTTGACGACCTGTCAAAAACCCACCGATGCAACCCGCTCGACCCGGAAAGCATGGAAGATATAACCGATGCAACCGAAGCGGCAAGGACAATTATGCTGGGGCTAAACCGGGATTGGATTAAAAAGCAGGGCGACTTCTTCGTGGAATCGCCAATTAACTTTCTTACGGCTATCATTTGGTATTTGAGGAAATATAAAGACGGTAAGTACTGCACGCTGCCCCATGTCATAGAATTGATGCAGGCCGATTATGACCCGCTTTTTGCCATCTTGCATGAACAGGAAGAAATTAAGGTATTGATAAACCCCTTTGTTTTCGCATTGCAAAACAAGGCCAAAGAACAGTTGGAAGGACAGATTGCTAGCGCAAAAATTGGCCTGGCCCGTTTGGCCTCGCCGCAACTCTATTATGTGCTTTCGGGCAATGATTTTAAACTGGACGTCAATAACCCCAAAGACCCAAAGATCATTAGCATTGGAAATAACCCGGCGAAAATTCAGATCTATGGAGCCGTATTGTCTTTGTACATTTCGCGTGTTATTAAACTCGTGAACCGAAAAAACCAGCAAAAATGCAGCCTGATATTTGATGAGTTTCCCACCATTTATTTTAACAACATGGATAGTTTGATTGCTACGGCCCGTTCCAACAAAGTAGCCACAACATTAGCTGTACAGGATTACTCTCAGTTGAAAAAGGACTATGGGCACGAGCAGGCGGAAGTAATTATGAATATTATTGGAAATGTGGTTAGCGGCCAGGTAAACGGCGATACCGCACAACAGCTTTCAAAACGGTTTGGCCAGATTATGCAGGACAGGCAAAGTATTACCATAAGCGCGGACAGTACTTCAACTAATAAATCTACCCAATTAGGCGACGCCATTCCCGTTTCTACTATATCCGGGCTATCTTCCGGTGAATTTGTAGGCCTGGTAGCTGATGATCCTGATTGTAAAATTGCGCTTAAAGTTTTTCACTGTGAAATCCAAAGTGACCATGAGGCGCTCAAGAAAGAAGAACAGAATTTTAGGCCATTACCAGTTGTAAGAAACGTTACGGCAGAGGTGGTAGAAGAAAATTATCTGCAGGTTAAAGAAGACATCCGAACACTAATCGAAGATGGACTTTCGCTTCTTAATACAGCAGCAAAATCGTAAAACGACACAGCAAAGATAGACGCAACTTTTAGCGTAATAGTGTCTCAATGGGAACATATGCTAACGTCATTTAAAGTAATAAGCTTTTTGAAAAATGGGCAATAATTGTTTTTCTGAATCCTTTATTGCAACTGCTTCAATATACTCCTAAAATTCTCCAACCCTGCTTCCAAATTCTCCATAATCTCCTGAGCCAAAACATCAGGATCAGGCAGATTATCCAGATCAGCCAGCGATTTATCTTTTAGCCAGGTAATATCCAAACTCGTTTTATCCCTGCTGATGATCTCTTCATAGGTAAATTTACGCCATCTGCCTTCGGGGTTGGTTTTGGCGTTAAAAACTTCGGTTCTTTTGTGCCTGTTCTCCGGCTGATAGCAGTTGATGAAATCCTGCAGGTCGTCAAGCTTTAAGGGGTTCTTTTTTAAAGTATGGTGGATGTTGGTGCGATAATCATAATACCAAACTTCTTTTGTCCAGGGTTCTTTCGATGCTGCTTTGGCATCAAAAAAAACGACGTTTGCTTTTACACCATTAGCATAAAAAATTCCGGTAGGTAAACGAAGTATGGTATGCAAGTCTGTGGTTTCCAGTAGTTTCTTCCGTACCGTTTCCCCTGCGCCGCCTTCAAACAAAACATTGTCTGGCAATACTACCGCAGCCATTCCGGTTGTTTTTAACATCGTGCGGATGTGCTGCACAAAGTTCAATTGTTTGTTGCTGGTGGTTGCCCAGAAATCCTGACGGTTATAGGTTAAATCTTCTTTTTCCTGTTCGCCTTCTTCATTGGTAAAAGTCTGACTGCTTTTTTTACCGAAAGGCGGATTAGCCAGCACATAATCATAACGAACGCCGGGATCAGCAATCAATGCATCGGCAGGCGAAATAAAGTTATCACTGTCAATATCACCAATGTTATGCAGGAAAAGGTTCATCAGTGCCAGCCTTCTTGTTCCGGCTACGATTTCATTGCCAAAAAAAGTATTGTATTTCAGGAACTTTTTCTGCTCCTTATCCAAACTATAATTATCCGCAATATAATCATAGGCAGCCAGGAAGAAACCGCCAGTTCCGCAGGCAGGATCAGCAATGGTTTTTAAAGATTGCGGACGAACGCAGGCAACCATTGCACGGATTAAAGCACGAGGCGTAAAATACTGACCGGCGCCGCTCTTGGTATCTTCGGCATTCTTTTCCAGCAAACCTTCGTAAATGTCGCCTTTTACGTCGGTGCCCATGATAATCCAGTTTTCCTTATCAATCAGGTCAATCAGTTTCCACAGCTTGGCCGGGTCTTGTATCTTGTTCTGGCTTTTGGTAAAAATCTGGCCAAGGATGCCTTTTTGCTGTCCTAAAGTGCGCAGCAGTTCGCTATAATGCCCTTCCAGTTCTGCACCGCGTAAAGCGGTTAAACTTTCCCAGTTGTATTCTGGCGGAACAGGTAAAGTACGGTTATAAGGCGGTTTACCATATTCGTCTGCCATTTTTAAAAACAGCAGGTAAGTGAGTTGTTCTAAGTAATCGCCGTAACCTACGCCATCATCGCGCAGCGTGTTACAGAAAGACCAGACTTTGGATATGATTGCGGAGGATGTCATATAAATTTATATTTTCATTTGTACTTGTTGCAAAGCAGCTTTACTTATGCAATTTAGCTTTACTGGACGAGATTAGTTACTGGTGGGGATTTGCAATCCCGGCCACTGAGCTAAGGATTTGCAATCCTTTTGTTATTTATCCTTAACTACCTCAATTGGCTATAAAAATCTGACCGGTAAAAGAAGCATCCTTATTTGTAAAACAGGATCACAGATCCTAAGCTCAAAGGACGGGATTACAAATCCCCACCAGTAAAGTTTATAGATAGAAAAAAAACTACAACTTTTGCTTGTTTTTTATTTATTTTATGTTATATTTGTATTGAAAAGAAAAGCCACCCTTGCACGAGGGTGGCTGATTTTTCATTATAACAATCCGTTGGCGCGGATTTTTTTACAACTTTTAACAAATAATAATGTCAAACTTAGAACTTTTTTCCGAATCCCGCAATAGCGATGAGGATTTACGCCCCGAAGGGCAAATCCGTTTTGAAAACGAAATGATGGAGGTAATTCCATTTATCGTTGACCACATTAAAGATGCATTTGAAAGAATGCATGATGAATTAGATTCACGTCATCCTGATTTTAAAAACCATCTTAGTAAATCAGTCAGGATGCATGAACAGATCAAAGGTTTAATTAAACAAGAGTTTAATGAAGCTGTTCACCCGTTAAAGTATAATAGATACGGGTTATTTTTGGGCAACCATGTAATTTTATTTAAGAAGTTAGATCCTTATGGGCGTCCTTCAAACATTAGAACTAATAATTCCGCTACTATGCTACAACAAAGATTAAATTATCCAGGTGAGCCGATAATTATTTACGTTGGATACGTAGTGTCAGCAAATTGGGAAAATCTAAAATCTATTTATGCTGTTAGTACAAATGGTGTTGAAGTCGAATGGAAGTCAAATCTATTAGAGCTTGCGAACCGTATTAGTAGATTGCGAGTAGAATCAGGTTCTGCCCCATCTGTATCAGATGATGATTTGGACAATGTTAGAGCAAGGACTGACCGAAACTCTGAAACGGGTACTTAATAAATTGGAGCGTGCACTCCTTTTTTAAAAAAAATATGTCAATTATAAACCACAAAATGCTTTCTCTTGCGAGGGAATCCAGGGGAAAGACACAAACCGATCTTACCACCGATCTTAAAATAAGTCAGGGAAATTATTCAAGAATGGAGAAAGGACTCCTTCCATTAACAGAAGAACTACTTAATAAAATTGCAAATTACTTAAACTTTCCAGTATCTTTTTTCAGTAGAGTTGATAGCCTTATAACTCAATCAGAATATTTTTATAGGAAAAAAGCATCTTTAGGAAAGAAGGATGAATATCAACTTGAAGCACAATTCGACCTTATACGCATGTGGTTTGAAGACCTTTTACATGAAGTTGAATTAGACAGTGATATTCCTGCTTTACAGGTTATACAGTACAACACTCCAGAAACTATTGCTCGTAAGATTCGGGCATATTTTGGCATAGATAAAGGCCCTATTATAGATCTTGTTCGCGCAATAGAAAAAAGAGGAATTATTGTTCATTATATTAAAGCACCGGAAAAATTTAGTGGTACAACTGTTATTACAAAGTCGGATCACAAAATAATCGTTATCAATTCGGATTTACCTAATTATGTAAAGCGTTTTACTATCGCTCATGAATTAGGTCACATCATTATGCATATTCCTGCATTTCAGTTTCTTGCTGACAGTCAGGATGATTTAGAGAAAGAAGCAAACAGATTTGCGGCTGAATTTTTAATGCCGGAAAATGAGATTAGTAGAGATTTATCGCGCCTTACTTACTCAAAGCTTGCTGACCTAAAATTATATTGGAAGGTATCCAAAAGTGCGCTTATACGCAGAGCTTTTGATACATCAAATATAACACCTGAAAAGTACCAGAACTTGATGATTGAATTAAGTCGTTTTAATGAGCGGAAACAAGAACGTAATGATGTAACATTAGATGATCCTGCTTTGGTTCGGAAAATTATAAGAATACATTGTGAACAGCTAAATTATAATATAGATGAAATTAGAAGTAACATGTCTATATCTAAAAATGATTTTGATGATATTGTAAATACCGTTGCGCCTAAAATTCGCTATATGATGAGTGTAGCTGTATAGCAACGCAATAGCTTTAGCTGTGTAATAATGGCCTATTTCGTTTTTTGAGATGGGCCATTTCGTTTTGCCGTTTATAGTCAAATCCAATTGATGTATCTGCTGCTGATATACTATTTTGTGTCGTGTTCATTCCAGTAATTTAGGTGTTATGGGTGAGTTTCCCTTCAAACGCCTTTTTCAATATACTTTGCCTTAATGCTTCTGCTTGTTGCAAACTGGTGGTGATAGTTTCTTCCATTTTATCGCATACACTTAGGCGGCTTTCTATTTCTTGAACGATTTGTTGTTGTTCATAAACTTTAGGCAATGGAAGTTCGATTTTTTTCAGGCTTTGACCGGTTAGATGTTTAATTGTTGTACCAGTAAAATATTGATCTATAAGTTTAATAGATGATATCCAGTTTAAATAATATAAGAAGAAGTCCGGTATTACATCTTTACTAAATCTTACACGATGAAGTGCCTTTTGAATTTTAATATCAATTTGGCTTTGTTTCCATATAGCTGCTCTTCCAGGTTCACCACCTTCACATATTATTAAATCTCCAGCTTTGATACCAAATCTCTCATACTCAAAAGGTTCAAATCTCATTTCAAATAAATCCTCAGTATCAAAACTGTTCCACCTAACATTTTTATTTCTTAGATATGGCATTAGAGAACCTTTGTTTTTTCCCTTATCAAGCATTTTTCCTAAACACGACTCAGAAACATCTCCCAACTTCACCCATTCCCAACCCACCGGCAACTCTCCATCCTTCACCTCCTCATTCGTTAACTTTCCCTCAAAAGCCCATTTTAGAACAGCTTGTCGGTACGCTTTAAGCTGCTGCTGTGCAGTTTTTAAATTTTCGATGCTTTTATCAAGCTCACTAAAAAGTTCTTCTATTTTTTCAACTATCAGGTGTTGTTTTTCATAAGGGGGAAGAATGACATTAAATTCTTTTAAATCTTCAAGAGAAACATTATTCATGGCTCCACCTCTTGACTTAGACCTAATTTGATTTACAAATCTTTCCAATTGTAAATTTAAAAGCGATGGCAAAACAGTATCTTCTATACCATTAATAATTGCAAATGCTTGGTTAGTATTAGCAGGCAGATACTCTTTTCTTATAATACATGTTTCTCCAATTGTTCCGGCAATCGAAAACAATATATCATTGATTTCAAGTTGAGACTTTTTTTGATAAGTATGAGCCTCTGGACTAATAAAGTTCTTTATTGATTGTGTGTATAATTTTCCGTTTTTAACATTTTCAATTTTTATAAAATTAATACCGCTCGTTTGATAAGGAAAACCATATGTTGTAGGAGTTGCGCCTTTTGTGATTTTTCTAGCTATTTCTCCCAATTTCACAGCCTTCCACCCTTCAGGCAATGCTTCTTTTATCATCCTTTTTTATGCGGTCAATGCTTCGTTTAGTTCTTCCATAATTTCGTTTGTGCTGTTGCCAAACAGTTGCCACATTTTGCCCAGTCCGCCTTGTTTGTTAAAAGGGTCTAACTCAAAATCATCTGCTTCTACCCGGAAAGAAACGGCTACATAATCCTTCATCATGCGCAGCCATTGCATCTGTTCTTCGCTAAACTTTAACGTACCGGCCTGCTTTTTAAAAACCCAGTCCTGGAAGTTTTTGTCCACCGTTTTATCATAAACCGTCAGGCTTTCATCCAGTCCGCTTACTTTTCTAATTAAGGCAACCAAAGCAGTCAGTTCGTTTTTTGGTTGTCCGTTTACTTTTTCCAACTGGCTGTAGGCACGCCAGATGTTTAAAGGCGCTAAGGCAGGTTTATTGCTTTTGATGGTTTCTACCAAATCGGTTATCATTTTATAAGTCAGCTCCCGGCGTTGGTAAGGCTGGCCGTAAAACAGTTGCAAAGCGATGATTTCATCTTTATGCTGGTTGATCCAATCGGTAAAATCCTGTACCTGTGCCGCTGCTTCTGTAGCCAGATTAGTATCCCAACCTACATTAAGCAGTTTATCCGGGTTTACCGTATCCATTACCTGTTCGTGTGCTTTGCGCACATTTTCGATATACATATATAATTCACCGGTAAAAACAGTAGCAGCCGTTTCGATCAGCGCGTGTTGCTTCCGCACAAAAGCTTCTTCTTTTGCTGCCGGAGAAGCACCAATCATTTCCTGTTCTATATTTTGCCGGATGTTCTCTAAAGTATCCGGGTTATAAGCTTGCAGCAATTCTTTAGCAACCTGACTGATGCTTTTGCCTTCAGCCTGTTCGCTAAACTTTGTTTTTTCTTTCTCGGTGAGTTGCTTTTCCAGCCGGATTAAACGGTTGGCAAGCGAAGTAAATAAATCTTCATCCCTTGCGCCCACAGCAACGGCAGCAAGCAAATCTTTTAAAGGAACGCCGGGTTTCTTTTCCAGCGGACGGCTATCGGTTTTTAAGCTTTTGGTTACGCCAATGGCATCTACAATTACAAAATGATCTTTGGTGTATTTTGCAGATGGCGTTACTTTTTTTAAGTCATCTATATTAATGGTACGCGTTCCGCGACCTTTCATCTGCTCAAAATAGTTCCTGCTTTTTACATCGCGCATAAACAGCAAACATTCCAGTGGTTTTACATCTGTTCCGGTTGCAATCATATCTACCGTTACTGCAATACGGGGATAATATTCATTGCGAAACTCTAAAAGTGTCCCTTTTGGGTCTTCCGTATTGTAAGTAATCTTTTTGCAAAACTTGTTTTCTTCTCCAAATTCCTGCCTTACCATTTCTATTATATCATTGGCATGACTATCCGTTTTAGCGAAGATGAGCGTTTTAGGAACTTCAAAAGTGCCGTCGGCATCAAACCGATCAGGAAACATTTCCGGCAGATGATCTTTAAAAGTTTTGATGATCAGCCTGATCTGATTTGGATTGACTACTTTATCGTCCAGCTTTTTTGCGGTATAAGTAACATCTTCATCTAACTGTTCCCATCGTTTCCGGCGGGTCAGTTTTTCCCGGTGATCTACATATTCGCCTTTCCAGATCGTTCCGCCTTTTTGTGTTACTTCTGTATCAATCTGGAAAACATTGTAACCTACGTTTACGCCGTCGGTAATGGCTTGCTCATGTGTGTATTCACTTACAATGTTCTGGTTAAAATAACCAAAAGTGCGGTTATCCGGCGTAGCCGTTAAACCAATCTGGAAAGCGTCGAAGTATTCCAATACCTGTTTCCATAAATTGTAAATGCTTCGGTGGCATTC
>CAXTKQ010000040.1:18419-28250 GCA_964244955.1 uncultured Sphingobacteriaceae bacterium | reverse complement strand
TTCGGTAAGGTGGTTTCGGTCCAAAACTTCCTGCAAAGAAAGCTGCGGCTGCATTTCGGCCTGTGTTTTCGGATGAAAAACTTCCTGCGGGATGAACGGCCTAAACCAGTTGGACATAAACGGGTGAGACAAACCGCTGATCGTCCAAAATATCACCGGAACCAACGCCATCAAACCCAAAATACGGTGCCATTTATAAAAATTGCTTTTAACAATCCGCTTTATTTTGCTGTCTTTTTCCGGCGGGGCCAAAACTGTGGATGCTGTTTTTATCATACAAAAATCAGTGTTTGGAAAAGTTATAACTGATGCCTAAATTGTAAATGCGCGGCGAACCGGTGTTGTAAGTATCACCGTAAGAATTTCCGGTTACGGTGGTGGCGTAAAGTTTATTGGCAAGGTTTAGCACGTTGAGCCAGATGCCCACGCCTTGCAGCAAATCCTTTTTAAAATCATAGCCCAAACGTAAGTTGTAAATGTTGTAGCCGCCATACGTTTTGGTGTTGGCCGGATTGGTGAAATACGAATTGATGTGCTGCCACTCTCCCGCCACGCGGAAACCTTGCAAATACATGGGTTTATAAGTGATTTCGGAATTGGCGATCCATGCCGGCGCGTTGATCATGCGGTTGCCGTTGTAACTGATGGAATATTTATTTCCGGCGGCATTGGCAGCTACTTCGCTGTAGTCCAGATAAGTATGTTGCGCATTTGTTCCGCTAAAACGGAACGATACTTCTTTTACCGGCAAAAAATTGATGCTGTATTCGATGCCGCGGTGCCGCGTTGCTCCGGCGTTTTGGTTTTGCGTAGTGTTATCGGGCAAAAGCTGGCTGATGATTTCGTTGCGGCCTTCCAAATCGTACAAACTCAGTTCGAAGTACATTTTTTTATCCAAAGCCGAAAGCCATCCGCCAACTTCATAATTGTTAAACGTGGCTTGTTTCAGCGGAACCAATTGGCGCGAACTGTACAAATTGCTCGTTTCCGGCGGTTGGAAACCGGCACTGTAATTAGCGTAAAAACCTTGGTTATTTCCAAAGTTGTAAGTCAGACCCAGCTTCGGTGCCAAAATGTTGAAGTTGTTGGTTTCCTGCTGTTTATACTTGGTGTTGCTTGGCGGCAAGCCATTTTCAAAATTGTAATGCACGCGGTCGTAACGCAAACCGGCAACAATCCGTAAAGCTTCAACCGGCTTCAATTCGTATTGCGCATAAGCCGCAGTGTTAAACAGTTTGATCTGGTAATCATCCAAATATCTGCCGGTATTTACAAAATCGGTGTAGTAATTTCGCTCTACATCTTTGGTAATGTTGAGGTATTGCGCGTAGTACGAACTCGGACTGTCATCCAAATAAGCCCCCAAAATCAAACGCGAGTGCAGGAAACCAAAATCCGCGCGGTGCTGCGCCAAAAAGCCATAACTGCGGAACTTCTGGTCGTTTACTTGCCCGTTCGAACTCACGTATTGTCCGGCCGCGTTCCGCACATCGCCAATGTAATAACTGGGCAGTTGCGCGGTAGAATTGTCCCTGAAAAAAGCAGTGATAAAAGAAGCATTGTGTTGGTTCCAAACATGATTTAACTTCAAACTGCTGCGAAAAGCTTCCACTTTTCGGTACGTAAATCGTTGATTAGAACCGTAACTTTTATCGTAAAAATGTGCGCTGTCCAAATTGCCCGGCGTTTGCGTGTTGAGGTAATTGTAGGAAGCGGCGGCGGTTAAACGCGTGGCGCCATCAAAATCATAAGTTGATTTCAGGTTGAAGGAATATTTATCAAAATCAGAATAATCCTGCCAGCCATTTTTTTGATGCGCTACATAACCGCCCGCATACAAACCAAATTTTTCGGCAGTAAAACCAGCATTGGCATCCACGCGGCGGTAATGGTACTGGTCGCCCTGCAAACTAACGTTCCCGGCATAACCCGAAGGCGGGTTTTGGGTGATGAAATTGATTGCTCCGCCAACAGAATTGCTGCCGTAAAGCGAAGAAGCCGGGCCTTTGATCACTTCAATATCGCGCAAGCTGCCCATATTAATTTCGTACAAAGAATTATGGTTAAAAATACCGGTCGGCCTAATCGGCAAACCATCTTCCATGTACAAATACAAAGCGCTTAAAGTAATAGGCTGACGGATGGCCATCGTATGCTGCTCGTTGCCCAAATCAACCATGTAAACGCCGGCAACTTTGTTCAACAATTGGTATAATGCGGTTGCTTTGGTGTCTTGAATTTGCGTTGAAGTGATCTTACTAATGGCAGTTGGCGCATCCTGCCGGGCTTGCTTTTCCCTACTTGCAGAAACAATAACGGGTTGCAGATCAAGCGTTGCCGGTTGCAGGCTAATGTTTAAGGTTGAAGCAGAAATATTAACAATTTTTGAGGTATAACCCGTCATCGAAAACCGGATTTTAACTGTTCCTTGCGGTAAGTTTAGCTTGTATTTTCCTTGTGCATTGGTTTGGCCGAGGTCTTTAAAAGTGTTTTCATCAGCACCAGCAGAACCGATCACAACGCCGGTCAAAGGTTCATGGGTGATGGCATCGGTAACCGTTCCTTGCAGTACTTTTTGCGCACTAACAAGTGAAGGGACCATGAAAAAGAGTAGGTAAAAGAAGTATGGCTTCATAGAAAACAGGCAGGAAGTTTTCCGCTTCCCGAAAAAAATAAAATGGATAATTGAGTAAAATGGAAGCTGTTTTGTAGAATTTACACAGCAGGTTTCAGTCCAATTAATTTGAAATGAACACTAAAAAAACAGCCTTAAAAGAAGCATTTATCCTACCTGTGGCGGACGAAAAATTGCGCTGAAGTTTGGCGTTTGAAAGTTGGAACGGTAAGGCGTGGCAATAATTTGAAGCAATTGTGCGTGGAATTTAACTTCGGAAGAAACTACCAAATAACTTTCTTGGAACAGGCTTTTCTGGGTTTGCCGCTCCTCGCTTTTCTCTTTTTCTTCGGCCTGTTTCATCTTTTTCATCAAATAACAGTGGCCGTTGCAGTGCATCCAAGGCTTGTCGCGGTTTTCGCACAAAGTGCTGGCGATGTATTTTTGGTTTATCCCGAAACCTGCATAAACGAAAAGCCGGCCAAAATTAGCCGAAACCACCGCCAAAAGCAGAAAAAGGGAAACTACACGCCGAAGCATCATTGCAGCAAAGGTAAATGGCGTAACTTAAACATTCAAGTGTTACGTATAAATTAATTTGCCCTGATGTTAATTCGATAAAATTTATACTTTTAAAAAATGATCCGCAAATTATCCATCGTCATCCCGGCATACAACGAGGCGAAAACGATCCACCTCATTCTAAATAAATTAAAGCAGGTTGAGTTGGTTAACCAGATTGAAAAAGAAGTGATCATTGTAAACGATTGCTCTACCGATGGCACCGAAAATGCGATTCTAACTTATAAATCCAACAACCCTGATTTGCCGATTAATTATTTTAAACATGAAATTAACCAGGGAAAAGGCGCGGCTTTGCATACCGGCATTGCCAAAGCAACCGGCGAATATTTGATTGTACAAGATGCCGATTTGGAATACGACCCGAACGAATACAACGATTTATTGAAACCTGTGATCACCGGTTTTGCCGATGTGGTTTACGGCTCGCGGTTTATGGGCAGCAACCCGCACCGCATTTTGTTTTTCTGGCATACCATCGGCAACAAAATTTTGACTACTTTTTCTAACATGTGTACTAATCTCAATTTAACCGATATGGAAACTTGTTACAAGTTGTTTAAAACAGAGGTGATCCAAAACATCCAATTAAAAGAAAAACGCTTTGGTTTTGAACCGGAAGTTACGGCGAAAATTGCACGGGTTCCAAAAATAAGGATTTACGAAGTTGGCATTTCGTATTATGGAAGAACATATGAAGAAGGAAAAAAAATTGGCTGGAAAGATGGTTTCCGGGCTTTGTATTCGATCACGAAATACGGACTTTTAAAAATGTAATTGGATATGAAAAAATTGTTACACTGGTATTTAGGGTTGAATGTTTATTTACAATTATCGCCATTTTTGATATTGTATTTGGCCATTTGTTTTGCTTTTGCACCGCACAATTTTGTGGATGACGAAGAACGATATGTACGCTTTGCGCAAAACATTTTGCATGGCTTTTATTCGCCGCCGCTTCCCAATATTGATTTATGGAACGGGCCGGGCTATCCATTAGTTGTAGCCCCTTTTTTATTGTTTAAACTTCCGTTGATGGCCATCCGAGTATTAAATGCTGCGATGATGTACGCTTCATTGGCACTTGTTTATAAAACCATCAGGCTTTATGCTTCTCAAAAAACAGCCTTAGTTTGTGCAATTTTATTAGGATTGTATTTCCCGGTTTACGAAAAAATTCCGTTGGTTTTAACAGAATGTTTAACCTGGTTTTTAATCAGTTTGATTGGTTATTTGTTTTTCAAAATTGGAAAAGAGAAAAAACTTTCCACAAAAACGGTTTGGTTTTGTGCCATTGCAATTGCATTTTTAACTATGACTAAAGTTGTATTCGGCTATGTGGTTATCGCTATGTTATTCATTTCTTTGATACTGTTTTTACTGCCTAAATTTCGGTCATCGGCAAAAAAATTTACTTATCTGTTTGCCTTGTCGTTTTTACTTTGCGTACCTTATCTTATTTATACTTACAGCGTTACGCACAAACCTTTTTACTGGACAAACAGCGGCGGCTGGTCGTTATACAACATGAGTGCGCCGTATCCAAATGATTGGGGCGATTGGAAAGACAACCCGCAAATGCTGCAAAACCCAAACTACAAAGTTTTTGTGGACAGCGTTTTAAAATTGCCGCCATTAGAGCGCGATGCAATTTACAAAACCAAAGCAATTGAAAACATCAAATATTATCCAAAGAAATACCTGTTGAATTGCGTGGCCAATTTGGGGCGTATGTTTTTCTCATACCCTTTTACCAACATGGAACAAGATGTTAAAACTTATTTCACCATTATCCCAAATATGTTTGTGCTTGTTTTTATGGTGATAACGCTTGGATTGGGTATTTTTCATTATAAAAAACTACCGCAAGAATTAATCCTACTGCTTTTGTTCATCTTAATTTACCTGGCTGGAAGTACGCTGGTAAGTGCTTTCAGAAGGATGTTTTATATCACGATGCCTTTTTGGACAGTCTTTATCGCTTATGTTTTAACCAATATTGTTTCCATTAAACTTAAGCACAACAGAGATTAATTTCAAAAAATAAATTTTACTTGTGTGTTTTCTAATGCTTCTTTTATCGGCAAAAATTTAGTGTGCCTACAAAGCTTTTAATCCTATTGTTCATCAAACTTTACCAACCGGGAAATATGTTTTTCATCCTCTCAAAACTATTGATCTTTTTTATTTTCCCGATTATGTGGATTATAGTTTTGCTCCTTTTTGCCATATTTACAAAACATAAAAGACATCGTCGCACAGCTATAATTGCAAGTGTTGTCCTATTGCTTTTTTTCTCTGATCCATTTTTATTAAACCAATTTGCCGAATATTGGGACATCCAAACCACAACCTTAAAAAAAACCAATTATAGTTGTGCTTTAATTTTAGGCGGTTACATTAATGAAGATAATAGCGGCCATGGTTTTTTAAACGCTGCTTCTGATCGGTTTATCCAAGGCATCAAACTAAAAGAAAACGGAACCGTAAACCATTTGCTTTTTACCGGCGGCAGTGCAAACTTGGTCCCGGATAAATTTAATTTTACAGAAGGGAATTGGATCAGAAGTGAGATGCGAAACTATAACATTGCAGACAGTGCCTTATTGTTTGAAAAAAAATCGCGCAACACGATAGAAAACATCCAATTTTCAAAACAAATTTTAGAAGCAAAACATTTGCCGCCGCCTTATTTGTTGGTTACTTCGGCTTTCCACATGCGGCGTGCTTTGCTTATCTGTAAAAAAGCCAATTTGGAAGTTGTGCCTTATCCTTGTAACTATTTTGCCGGAAAAGGGATTTTTACTTTTGCTGATTTTATTCCGTCTGCACAAACTTTGTCGGATTGGAACATTTATATCAAAGAATTAATTGGATATATTGTTACTTATTTAAAAAGTTGATCAGTAAAAATCACATTGAGAAATAAAACCTATGCTTTTTAACTCTTATCCATTTCTGGTTTTTTTTATCATTGTTACAAGTTTATATTATTTGTTGCCTTATTCAAAAAGATGGTTGTTGCTTTTGTTAAGCAGTTGCTACTTTTACATGGCTTTTGTTCCGGTTTATATTCTAATTTTAGGTTTCACCATTATTGTTGATTACTTTGCCGGAATTTGGATTGAAAACGCACAAGGCAAACATCGCAAGTTGTTTTTAATTTTAAGTTTAATTGCAAATATTGGCGTATTGGTTTTTTTTAAATATTTCAATTTCATCAACCATAACCTTAGCTTTTTATTGGAGAATTTTGAAACGAAAAACCCACTTCCGTACTTGTCAATTTTGTTGCCAATCGGTTTGTCTTTTCATACTTTCCAGGCCATGAGTTATACCATCGAAGTGTATCGCGGCAATCATCCGGCCGAAAAACACTTTGGTATTTATGCTTTGTATGTGCTGTTTTATCCGCAATTGGTGGCCGGGCCAATCGAGCGGCCGCAAAATATTTTATACCAATTTAGGGAAAAACACAATTTTAATTACCAACAAGTTACCAGCGGATTGAAACTTGCGGCTTGGGGTTTGTTTAAAAAAGTGGTGGTTGCCGATCGGCTTTCAATTGTGGTAGATTCGGTTTACAACCATCCGCGGCATTTTAATAGTTTCAGCTTAATTTTGGCAACCATATTTTTTGCTTTTCAAATCTTTTGCGATTTCTCCGGCTATTCGGACATGGCCATCGGCATTGCAAGGGTAATGGGTTTTAGGTTGATGGTTAACTTTAACAAACCTTACCAGGCCAAAAGTTTGCATGAGTTTTGGCAACGCTGGCACATTTCTTTATCCACCTGGTTTCGCGATTACTTGTACATTCCGTTGGGCGGAAACAGGGTCGCAATTTCCCGTTGGTATTTCAACTTGTTTACTGTTTTTCTGATTAGCGGCTTGTGGCACGGTGCCAATTGGACGTATATCATTTGGGGAGCTTTGCATGGCTTTTACCTCATCTTTGCGATCATTACCAAAAACTTTCGGGAGAAAACCAACAAGCTTCTTTTACTGGATAAAATTCCGTTTTTATCAACTTTGACCACATTTTTGCTGGTTGCTTTTGCCTGGATTTTTTTTCGTGCAGATAATTTGCCCACTGCTTTTTATATTGTTAAACATATTTTTACAGGCATTCCTAATGTAATTAACCATTTTGCAAACCACTTGCCGGTTTTACAAGATTACGGCTTGAACAACAAAGAGATGGCTTTGTCGGTATTGTTGATTTTGTTTCTGGAAACAGTCCAATATTTGCAAGGTAAAAGAAGCATTGTACAAGCATTGGCGTGCAAACCTGTTTGGTTGCGTTGGTCGGTTTATTATATTTTGCTCATTATGATTGTGGTTTTTGGAGAATTTTCTCAACGGCAGTTTATTTATTTCCAATTTTAGATGCTGAAAAAGTTCCTCGTCAAAACATCAATCTTTGTACTTGGATTACTTGTTTTGCTAATTGTTGCTGTTTTTATACCTGCAAAATCCGGCAGGCAAAATATGCTTTATACCCAAATTGACAAAAACAAGCTTTTAAAAAATACGCCAAAACCTCGCCTTATTTTTGTTGGCGGTTCTAACCTGGCTTATGGTTTGGATAGTAAAAAGATCAAAGATTCGCTGAACATCAACCCGATTAATACGGGCGTACATGTGAACCTTGGATTAAAATTTATGCTGACCAATACTTTGCAATATATTAAGCCTGGCGACATTATTGTTTTATCTTCCGAATACCAACAGTTTTACGGAAACCTGGCCAACGGGGAAGGCGAACTGCTTTCGTTGGTAACCGATATTATACCGCAAAGCCGAAAACTGCTTGATTGCCAACAAGTTTTTACACTTGCAAAATTGTTGCCGGAGTATGCACAATCCAAACTTCGGCCCATCTTTTTATTTTACAAGTTTCCAAAGAATGATGGCGTTGGACGATACGACCGTGCAGCTTTTAACAATTTTGGCGATGCAACTGCACATTGGAAATTATCTGGCGAAAACCCAAAACCTTATCCTGCAATTAATGAAAGTTTTAACTTGGATGCACTGCAAGCTTTGTTAAATTTTAGAAAGGAAATTTATCAAAAGAAAGCAAAATTGTATGTTACATTTCCGGGTTATCAAAAATCATCCTATCAAAACTCTATTACCAAAATCATGCAAGTAAAAGAAGTATTAAAAGACAATCATTTTCTGTTGATTTCTTCTCCCGAAGAATACATCATTCCTGACAGTTTGATTTTTGACACACCTTATCATTTAACTAAAAAAGGTGTGGATTACCGAACAGAGTTGTTGATACAGGATTTGAAAAAAGCGATCAAAAGATAAAATTGATTTGTAGCCTACTGTCATTTCGATCGCAGAGAGAAATCCTCTTCAAAGCGTTTTAACTTTTACTGTTAGAAGAAGATTTCTCACTGCGTTTCGAAATGACAGAGCCACGTTCGCCAATCCTGGACTTGTTTAAACATCCTTTAATCAAAACAATACCAATGCTTCTTTTAGCACTATATTTTATGGCAGTTGCGACAAAACGCCCAAACCCGTACAAGCATCCCAACCCGTTCCCGCCGTATAACCGGTAGTGGTTTTGGTGGTTTTGTTATCGCCAACGGTAATATCGCGGCACAAGTTTGGCGTTGCGTAAATGGTTGGGTTGATAAAACCTGCCGGTTTGCCTTTTTGCTCGTTAACTAAAGCGATCAAACCAGCCATGAGCGGTGCAACGGCACTTGTTCCGCCAAAAACCAATTGCTGGCCATCCACCAAAACCTTGTAGCCTGTACTTGGGTCGGCATCGGCGGCAACATCCGGCACGCCGCGGCCTTTAAATTTGGTGTTTAAAGAAGCCGGGACATTGGCATTGGCCTGGTAATCGGGCAGCGGAAAAACATCACTTACGCCGCCGCCGGTTGCCGAGTCGCTGGCGGCATGCCATACCGTTTCGGAAGTGATTTTGTTGCTGGCATCGGTCAATAGTTTGGTGCCGCCGCAAGCCAAAATGTACGGACTGGAAGAAGGAAAATCCACATGCACTTTGCCATCGGTTACGCCATCGGCCGATCCGCCATCGCCGGCGGCAGCACAAATGGTTACGCCCAAAACGGCAGCGGCTTTAAAAGCTTCGTTAAAATTGGTCAAAGCTTGCGGCGTCCAGTTTACCTCTGCCGAACCCCAACTGATGGAAATAACAGAAGGTTTATTGGTTGTATCATGCACCGCTTGCGTAATCGCATCCAAAAAACCCTGATCGGTGTTTGGCGCAAAATAAACTACCAATTTTGCCTCGGGCGCTACCGCTCCTGCCACTTCAATATCCAGCAAAACTTCACCATCGGCACTGTTTGCCGTGGTTGGTGCGTTTTTGCCTCCATCTACCGATACTGCTTTTACCACTGGTTTTTTTATGCCCAGGCTTTTAAAGTAATTGGTGATGTCAATCGTTTTGTAGCCGCCGCCCAACTCGATGATGCCGATACATTGCCCTTTTCCGGTTACGCCAGTGGGGAAACCGTAAATTTTGGCCAACTGGTCGCTGGTGTAAGATGGCGTTCCGGCAGCATGGTTTACAATCTTTTGATCGGGTTTGTAATCCTGGAACATTGGCCGCGCTGCCGGGCGTTCATCAAAACCAAAAACAC
>CAXTKQ010000040.1:6425-18409 GCA_964244955.1 uncultured Sphingobacteriaceae bacterium | reverse complement strand
GATATCGCCCGTCCTGATCCTAAATTCTGTTCCTTGCTGGTCTTGCAAGTTCAGGTTTACGGCAAAAGCTGCTTCAAAATCACTGATCTTGCCTTTCAAAATCACGCTTCGGCGTGCCAAATCCACCAAAACCGTGGTTAAATGATGCTCGTGTGCAAAAGCTTCCACGGCTTCTACGTCTTCCTGCGAAGCGCCAAATTCTTGCGCATAGTTTTCGCGCGCAATCACTTCGCCTTTGGCTATGGCTTCATCTATTGATCTTTTTCTGCGGATGCGGACGGTAACTTCTATAAACGCTTCCGAATCAATTGGTTTCAGTTCGGTTTTGGGCGTTGGCCTATGGCTTCCTTTCAGGACAACTTTTTTTGCTGTTTTCATGCTGGTCAATTTTTTTGTTAGAGGAAATGCTTGGATTAAGTTCTGCTAAAGTAGAAAATCAATATCTAAATTACTAATATTTTTAGTATTTTTTTAATTGAGGCTGAAAAAATGTCGGTAAAAGAAGCATCGGCTCACGACCGTTTCCCCCTCAAAAATTACAGCTAAAAAACAAAGCCGCACTTTCCAACCAACAATTAATTTGTTTTGAGGAAAATACAGCTTTTTAGTTTAAACCAATGCTTCTTTTACCGGCCTAAAATACGCTTACTTTTTTTGCGCGCTGGCATTTTTGGCATTGTTGGCGTCATTTTTTTTGTTGAGCGAAGCGTTTAGTTTTTCCGCTTCATTTAAGTGCATTTTTAAAATCGGCAGGTTTTTTACGGCAAAAGCTTTCAAGTCCGGGTCTTTTACCGTGGTGGTTGCTTTTTCAAATTCGGTCACGTCTTTTTGATGTGCCTGCACCATCATCTCCATATATTTCAAATCGAAACCGGCACTGCTTTGCAAGCTCATCGAATCTACACGGTCTTGCACATCTTTTTCCAAAGCCACCGGCAAAGTCAGTTTTTTACTGTTGGCCAGGTTTTTCAGTTCAGTGCTGGTTTTGGTATGGTCTTTTACCATCATCGCGCCATAGTTTTTTACCTGCTGGTTCAAGGCGTTTCGCTGCGCCAGGCCGCTCAATTGGATTTCCATCATGCCACTGGCAGCGGCTTTATAAGCAAAACCGGCATCGCCCGTGCCAACCTGCAATACATCGGTGGTTTTTACGGTATCGGCCAAAGCACCTTTTTGGGCTTCATCTTTTTCTTTGTCTGTGGTACCGCCGGAAGTACTGTGTCCGCAAGAAATCACAAAAACCGAAGCTGCAAGCAATAAGTAGTGGTTGTATTTTTTCATGTCGAAGTATTTATCTGTTTTTAAACCTATTAACTCATTGGAAAATGTTTTGTTTGGGAAAAGGTGCTATCGGCTTTCAGCTATCAGCAGTCAGCTATCGGCTCCCGGCTTTCAGCTATCAGCTATTAGCTATAAACCATTAACTATCAACTATTAGCTCCCAGCTATAAAAGAAGCTGATAGCTGAATGCTTTCAGCTAATTACTATCTTCGCCCCAGCAAAACGTTCTGCCGCTCCGTTGGGTTTTCCCTTCGGGGAGGAAAGTCCGGGCAGCGCAGGGCATCCTGCTTCCTAACGGGAAGGCGCCATTTCCGGATGGGCGACAGCAAGTGCCACAGAAAACAAACCGCCCCGATTTATCGGCGGCAAGGGTGAAAACGTGCGGTAAGAGCGCACGGCCTGGCATGGCAACATGCCTTGCGGTAAACCTCAGGAGCTGAAAGGCCAAATAGGTTCCGGCAACCACAAAAAGCGGCCCGCTTTTGTTGCCACGCAACGCCGGAACGGGTAGGCTGATTGAGGTGATGGGCGATCATCATCCCAGATAAATGGCAGAAACCCGGGCAACCGGGCACAGAACCCGGCTTACAGGTTTGCTATCCGGATTATTACACCAAACCCTTTTCTGCAACATGGAGAGGGTTTGATTTTTAAAGCCCAAAAAATTCTATCTTAGCGGCCGGAAAAAAACCAAGCCTTTAAGCAATAAAAATCAATGTCGAAAATTCTGATTATAGATGATGAACGTGCCATACGGAGTACGCTTCGGGAGATTTTGGAGTACGAAGATTATCAGGTAGATGATGTGGACAACGGCGTTGATGCGCTCAACCTGATCAAAAAAGGCGACTACAACTTGGTTTTGTGCGACATCAAGATGAACCGGATGGACGGTTTGGAAGTGCTTACCGAAGCGCTTGCCGTAAAACCCGACCTGCCATTTATCATGATCTCCGGCCATGGAACGGTGGAAACGGCGGTGGAAGCCAGCAAAAAAGGCGCTTTTGATTTCATCAGCAAACCGCCGGATTTAAACCGTTTGCTCATCACGGTACGCAATGGTTTGGATCGGGGCTCACTGGTTTCGGAAACAAAAGTTTTAAAGAAAAAAGTTTCTAAAACCCGCGAAATCCTGGGCCAGTCGCAAGCCATCAGCAAAATAAAAGAAACGATAGACCGCGTGGCGCCAACCGAAGCCCGCGTACTGGTTACCGGTGCCAACGGCAGCGGAAAAGAACTGGTTGCTCGTTGGCTGCACGAAAAATCGCACCGCAGTGATGCGCAGTTAATTGAGGTCAATTGTGCGGCAATCCCCTCAGAACTAATTGAAAGCGAATTGTTTGGCCACGAAAAAGGCTCTTTCACTTCCGCAGTAAAACAACGCATCGGCAAGTTTGAATCGGCCAGCGGCGGTACGCTTTTTTTGGACGAAATTGGCGATATGAGCCTTTCGGCCCAAGCCAAAGTGCTGCGTGCTTTGCAGGAAAGCAAAATTACGCGTGTGGGCGGCGAAAAAGAAATTGATGTGGACGTACGCGTGGTGGCCGCAACCAACAAAGATTTACTGAAAGAGATCGAAGCTGGCAATTTCCGGATGGATTTGTACCACCGTTTAAGCGTGATCCTGATCCATGTGCCGCCACTTTCAGACCGGCGTGATGATATTCCGCTCCTCACCAAAAGCTTTCTGGAAGAGGTTTGCACCGATTATGGCATGCCGGTAAAAAAAGTTTCGGATGCAGGCATGGAAGCTTTAAAAGCTTTGCCATGGACGGGCAACATCCGCGAGCTGCGCAACATGATCGAGCGTTTGATCATCCTGAGCGACAAAACAATTACCGATGCGGATGTAAAAGCTTTTGCCAACCCATCGGCCCCGGTTGCGGTTGCGCATCAAGCCGTTTCCGCACAGCCGGATTTTGACAACTTTAAAAGTTTCCAGGAATACAAGGATTTTGCCGAGCGCGAATACATCAAATTCAAGCTCGAAAAAAATGGCTGGAACGTTTCTAAAACGGCCGACGATATTGACATCCAACGCAGCCATTTGTACAGTAAAATTGAAAAGTTTGGGTTAAAGCGCGGCGAGAACTAAATTTTGCCAATGCTTCTTTTACCACCTAAAAATTAGTGAAGGCCGGGAGAAAACCTCCGGCCTTTTTTGCCTGAAAAATAAAAAGCCCGTTTTGCAACGGGCAAGGATCAGCAAAACTTTTACTATCTTAAAACGGTTTTAGTTTTTGATAGCTGGTACAATTTTACGTGTTTAGAATTTAAAAGTTACTTAAAACAATTATTTTTATTTTTTGATATTTATTTCTTTTTTAAAAACATTATAACAGTTGAAAAGATAGATTTAAAGCATAAACCATGCTTCTTTTATCGGCATAAATTTTATTACTGCTCCTCCAACTTTTGCACAATCCTTTCGCAAATTTCATGGGTAAACAAAGCATCGCGTGCCGAAATTTGAGTTGTAGTTTGATGAACAACCGCCTGCAAAAAATCGTCTGCCATTTGCTCGAAACCGCGTTTGTGCAAGGTAGATTCCCAATCGTTTGCGCCCTGGTAAATGTGGTTTCGGTTTTCTTCGATTACCAAATCGGCCACATTATAAGCTACACGTTTATGTTTGGCCGTCATCACTTCTACTTTTTCTTCAGTTGTTGCCGTGTCGCGGTTCATGATGCCGATGGCAACCGCGCCGTTATCAGCCACAAACTGGACCACCAACTGGTGCAGCAAACCACCTTTTTTGATGCTGTTTACCAGCAGATTTTTAATCTCGTACGGAAAAAGATAACGCAGTGTATCTACCACGTGGATAAAATCTTCCACCACAAACCGTCGGACAAAATCCGGCAACGATTTCCGGTTTTTCTGCATCAAAACCAACATCGGCTCTTCCAGTTTTAACTGCTGATACACAGGTGCATAACGGCGGTTAAAACCAACCATCAGCAATATATTTCGGGCTTCGGCCAGTTCTACCAATTCTTTTGATAAAGGGTAATCCATCGTCAAAGGCTTGTCTACAAAAACAGCGATGTTGGCTTCCAGCAATTGCTTTACCAGTTTGTAATGCGCTTCGGTTGCGGCATTTACAAAAGCAGCATGAATGCCGCTTGCCATCAGCGAAGTTAAATTTGTATACAAGTTTAAAATGCGGTATTGGTTGCCCAATTGCTGCAACCGGCTTTCATTCCTCGAACATAAATGAAACTCGAAACCGGATTTGCTGTTTAAAACCGGAAGGTACGCTTTTGTGGCAATATCGCCCAAACCAATGATGCCAATTTTTATCATGCTGATTGCTTTTAATGCAAGTGTAAACAAAGGATTTTACTTAGAAAAAAGGAATTGCAGTGCTCAATTCTCCGGTACTTCCAAAACCTGATACTGTTTTTATCGGTATAAATTTTTAGTTTTAACCATTACTAAAAAATACAAAAAAACTTATGCACTTTATTATTGAATTACTGGTAAACGCAGGCATCATCCTTTTACTGTCGCATTTTTTGCCAACTATTATTATCCGCAATTTCGGGACTGCTATTTTGGTTGCTTTGGTCATTGGTTTATTAAATGCAACCATTGGCGCCGTCATCCGCTTTCCTTTAAATTTGCTTACACTTGGCCTGCTCTCTTTTGTCATCCGGTTATTGGTTACCGCCATTGTAGTTAAAATAGCAGACGCCATATTTTCCGGTTTTGAAATTAAAGGCTTTACGCCTGCCCTCATTTTGGCTTTTGCTTTGGCTATTGATGGCAGCTTTTTATCTTTTGCCTTGCAGCATCAGGTTAGGTAGTGGTTAGGCCAATGCTTCTTTTACCATGCAAAAATTGGTGGTGTTGTCATTTCGGCCCGAAGGAAGAAACTTTCTTTCAACCTGGATACTTCTTTTACCACACAAATTTTAAATAATGGGATTTAGGCCGATGCTTCTTTTACCGTGCAAAAATTGGTGGTGCTGTCATTTCGATCCGAAGGGAAAAATCTTCTTTAAAAAAACTTAACCACTTCAAACAAGATCCCTCCTATCGTCGGGATGACAGCAAAAACTACTTCACAAAAAAAGCCCCCGTTTTTCGGAAGCTTCTTTTACCGTATAAAAATCAGTGTTAAAACTTAACGCGCCTGCATTTCCACATAATCCCGTTCGGTATAACCGGTATAAACCTGGCGCGGACGGCCAATCGGTTCTTTATTTTCTTTCATTTCTTTCCATTGCGCAATCCATCCCGGCAACCGGCCCAACGCAAACAGCACAGTAAACATATCCGTTGGGAAACCTAAAGCGCGGTAAATAATGCCCGAATAAAAATCTACGTTCGGGTACAGTTTCCGTTGCACAAAATAATCATCTTTCAAAGCCACTTCTTCCAATTGTTTGGCAATTTCTAAAACCGGGTCGTTTACGCCTAATTTTTCAAGCACGTCATCGCAGGCTTTTTTAATGATTTTGGCGCGCGGATCAAAGTTTTTGTAAACGCGGTGCCCAAAACCCATCAAACGGAAAGGGTCGTTTTTGTCTTTTGCTTTGGCAATCCATTTTTGCGTATCGCCGCCGTCTTCCTTAATCTGCTCCAGCATTTCGATCACGGCCTGATTGGCACCGCCATGAAGCGGCCCCCAAAGTGCAGAAATGCCGGCCGAAATAGAAGCGTACAAATTACAATCCGAAGAACCCACAATACGAACAGTTGAAGTAGAACAATTTTGCTCGTGGTCAGCGTGCAAGATCAGCAGCTTGTTCATCACATCCACCAAAACCGGGTCAATTTCTACATCTTCGGTGCGCTGGCCAAAAGTCATGTGCAAAAATTGCTTACATAATCGTATTTGTTTTTGGGATAGATAACCGGGTGGCCGAAAGATTTTTTGTAGATCCAGGAAACGATCGTACTCATCTTGGCCAGCATTTTAATGATCGTTTGGTTGATTTCCTCTTCGGTCTGGTTAAGTTTCAAAGATTCGGGATAGAAAGCCGAAAGCGAGCAAACCAGCGAGCCCAACTGCCCCATCGGGTGCGAATGGCTTGGAAACCCGTCGAAAAACTTCTTCATGTCTTCGTGCACCAACGTGTGGTGGCTGATCTCATTTTGGAAATCGGCAACCTGCTTTTCCGTTGGCAATTCGCCGTAAATCAGCAAAAAAGCCACTTCTATAAAATTTGATTTTTCGGCCAGTTGCTCAATCGAATAACCGCGGTATCTTAAAATACCTTTTTCGCCATCCAAAAAAGTAATGGCACTTTTGGTGGCGCCGGTGTTTTTATACCCGGTATCCAAGGTAATATAACCGCTTAAATCACGAAGTTTTGAAATATCAACTGCCTTTTCATTTTCGGTCCCTGTGATGACAGGAAAATCATAGGTGTTTTCGGAAAGCTTTATTTGTGCTGTTTCTGACATGAAAATAAAATTTATAATAAACGTATAAACAGGTTTCCGCGGATGAAAACATGTTTAAGTACAAGATTTGACCGCCTTGCTTTATAAGCCGATAAAAGTACAATTGTTTGGTAGTTAAACGATAGTACGGCTTATATTTTTCTGTAATAATTTGTCGTTGCAGGCTGTTTTAAAAAATCAATAAAACTTCTTTGGTTAAAAAAAACAAAGAGCATACTAAAAAAACAGGTGTAAAAGAAGCATCGGCACAAACAATAACGGTCATCACAAGCCAAAAAACAACCTTTTATCCTCCCGCAAAAACAACCGTTTAAGCTGTTCGTTTAAGGTAATAAATTTGTACATTTGCGCCCTTAAATTTATTACGCCGAACCATGAAATTATCCCAATTTAAGTTCAACCTGCCAGAATCATTGATTGCCCATTCGCCTTCCGAAAAGCGGGACGAATCCAGGCTGATGGTGCTGCACCGTGATTCGGGCAAAATCGAGCACAAAATATTTAAAGACGTGCTGGAGTATTTTGATGACAAAGACGTAATGATTTTGAACAACACCAAAGTTTTTCCGGCCCGTTTGTATGGCAACAAGGAAAAAACCGGTGCCACCATCGAAGTTTTTTTGCTGCGCGAACTGAACAAAGAGCTTCGTTTGTGGGATGTTTTGGTTGACCCGGCACGAAAAATCCGTGTGGGCAACAAACTGTATTTCGGCGATGACGATTTGCTGATTGCCGAAGTTGTGGACAACACCACTTCCCGCGGCCGCACCATTCGCTTTTTGTTTGACGGAACAGACGAAGAATTCAGAAAAAACGTAGAAATTTTGGGCGAAACACCGCTTCCGAAATATATCAAACGCAAAGCCACTGCCGAAGACAAAGAGCGTTACCAAACCATTTTTGCGAAAAACGAAGGCGCAGTTGCCGCACCAACCGCCGGATTGCATTTCAGCCGCGAACTGATGAAACGCTTGGAACTGAAAGGTGTAGAATTTGCAGAAGTTACCTTGCACGTTGGTTTAGGAACTTTTCGCCCGGTTGAGGTGGAAGATTTGACCAAACACAAAATGGATTCGGAGCAGTTTATCATCGAGCAAAAACAAGCCGATATCGTAAACCGCGGCATTGCAGCCAAAAAACGCATTTGTGCCGTTGGGACAACTTCTATGCGCACCATTGAATCGGCAGTTTCGGCAAGCCATACTTTAAAAGCAGCCAACGATTGGACAAGCAAGTTCATCTTCCCGCCTTATGATTTTAGTATTGCCAACTGCATGATTACCAATTTCCATACACCGGAATCAACTTTGCTGATGATGATTGCCGCTTTTGGCGGGTACGAAAACGTGATGCACGCTTATGAAGTGGCCATCAAAGAAAAATACCGTTTTTACAGTTATGGCGATGCCATGCTGATTATTTAAATGCTTCTTTTAGCACATAAATTTTAGGTTTCAGGTACGGATGAAATTTTTTGCGGTGATTGTTGCAGGAGGTTCTGGTACTAGGATGAACAGCGAAATACCAAAACAATTTTTGTTATTGAACGGAAAGCCGGTGATCATGCACACAGTCTCGGCTTTTTTTGCTTCGTTAGAAAAACCGGAAATTTTGGTTGTTTTAAACCGGCAGCAGTTTTCTTACTGGGAAAGTTTGTGCGAATTGCATCAATTTAAAATCAAACACCAATTGGTTGCAGGCGGAGAAACCAGGTTTCACAGTGTAAAAAATGCATTAGAAAAAATAGGCGGAGACGGCGTTGTTGCCATTCATGATGCGGTTCGGCCTTTAATCAGCACAGAAATTATTTCAAACGCTTATCAAAAGGCATTAAAAACAGGAAATGCGGTTGCCAGCGTACCGAGTAAAGATTCTGTTCGATGGCAAAAGGCAAACGGCGAAACGCAAAACTTAAACCGAAATGAAATTTTTTTAGTACAAACGCCGCAAACTTTTCAATCACGCCAGTTAAAAAAAGCTTACGAACAAGAATATTCGGAAGAATTTACCGATGATGCCAGCGTAGTAGAACGTTCTGGCGAAAAAATCAACTTGATAGAAGGAAACCCGGAAAATTTTAAAATTACGTTTCCGGCCGATCTAAGGATCGCAGCAATGTTATTAAACGAAAAAAGCCGCGTGTAGCGGCTTTTTTCGTTATCCAAAACTTACTTATGCCCTTCTGATCACTTTTAACAGGATCATGATAATGGCAATAACAAGCAATACGTGTATAATTCCTCCGTCACCAAAAGTTCCAAGCCCGTGAAATAAAAATCCGACTACCCATAAGATAATCAGGATCACAGCGATGAGATACAGTAGATTTCCCATAATTTCTAAGTTTAAGTTTTAAAGTTTAAGTGGTTATTTTGGTTTTTCATAAGCGAAAACCGTTCCAAAAAGTCAACTTAAAGCAATAATTTTAAAAAAAGAAGTTATGCTGCTTTAATAAAGGCAATAAACTTAAAATGGCTGAGTTGCTAATATTCGTCTTCGTTAAAAAAGAAATCGTCTTTTGTAGGGTAATCAGGCCAAATCTCTTCGATATTTTCATACGGCTCGCCGTCGTCTTCCAAAGCCTGCAAATTTTCAATTACCTCAACCGGTGCCCCGGAGCGTATGGCATAATCAATCAGTTCATCTTTAGTTGCCGGCCATGGTGCATCTTCTAAATGCGATGCCAGTTCGAGTGTCCAATACATAAATAAATTTGTGTTATTTAAAAGTTTGCAAAAGTATAATATTTTAGTTTTAATATCGAAATGTTTTGCCGGATTAAATACGCGGAACCCAATTATTTTCTGCAATATTTTGATCGTGCCCAATCTTTCGTGCCAGCATAAACAGGTAATCGCTCAATCTGTTCAGGTAAATTTTCACCTTTTCTTCTACAAAACTTTCTTCGGACAAAGCAACTACAATCCGTTCTGCACGGCGGCAAACGCAGCGTGCCAAATGGCAAAAGGCAATTGCATTGTTGCCGCCCGGCAAAATAAAATGCTTCAGTTGCGGCAGCACGGCTTCCATCCTGTCCATTTCTGTTTCCAGCAATTCAATATCTTTTAAGTGAATATCAGGAATTTTCATGGCCGGCTTTTCCGGATCGGCAGCCAGCGAAGCGCCAATGGTAAACAACCGGTCTTGTATTTCTTTGAGCAGCAAACGGTCTTGCCCATCAATTTCCTGGCCCCAAATCAAACCGATGTAACTGTTCAGCTCGTCCACCGTACCATAACTTTCGATGCGCAAATGATGTTTTGGAACGCGTGTCCCGCCGATTAAAGAAGTGTAACCAGAATCGCCGGTTTTGGTATAAATCTTCATGCTGATATAATTAAATAAACCTTACTTTGTTTATCATCTAAAATTATGTTTTGTTTTTTGCCATTTCCGGACTTTGTTTTACTTCTCAGCCCATGAAAAAATATGCTTTTTTTAGCACCTTAATTTTAAGCTTTGTGTTGATTGCCGGTTTCAAATGCCCGTCATCAACCCAAACCAAACAAACTGAAGCACCTGCAAAACTTCCTTTCGCTGCCATGCTCAGCCAAAAAACTTTTGAAGAAATGTTTCCGCAGCGCGACCCGTTTTATACGTATGCTTCTTTTACCGCTGCAATTAAAGCGCTGTCAACGGTTGTAATCAAAGTAGAAAAACGGGATACGTACATGTTTAGGATCACGCGGACAGACAAAGCTACCGGAAAATCTGCTGTGGTTCGGCAGGATGCGGACTGGAACCAACCCTGGGCAAAAGCTAAAGCGTACACCCAGTTTACCGTTGATTTTGGCACTTTTCGTGCCGATAAAAGTTTGGAAACCAGCAAGCGCGAACTTGCCGCATTTTTAGCCCAAATTGCCCACGAAACGCGGCACGGCCGAAACGGACAGTACGACGACGGCTTGATGTTTTTGCACGAAGTGAACACCAATTTGCCTTACGTGGACAAGAACGACGTTTATCCGGCTGTTCCCGAAAAAAAATATTATGGCCGCGGGCCGATGCAGATTAGCTACAACGGCAATTATGGTTTTGCAAGCGATTGTATTTTTGGCGATAAAAACAAACTGCTGCAAAACCCGGATTTAATTACCACCGATGCCGTAACGGCTTTTAAAACAGCTATTTATTTTTGGATGATGCCGCAGGAACAAAAACCATCAGCCCATGATGTAATGGCCGGAAACTGGAAACCAACTGCTGCCGATGTAGCAAAAGGCAGGACGGCAGGTTTCGGCATGGCCACCAATATCATCAACGGCGAAGTAGAATGTGGCCGCGCAAACCAGTTTGGCCCGGCAGACCGCGCCGGTTTTTACCAGGCTTTTTTAAAAAAATTAAATATCACCGATCCGAATTGTGTTTGCACTTGCGAGAAGATGCAGCCGTATGAATAAGCGATCAGCAATCAGCTATCAGCCTTCAGCGAATAGCAGGTTTTCTAAATTGGTAGTTAAGCACCGATTGCCAGAAGCTGATAGCTGATTACTGATAGCTACAAGCTATCTTTCTATCACTTTCGGAATTTTAAAATAATCCGCATCATGGTTGGGTGCGTTTTGCAGTGCTTCTTCGTGCGTGATTACTTCTTTTACCACATCATTTCTGGTAATGTTTACGCCGGGGCTAAGGTAAACCAAAGGTTCCACGCCGGTAGTGTCCAGCTCGTTCAGCTTCTCCATAAAAGACAAAATTTTGCTGAGGTCTTTGATCACGTTTTCCTTTTCTTTGGGCGCAATTTCCAGCCGCGCCAGTTTGGCAATTTTATCTACCGTGTTGGTGTCTATCTTCATATTCCTTTAATTTTTGGTGGATGATTTGGAAAACTTCTTCGCGTAAAGCATCGGCATCTGCCAGTTTCAAACCTACGGTTTCTATCGGTTTGTGCACAAAAATTTTGCAAGTTCCCGGTCGGCTGCCGTATTTCAAACCATCGTCCCACAACAATTTCCAGGTGTTAAAAGAAGTAACCGGAATAACCGGAACCTGCTGCTCGATCGCCAAGCGAAATGGCCCGTTTTTAAATTCCTGCAATGTCGGCGGATAAACATCGGCAATTTTTCCTTCTGGGAAGATGATCATCGTAATACCGTTCTTCAAATATGCTGATGCACGCTTAAAAGCCCGAAAAGCCGAAATATTACTGTCGCGTTTTACCGTAATATCAATCGTTTTAAAAAACAGTTTGGTGGTTGGGTTTTTAAGCAATTCTTCCTTCCCCATAAAACTAAAATTATTTTTGGCGAGGATCGTTGCCCAGGAAACATCCAGGTTGGAAGTATGG
>CAXTKQ010000040.1:2713-6415 GCA_964244955.1 uncultured Sphingobacteriaceae bacterium | reverse complement strand
CGGGCAAATCACATACGTTTTTTTCCAGTCTATTTCCGCTTCAAACTCAAACCGGTAAAAAATGCCGCACCATGCCGAACTCCATTTTGCCCATTTTGTGCGCAGCTTGTTCAACGTTTGGTAGCGGCTTGGTTTCCGGGAGAAATGATAAAAAAGAGGATAAAAAAAGGTGTATAAAAGAAGCACTGAGAACATATAAAGGTACGCGTGCAGCTTCCGGAACAATTTCATCAGCATCAAAAATATAAAAATTCCTTACTTTCGCCAGCTATGGAAACTGTTGTCAGCGGCATCCGCTCTACCGGGAAACTGCATTTGGGTAATTATTACGGCGCCATCCAAAACTTCGTGAAAATGCAGCACGAATACAACTGCTTTTTCTTTATTGCCGATCTGCATTCGCTCACCACGCATCCAACGCCAACCGATTTGCACAGCAACGTGCGGCAGGTTTTGGTTGAATACCTGGCGGCAGGAATTGACCCGGAAAAAGCAACCATTTACATCCAATCTGAAGTGCCGGAAGTAAGCGAACTGTATTTGTATTTGAACATGAACGCTTATTTGGGCGAACTGGAACGCAGTACTTCTTTTAAGGATAAAATTAGGGCGAACCCGGAAAATGTAAATGCCGGTTTGCTGACTTATCCGGTTTTGATGGCTGCCGATATTTTGATGCACCGCGCCACTAAAGTCCCGGTTGGGAAAGACCAGGAACAACATTTGGAAATGGCACGCACTTTTGGCAACCGTTTTAACCGTTTGTACAAGCACGATTATTTCCCCGAGCCTTATGCTTTCAACTTCAGCGAGAATTTGGTAAAAATTCCGGGTTTGGATGGAAAAGGGAAAATGGGAAAATCCGAAGGCGAAGGAAATGCGGTTTTTTTGTCTGATCCGCCGGAAACAATCCGCAAAAAAGTAATGCGTGCGGTTACCGATAGCGGGCCAACAGTAGAAAACCAACCCAAACCAACCGAAATACAAAATTTGTTTGATTTGATGAAAGTGGTTTCTTCGGAAGATACTTTAACGCATTTTGAAGAATTGTACAACAAATGCCAAATCCGTTACGGCGATTTTAAAAAGCAACTGGCCGAAGACATCATCGTCGCCACTGCGCCAATCCGCGAACGGATTGAAGACATCGCAAAAAACGAAGCTTATCTACGCCAGGTAAACCGTTTTGGCGCAGTAAAAGCCCGCGAAAGCGCCCAAAAAACGCTGAAAGAAGTGCGGGAAATAATTGGGTTCAGAAAGTTTTGATTGAAAAAGGTTCATAGAAAATAGTTCATGGTTGATGGCCAATTTGTAGAAGCTGATTGCTGAAAGCTGATACCTGAAAGCCCAAACCTCAAACCTAATAAAAATGCACATCGCCGTTGTTGGAAATATTGGAGCCGGAAAAACCACGCTGACCGAGTTGCTGGCCAAAAATTATGGCTGGCAGCCGCAGTACGAATCGGTAGAAAACAATCCGTACCTGGAAGATTTTTACAGCGACATGAAACGCTGGAGCTTTAACCTGCAAATCTTCTTTTTAAATAGCCGTTTCCAGCAAATTATGGAGATCCAGAAAAGCAAGGCCAATATCATCCAGGACCGGACGATTTATGAAGATGCTTTTATTTTTGCCGCCAATTTGCGCGATATGGATTTGATGACCGAACGCGATTACGAAAATTACCGCAAGATTTTTGACAACATCACTTCTTTTATCAAACCGCCGGATTTGCTGATTTATCTGAAAGCTTCCGTTCCAACTTTAGTCAACAATATCCAACGCCGTGGCCGCGAATATGAAAGCGGCATCCGCTTGGATTACCTGTCGAAACTGAACGATAAATATTCGGAATGGATCAAAAATTATAAAAGCGGCAAACTGCTGATTTTGGATAAAGACAAATTAGATTTCGCCAACAAAACAGAAGATTTGGCTTTGGTGATTGATAAGATTGAAGTAGAAATTAACGGGTTGTTTTAGATGAGAGGAATGAGGTTTACAGGTGTGGGGTTTGAGGTAAAAAGCTGAGTGGTAAAATATCAAGTGCTTCTTTTATGGGGATAAATTAGTGGTCAATCCTGAAAAAACAGTGATAAAAGAAGCATTTTAAATTACCCAAAAAAATCAAATTTAAACGCTAAACACACTATTCATACCTCAAACCTCGCACCCCAAACCTCAAACCAATGAAAATCCTCGGCATCATTCCTGCACGCTACGCTTCAACCCGGTTTCCGGCCAAGGCTTTGGTTGATATTTATGGAAAAAGCATGGTGCAGCGCGTTTACGAGCAGGCCAAAAAATGTTTGGCTTTAAGCGATGTTGTTGTGGCGACAGACGACGCGCGAATATTTGACCATGTGGAAGCTTTTGGCGGAAAAGTGATCATAACTTCAACCCAACACCAAAGCGGAACGGACCGTTGTGCCGAAGTTGCTGCCGCTTTGCCGGAGTTTGATGTGGTGATTAACATTCAGGGCGACGAACCTTTTATCAACCCCGAACAAATTTCCAAAGTGGCTGCTCTTTTTACCGATGTAAAAACAGTATTGGCCACACTGGTAAAAAAAATTGAAACGGAAGAAGAATTGCAAAATACCAACACGCCAAAGGTCGTCTTAAACAATCTTTACGAAGCAATATATTTTTCCCGTTCCGTCATTCCGCATATCCGAGGACAGGAAATAGAAAACTGGCTGCAATGCCATACTTTTTACAAGCACATTGGCATTTATGGCTACCGTTCGGCAGTTTTGCATCAAATTACAAAACTGCCCGTTTCTATTTTGGAGAAAGCAGAAAGTTTAGAGCAATTGCGCTGGATTGAAAACGGCTATCGCATTAAAGTTGCCGAAACTGAAATCGAAACTTTGGCCATTGATACGCCTGCCGACCTGGAAAATATCCTTAAAAAGTATTCAAAAATTGATTAAAGCCCGTTTACCGTTTCGATGGAATCGTTGATACTGTTGTTGAGGTTTTCTACACTGTTGTAAAACCCGCCGCTGTTATCGGTATCGTCGTGCACATCTAAAACCTTGTTGCCGTTTTGTGCCGAAACATCGAGATAAGAAGCGGATATAGCTGCAAATTTTTCGGAATTGAAAGCCAGCAATTTAGTTAATAAGGCTTCAAATTCTTGTGCATAGTGGCGCAGCAATCTTGCGCTTTCGGCATCATAAACTTTTAAGGCAGCCACTTTTTCGTGCAGCAGGGATAGTTCTTTTAACAGTTGTTCTTTCATAAAATTCAGGTTTCGCCCAAATATCAAAATAAATCAGAAATTAAAACTAACAATAATGCTTTATTTATCCAACCTAAAATTCAACTTTACTTTTACAATCCAAACCAATACAAATCCCTAAAATTGTGTTGTTAAATTTTTCGGTCTTGTTCCGAAGAAAAAGACAATCAATGGAGCAGCAATTTTACCAGCATTTATTTGAGCAAAGGCAAGGGACGGATATTGTCCCCTCCAATCAGGAAATTGCCGATTGGGCTTTGCAACTGATTGGCTTGCTGTTCCCCGAAAAATCTGAACGCACTTTTACCGATATTTATGCCCTAGAAGAAGCATTTGCCGCATCCGAAAAGCAGCTTTTTAAAATGATGGAAGCCACCGGTGCCTGCCAGGATTGCGATAACCGGCAAATTGCGGCTGCTTTTTTTGATGGAATCCCGAAGCGTTACCGCGTTTT
>CAXTKQ010000040.1:0-2703 GCA_964244955.1 uncultured Sphingobacteriaceae bacterium | reverse complement strand
CCGCAGCTACCCGGGTTTTACGGCCGTTTCTTTTTACCGCATTGCACATGCGCTGCTCCAAATGAACGTGCCTTTGCTGCCGCGTATTTTAACTGAATATGTGCATGCGCGGACAGGAATTGACATCCATCCCGGTGCCATCATTGGCGAATATTTGCACATTGACCACGGAACCGGAATTGTGATTGGCGAAACCTGCATCTTGGGCAACAACATCAAACTATACCAAGGTGTTACTTTGGGCGCTTTAAGTGTGGATCAAAGTATGGCCGATATAAAACGGCACCCAACGATAGAAGACGGCGTGGTGATTTATTCGGGCGCCACAATTTTGGGCGGCGATACCGTTATCGGCAAAAACAGCATTATTGGCGGCAATGTTTGGCTTACCAAAAGTGTTCCGCCGGGTTCGGTTGTGTATCATAAACCCAGCATTACTGTTGCGCAAACCACAATTTAATACGATAAAAGAAGCATTATGGCCGGAATTATTGATTTGATCGGAAATACGCCTTTGGTTGAAATTACCAAGCTCAACCCAAACCCAAATGTTCAGGTTTTTGCAAAGCTGGAAGGCAACAACCCGGGCGGAAGCGTGAAAGACCGTGCCGCTTTAAACATGGTTAAAAGTGCTTTGGATCGCGGCGAAATAAAAGCGGGAACCAAACTAATTGAAGCCACCAGCGGCAACACCGGCATTGCTTTGGCCATGATTGCGCGTTTGTTTGATCTGGAAATCGAATTGGTGCTTCCCTCCAACTCCACCAAAGAACGTGTGTTGACGATGGAAGCTTTTGGCGCGAAAGTTACGTTGCTGGAAGGGATTGAAAAATGCCGCGATTATGCCGTAGAAAAAGCAGCAAACGGCGATTATTTTTTGATGAACCAGTTTTCCAATCGGGACAATTATCTGGCGCACTATAAAACTACCGGACCGGAGATTTGGCGCGACACGAACGGCAAAATCACGCATTTTGTAAGCGCAATGGGCACCACCGGAAGCATCATGGGCAATTCAATGTTTTTGAAAGAGCAAAACCCGGACATCCAAATTATCGGTTGCCAACCCACGGAAGAATCTTCTATCCCCGGCATCCGGCGTTGGCCGGAAGCTTATCTGCCTGAAATTTTTGATGCGAAAAGGGTTGACCGTATTGTTGATGTTTCCCAGGCCGATGCAACTGCCATGACCCGAAAAATGGCCAAAACAGAAGGGATTTTTGCCGGCATGAGCAGCGGCGGCGCGTTAACCGTTGCGCTAAAAATAGCGCAGGAACTGGAAAGCGGGCTGATCGTTTTTATCGCCTGCGACCGCGGCGACCGCTATTTAAGCAGTGATTTGTTTGGTTGAGATTGGTTGCCGGTTTTCAGTTGCCGGTTGCCAGTAAAATGTCTAAATGTCATGCTTCTTTTATCGGTATAAATTTATGCGATAAAAGAAGCATGACATTTGTAATAAAAACTAGCAACCGGCAACTTAAAACCCGCAACTGATCTTATAACTTGCTTTTCAAGTCCGAAGCTTTATCCTTTGCTTCGCTTGCTTTATCTTCTGCCCAATCTTTGGCATCGTCGGTTTTAGAAGAAACCAGGCTGATCAGGTGATCCAGTTTAGATGACAGTTTATCGGTCAAAGATTCTTTTAAACCTTCGGCTTCATCTACCAATTCTGTAAATTTATCTTTGAATTTGTCGCTGATATCAGAAGCTGCATCGGCAACGGCTTCCTGCGTGTCTTCTCCGCTTTGCGGCGCTAATAAAATTCCGGCCAAAACACCGGCCGCCACGCCGCTCAGGATCCCGGCAATTAATTTTGATTCACTTTTCATCAGTTAAATTTTAAAGGTTAAGTAATTTTTTGTTGCTATAAACAATTTTCACACCAAAAGTTCAAACACAGGCGCAACATAGCACTTTTATTTATGTTTCAAACTATAACACCGTTTTTTTGCCGGTAAAAGAAGCATCGAACCCGAAAGCGTTAAGTTGCTTTATCACGCAAACGTCTAATTAGTTAATCAAACGATTAACTTCTTTAATTCTTTCTATCTTTGGGCAAACATTATTGTTTAAAACGAATTAAGGTTTAAGCTTTTAGCTAATAACAAGCAGTTTATGCTAAAGGTATAACCGAAAAGGGCAGCCAAAATTTTTGAACCATCTTCATGAAGCTTGACAACAGCACTACATTAGAAGAACCCGAAACCGCAAAGCCAAATTTGTGGCAGCGTGTTTCTGTGTTTTTTGAAGATATATACAACGTATACCGTTTTATACTTCGTTTTTTTAAAGAAGCTTTTTTGCCGCCTTACGAGTTTAAAGAGTTTATACGCCAGTGTTACGAAGTTGGTTACCGCTCGTTTCCCTTGATTACGCTGACTGGTTTTATCACCGGCATCGTTTTTACCAAGCAATCGCGGCCTTCTTTGTCAGAGTTTGGCGCAACTTCCTGGCTGCCTTCGCTGGTTTCCATTGCCATTTTCCGCGCTTTGGCGCCTTTGGTTACCGCTTTAATTGGTGCCGGAAAAGTAGGCTCCAGCATTGGCGCCGAACTGGCTTCTATGAAAGTAACCGAACAGATTGATGCGATGGAAGTATCGGCCACCAAACCTTTCAAGTTTTTGGTTTGTATGCGTGTATTGGCTACCACGGTCAGCATTCCTATTTTGGTGATGTACACGGCTTTCGTTTCCATGATTGGCG
>CAXTKQ010000039.1:0-29003 GCA_964244955.1 uncultured Sphingobacteriaceae bacterium | reverse complement strand
TCGGATAAGTTTATTTCGATCACCTGGTCAAAATAAGCTTCCGGGTTGCCGTAAACTTCTTCATCACCGGTCAAATGTTCTTTAATGGCATTGGCTGCATCTGCAATCGCGCCGCGTTCTGTTCCGCGCAAATAAGTTTCCGATTTTTCGTCGTAACCAAAAATAGAAGTGGTGGCGCCAATTTCGGCGCCCATATTACAAATGGTTGCTTTACCGGTTGCCGAAATCGAACGTGCGCCTTCGCCAAAATATTCAACAATGGCACCGGTTCCGCCGTTAACGGTTAAAATACCGGCCACTTTCAGGATCACATCTTTTGCTGCTGTCCAGCCGGAGAGTTTTCCGGTCAGTTTTACACCAATCAGTTTCGGGAATTTTAGTTCCCAGGGCAGTCCGGCCATTACATCACAGGCATCGGCACCGCCAACACCAATCGCAATCATGCCTAAACCACCGGCGTTTGGCGTGTGCGAATCTGTACCGATCATCATCCCGCCCGGAAAAGCGTAATTTTCTAAAACCACCTGGTGGATAATACCGGCGCCCGGTTTCCAAAAACCGATGCCGTATTTATTGGAAACGGAAGAAAGGAAATCGTAAACCTCTTTGTTTTGGCTTTTTGCAGTGTCTAAATCTTCTCCGGCACCATCTTTTGCTTGGATCAAGTGATCGCAATGCACGGTTGAAGGAACGGCAACTTGCGGCCTGCCCGCCTGCATAAACTGCAAAAGTGCCATTTGCGCCGTTGCATCTTGCATGGCTACACGGTCTGGTGCAAAATCAACGTAATCCACCCCGCGTAAAAGTTCCCGGGTCGGGTCGCCTTCGGAAAGGTGGGAATATAAAATTTTTTCGGTGAGGGTGAACGGTTTACCAACTGCTTTACGGGCAGCTTCGATGCGGCTGCCGTAGCGGTTGTAAACCTGCTGGATCATATTTAAATCAAAAGCCATTTTATTGATTTTTATTGAACGGTTAATTATTAAACAAGCGAAGTACGGGTGCGAATCTACAAAATTAACAGGTAAAAGAAGTATCGGGTTTGGATTTTTGATTGGTTTTGAAGCAAGCTTATCCTATCGGAAAATGTGGTTAAAGGCTTTTAAATGAATAACCCGACTGTTGCCAATATGCCAAAGCCTTCGGCAGCGTAAATTCCAACCGCGGCCAAGCTTTTAAACTATCATGAAAAACCACAATCGAACCATTGCTGCTTTTATCAACCACATTTTGATAACATTTTTCAGAAGAAAGATTAGGGTCGAAATCGCCGCTTAAAACATCCCACATCACCACTTCATAAATCTTTTTTAAAACGGTTAACTGCGATTTTTTTGCGCGCCCATAAGGCGGACGGAATAGTTTAGCTTTTACCAGTTGATTGCATCGTTCCACATTCTCCAAATACAATTCATCCATAGTGTTCCAGCCGCGCAAATGGTTAAAAGTATGGTTGCCAATGGAATGTCCGCCTGCTTTTACGGCTTCAAAAATTCCATGATGTTTTTGCACGTTATCGCCAATGCAAAAAAACGTTGCTTTGGCCTCAAATTGCGCTAAAGTTTCCAGCACAAAAGGCGTTACTTGTGGTATCGGGCCGTCATCAAAAGTAAGGTAAATGGCCTTTTCTGCACGGCTTTTGTGCCAGGTGAGGCCCGGATAAACGTATTTTAAAAGCGCAGGCGTTTTTACCAAATAAGGCATTTTCATGTTGCTGCCAAAATTAAAATTTGACACCAAAAAAGTAGTGGTAAAAGAAGCATAACCCATTCCGGCTTTTGTGCGTAAACTTAATAATGCAGATAATTTCCTTACTTTGCAATACTATAAATAAAATGTTCATCAGCAATTAATGGAGCCGGATAAATTAAAAATAGCGGTGGTTGGCGGCGGAAGCTGGGCAACGGCCATTATTAAAATACTGACAGACAATACGGTTCCGAAAGAAATTTTTTGGTGGATGCGCAACGAAGAAACGCTGCACAGCATCCGCCGTTTCCGGCACAACCCGCGTTATTTAAGTTCGGTAGAGATCAACATTAAACCCAAAAACCTGTCTACCAATTTAAAGGAAACGATTAAAAAAGCAGATGTAATTTTGCTGAACGTGCCGGCCGCTTTTTTAAAAGATGCGCTTGCCGATATTACGCCCGAAGATTTAAAAGACAAAAAAGTCATTTCGGCCATCAAAGGCATCGTGCCGGACGAAAACCAGATTGTAGGCGATTTTATCCATCAGCATTACCAGCTTCCGCTCAGCAGTTTTTTGGTTTTAAGCGGCCCTTGCCATGCTGAAGAAGTTGCGCTGGAAAAATTGTCGTACATAACTTTGGCTTCGCAGGATAAAAAACTGGCCACTAAACTGGCCGCTTGTTTTAACACGCGTTACATCAAAACCAATATTTCAGACGATATTTACGGAACGGAATATGCGGCCGTTTTGAAAAACATTTACGCCATTGCCAGCGGTATTTGCCATGGCGTTGGTTATGGCGATAATTTCCAGGCGGTTTTAATCTCCAACGCCATCCGCGAAATCAAACGTTTTGTGGATGCCGTCCATCCCATCAGCCGCGATATCAATGAATCGGCTTATTTGGGCGATTTGCTGGTTACCGGTTATTCGCAGTTTAGCCGCAACCGTACTTTTGGCAACATGATCGGCAAAGGCTACACCGTTAACTCGGCACAACTGGAAATGAACATGGTGGCCGAAGGTTATTACGCCGCCAACTGCCTGCAGGAAGTGAACAAAAAGTACAACGTTTATATGCCGATTAGTCAGGCGGTTTACGCGGTTTTATACCAAAAAAGCAGCCCCGTTGCCGAAATGAAACAATTGGCAGAACATTTGAGTTAATAACGAAAATACTTAAACAATAGCCATGAAAAAAATTAAAGCTGTGTTGCTTTCAGCCGCTGTGCTGTTTGCCGTACAATCATTCGCCCAAAATACCGCAAAAGGTAAAGTTGGAACAGCCGTTAACAAAGCCGGCAATAAAACCGCCGAAGTTGCCGCAAAAGGTGTGGCAGCCATTGCCGACAAAACGTACAAAGGCAAAGTTGCGCCGGGAGGAGAAAAGGTTTACATTGACAAGCACGACAAAACTTTTTACGTAAACAAAAAAGGCGCAAAAGTTTATATCGCAAAATCAAAACTGGTAGACGCACCAGCCAAATAATTAAATTTTTTTTATTGAAAAATGCCCGGACGATTGTTCGGGCATTTTTTGTGTTTGCTAATTTTATGCCGGTAAAAGAAGCATGTTGAACCAGAAAAACAAAGGAAGTATGAAATCAGAAAAACTACTTTTTAAAAACAGCATACTTCTTTTACCGCTGTTTTTTTTGATGGCTTTGGGATGCAGGCAGCAAATAGCTGCAAAAAATAAAATCTGTGGCAAATGGCATTCTGAAGACGGAAAAACCAGGTTGACGATCACCCAAAAAGAATTTACACTGGACGAAGGCGACGAACCGATTGCCGAAAACTATTTTGTAAAAGGCGATTCGATATTTACTTCGTACCAGGGCAGCAGGCCTTTTACCAAGTTTACCATTAAAAATTTATTGGATAAAAGTTTAACACTGGTTTATCCGGATTCTACTTCGGTTAATTTTGTACGGTAAATTTCGTTTTGTATAGATAGGCATCAATACACCCTCTGATTGATACTTTATAACTTATATTGCCTAAATTTTAAATTCTAAAGCCCTTTAGGGATTTCCACATAAAACTTACTCCCTTTATTCTCCTCGCTTTCAAACCAAACCCTGCCACCGTGCATTTCTGTTAGTGATTTTACAATCCACATGCCCAGGCCAACAGATTCTTCACCATCTATGCCCTGCCTTCCGGCTTTGGTGTATTTGGTAAAAAGAATAGGCTGAAGGCTTTTAGGAATGCCTATTCCATTATCCGAAACAGTTATTAAAGCTGATTTTTCCAGCTTTTCCAGATGGACCTTGATCTGGCCGTTTTCCTTGGTAAATTTAATGGCATTGGAAATTAAGTTATTAATAATTTGCAGGAATTTCATACTGTCAATTTCAGCATAAATGTTGTCATGTGAATGTGTAAACTCAAATTTCTTATCCAGTTTTTGCTGGGCATGAAAGAAAATATGCATTACTTCGTTTATTTCCCATACCAAATCCACCCTTTCCTTGCTGATCTCCACACCTGCCGAATCTAATGATTCCCGGGTAAGGATATCTTTAATCAAACTTAGGTTACGTTTGGATATATCCTTGATCATATTCGTCCACTGGTGGATTTGCTTGTTTTCCGGTTCCGGCAATTTATTGGCAATGGCTTCGGCCAGCATTCTTACCGTTCCGATTGGCCCGCGCAGGTCATGGGATAGGATTTCAAGGATGGAATCTTTCCAACCGTTTATTTTCTGCATGTTGAAGATGCTCGCTTTCCTGGCCGAATCATCTACTGCTGCGCCGCTTAGATACTGCACTTTGTCTCCTTCGATGATTGGGTAAACTTTAAGCCTGATCCATCTTTCTGAATGATCCGGACGAACAATCCTGAAATCAAGCAAACTTTCCGTCTTTTTGGTTAACAGCAGCTCAAAATTCTCTTTTACGTATTCCAAATCTTCTGGGTAAATAATCTCCAGTAATGACAAAGGGCTATTGTAAAGTTCGCTGCAGCTTCTTTTAGTGATATCATCAAAGGCAGTACTTACATAGGTAAAACGCTTTTCAGCAGGATTAAAAATGAAAAAGACATCCTCGGATTGCTCCGTCATCTCCTTTAAAATTTCATTATTTGTATCGGCCATGATTGGGTTAAGTTGTAAAATTTAGTAATGATAATGATAATGATAATAATTCTAAATTTTAATTGATTAGCTATAAAGTTGTTTGAACTTTTGGTTTTTAATAAATAGCCAATGGTTAGCAGTTTTAAAAAAAGACAAACTTTCAACAACTCTTTAAAAATCTGGTTTGAAGCTTTCTAACATAAACCTACGTGAAAAATTATATGATAAAAGAAGTATTAACAAAAAAGCCTTCGGATATTTCCGAAAGCTTTTTTAACTAAACTAAAACTAAAAAATTATGTGGTAAAAACAGTATCAACTGTTTTAAAACCTTCTGCGGCGTTCGCCACGGTCCTCTTTGCTTTTTCCTGAGAAATCACGGAAACCACTTCCGCCGCTGCTTCCGCTATAGCTGCGTTCACGTCCGCCATCGCGCCGTTCACGGTTTCCGCTTCCGCCTTCTCTGCGTGGATAACCACCGCCGGATGACCTTGGGCTGCGGCTTTCGCTACGCTCGCCATCAGCAGCACCCGAAAGTTCAATCCGGACTTCACGGCCCTGGAAATTGGCACCTTTAAAGGCATCAACTACCTGTTGCGCTTCGTCGTTTGGCACTTCAAAGAAAGAATAAACACCTTTTACGTCTATCTTGCCAACACCACGGCCGTTAATTTTGCTGGTGTTACAAATGTAGCCCAACAAATCCCCGCGGGTAAAATTATCTACCGAACCTAAGTTGATAAACAAACGGGTGTAATCGGCACTTACGCCGCTGCCGCTGCGAGGGGCGCGTTCGCCATCGCGCACACGGGATTCATCGGCCGAAGCATTCAAATCAGGTGCGTTTTTGTAATAATCCAAGAAACGGTTAAACTCCAGCGAAGCAAAACGTTTGATGATATCTTCTTTGGTCAGGTCTTTAAATTCTTCCATAATCCGCGGAATGTACTGGTCAATCTGCTGATCGTTTACCGCTACATTATGAACTTTGTGTACCAAACCAAACAATTGTTTTTCGCAAACATCAAAACCGGTAGGGATTTCTGCTTTCACAAACTTTTTGCCTAAAACACGTTCAATCTGGCGTATTTTACCGATTTCTTTTGCGTTGATGATAGCGATAGAAATACCGGTTTTTCCGGCACGGCCGGTACGGCCGCTGCGGTGCGTGTAGTTTTCAATTTCATCCGGCAAAGAATAATTGATTACGTGTGTAACATCGCTAACGTCAATTCCGCGGGCGGCAACATCTGTCGCAATTAATAACTGCAGACTGCGGTCGCGGTAACGTTTCATCACCTTGTCGCGTTGTTGCTGCGAAAGGTCGCCATGCAAAGAATCGGCATTGTAACCGTCTTTAATCAAAGATTCGGCTATTTCCTGGGTTTCAATTTTGGTACGGCAAAAAACGATACCAAAAATTTCCGGGTTAAAATCAACAATACGTTTAAAAGCGGCGTATTTCTCGCGTGCTTTCACTACATAATATTCGTGCTCAATGTTCACATTTCCGGTGTTTTTTGTGCCCATGGTAAGCTCAAAAGGGTCGGTCATGTAATTTTTAGCGATGCGGCGCACTTCTGCCGGCATCGTGGCCGAGAACAGCCATGTTTTTTTCTCTTCAGGGGTGGTAGACAGGATTTCGTTAATGTCTTCCTGGAAGCCCATGTTCAGCATTTCGTCAGCTTCGTCCAAAACAACGTACTGAATATCTGAAAAATCAATGGCTTTGCGGCCAATGATGTCCAGCATACGTCCTGGAGTGGCAACAACAATCTGCACACCGCGTTTTATTTCGCGAAGTTGGTCCATAATGCTGGCGCCACCGTAAACAGCTACAACTTTAACGTTGTGCATGTTTTTGGCATAGCTTTTAATGTCGCTTGTAATTTGTAAACACAACTCGCGGGTTGGGCAAAGAATTAAAGCTTGAGGCTTGTTCTGATCGAAGTCAATCAGTTCTAATAACGGCAGTCCGAAGGCGGCGGTTTTTCCGGTCCCTGTTTGGGCTAATCCGACAAAATCGTTGCTGCCTGTTAACAAAACCGGGATAGATTGTTCCTGGATTGGCGTAGGGTTTTCAAACCCTAAATCAGAGATGGCATTAACAATATCATGACGGATTCCCAGTTCAATAAATGGGTTCATGATGTAAATAACGAACTTAGCTACATTGCTAAATCTGCCGCAAATGTAAGTATTATTGCTTGTATTTCAAATACTAACCTTATTATGATTTTAAAGTGATAAACCTTTCGTTTAGCACAAAAAAAGGATGGTAAAAACAGTATGATCAGGAAAAAATTGCTACTTACAATTCTTTCGCGATAGTAGCAACAGAAGGCCTTTTTCTGTAATCTTTATCAAATTGAACGTAAGTAATTTTACCGGCTTTGTTGATGATATAAGTTGCAGGAACAGGCAAAACATGATCGGTGTTGCCATTATTCTGCTCCAAATCTACGCCATGGCTTTTGTATTTACCCACCATGTCCGCGTCCATCACATAATTTACATCATAAGCTTTCATAATTTTGTAGCCTTTATCCTGGATAATCGAAAATGAAGCATGTGTTTTTTCGATTGTTTTATTGATGTTTTCACTGGTTTCGGGCGTTACGCCAATTACATAAGCGCCTTTAGCGGTTAGCAATTGTAACGAATCTTGCAACTGTTGGATGTGTTTGTTGCAATACGGGCACCACTGGCCTCTGTAAAAAAATAAAACTACCGACTTGTGTTTTTTTAACAAATCCTGCAAGTCTAATTTTTTTCCTGAATTGTCTATTGCCGAAAATCCTGGCGCGGCAACACCGCTTTTTAAACCGGATTGCGCCAAGCAATTTAATGAAAGTAAAATAGCTGCGGCAAAAAGTGTAATTGATTTCATGGTATAAATTTGTTTAATTGGATGATTTGATTGTTTAAATCGGATGCTTCTTTTAGCACTAAAAATTTAATGTTGGCTTCCTTTAAAAGTTCAACTAAAGTTCATTGATTTTTATACGATAAAAGAAGCATTGGCAATTTTACTTTTAGTCGTTATTCAGTTATTAACCTTACAATTTATTTTAATTTTCATTCAGCTTTTCTTCGATGCGTTCCTGCAATTCGTTTTTAAAAGTTTCGTCCAATTTAATTTCCTGGGGTTGGGAAGAATGGAACATATCTTTCACCATTTGATTAATCATGATACTTTGCTGCTGAAAAGTGCGGCAAACAGAACAGCCGACCAAATGGATTTTCAATTCCAGTTTTTCCCGAAGTGTTAATACTACAATTTGCTTCTTTTCAATTAAAAAAGTCGCTTTCCTGCAATTGTAGACAATTTTTTTTATCTCGTTCATTCCTTATCCTTAAATCCAGTTTTTTTGAAGACAAGCCCTCAAATTTAGTTTAGTGCGATGAATGATTACCCAAAAATTTGCGGCCGAAACTTTTAATTCGGTACAAATCAGTTCGGTCGAGGCATCGTCCATGTGCTTCATGGTAAAAACCGACAGCCAAAGCACCGGAAGTTTCTGCATGCACTTTTGCAAAACCTGGTTAAACTCTTTGTTGAGGATCGGATCCTGTTCTACACCAAATTCCTGCGGGCGATGCGCCTCGTTCCAGTGTCCGTCTTCAGAATCGAAAAAATCCTGCTGTTCCTGCCCTGCTTCTTTTACCGTGCTTTTTTTGCCGGGGCCGGAGGAATTTTTCCGGTAAACATCAACCACTTTGTTTTTTAAAATCGCCGTCAGCCAAGTCCGTTCAGAACTGTTGCCTTTAAATTGCGCTGTTTTTTCCAACGCTGCCAAAAAAGTTTCCTGCACCAAATCTTTGGCCAACTCTTCATCGTTTAATCGTGTGATGGCATAAGTAAACAGGTAATCAGCATACAACACAACCCAATTATGAGGGTTGATTTGGGCAGTATCCGCCTGGTTTGAGATTAAAAATCTATCGGCTTGCATCATTAAATTTTATATAGATAAAGCAGTATTGTTATGCAAATTTTCAACCTTGGTCGTGCGGCAGTTTCAATCCTTACAATTTTTCATAAATTTATTGTAAGGTTTTGATTTTGTACACGACAAAGGATAAACTTTAAACATAAAGCAAATGAAAGCAATAAAATTATTCATCCTGGCCGTTTGCCTTGCCACGGTCGGCGTCATATCTTGGACCGTTTCTGGCAATCAACCAAAAAGTACCGATAAAAACAGCATGGCAGCAAAAGGTTTTGCAGTGATTGAATTGTTTACTTCCGAAGGTTGCTCCAGTTGCCCGCCGGCCGATGAACTGGTGGAAAAAATCCAGCAGGAAAGCAACAACCAGCCGGTTTACATCCTTGCTTTTCATGTTGATTATTGGAACCGTTTGGGCTGGAAAGATGTTTTCAGCAGCGCGGCTTATTCTAAAAGGCAAAACCAATATGCCGATTGGCTGAAAACGCAATCGGTTTATACGCCGCAAATTGTGGTGAACGGCCGCAAAGAATTTATCGGATCGGAAGAAGGAACGCTGCGAAATGCCATCAAAAGCAGCTTGCAAAAACCTTCACCTTTGGCTTTAACTTTGAACGATGTAAAGTTTGATAAAGACAAAGTTGGCTTGAATTATAACATTGAAGGAACAACAAACAATGCTTCACTTGTATTGGCTTTGATTCAAAAATCAGCAACAACAAACGTAAAAGCAGGCGAAAACGGCGGCCGTACTTTATCGCATGTTCAAATTGTGCGCAACTTGCAAACTTTGGATTTAGGCGGAAAAAACAACGGCAGCGCAACTATTGCCATTCCTTCAACCTTAAACAACCAAAGTTTGGAAGTGGTTGCTTTTTTGCAAAACAACGGCAACGGGCAAATATTGGCGGCTGCTAAATCAAGTTTAAATAATTCGGCTGCCATGGTTTCAACAAAAAACCCAAATGCTTCCAAATAATAAAACCTTAATATTTTAACGATACTGTTTTTAGCACACTAATTTTGTTGTGCTAAAAGAAGCATCGGGAAAAATTCAACGTAAAAACTTAAAATTTAAAGCCGCTAAAATTGGATTGCAACTTATGAAAGTTATCAAAGAAAAACATTCGCTGTTGATGCGGTGGACACATTGGGTCAACTTCCCGATCCTGACGATTATGATTTGGAGCGGAATGCTGATTTATTGGGCAAGCGATACCTATTCCATCACGTTGTTTGGCCATACTTTCGTCCATTTTTTCTCGGAAGGGTTTTATAAATTTTTTAATATTCCGGCCAGGCTGGCAGAAGGCATGGCTTTTCATTTTTTGTTTATGTGGTTTTTTATGCTGAACGGGGTTTTATATGTGCTTTACACGCTGATTTCTGGTTCCTGGCGGGAGTTGGTTCCGCAAAAAAACTCGTTTAAAGAAGCCTGGCTGGTGCTGTTGCACGATCTGCACATCCGTAAAACGGCACCGCCGCAAAACAAATACAACGCCGCACAGCGCATTGCTTACACGGCGATTATTGTGATGGGCTTGGGTTCGGTTATCACCGGCTTGGCTATTTATAAACCGGTGCAGTTTTACTGGTTAGCCTGGCTTTGCGGCGGTTATCATTTCGCCCGCATCCTGCATTTTGCTTTAACTATTGGCTATGTTTTGTTTTTCATCATCCATATTGTACAAGTTGTTTTGGCGGGATGGAACAATTTCAGGTCGGTAGTTTCGGGTTTTGAAGTGGTAGAAAAACCGGAAATTAAAAAGGACGATTTGCCGTTAAAAGATAATATCAAACCTGCAATCAATCCGTTATAATTTTATAAAACTCGATCCAAATTCAAAATTGCCACGGCCTTTAGGCCGTGGACAAGGAACAACAAAAACAGGCTTTAGCCAAAAAGATTAAGATTTTAATGGCATAAAAGAAGCATGAAAAACAGGCTGAAAAAAATTTAAACAAGCTCTTTAAAAATATTATATGGAAACATCTTCTAATCAAAACGAAGAAACTAAAAAGGATTTGACGGTTGAGCAAAAGATCAAGCGGCGCAATTTTATCTCGTTTTCTACCTTTTTTGTTTTGGGCGGCGCAGCCTTTGGCGGTTGGAAATGGCTGTACCACGCGCCCGAGGAAACGGCAGGCATTACCGCCGGGGCACGAAAACCGTTGCGCCGCGCCTTAAACAAAACCGAACTTTTTTTCCGAAAGTTTTACAGCAATAACCACCTGGTAAAAACTTATCCTAAAAATATGGCGGCAAAAAACGTACGCGTAAACAGCGATATTGGGATTGACGATGAAGGTTTTAAACCCGAAAACTGGCAATTAGAAATCTTCAAAAGCAAGAACGATGTTTTAAAAGTTACGATGGCCGAAATCAAAGCTTTGCCCAAAACCGAGCTTGTTTACGATTTTAAATGTGTGGAAGGCTGGGACCAGATCCAGCATTGGGGCGGCGTTAAATTTGCCGATTTTATTGAACACTTTAAATTGAACGAACAGGCCAAAATGCCCTACATCGGTATGGAAACGCCAAACGGCGAATATTATGTGGGTTTGGAAAGCGAAAGCGCCCTGCACCCGCAAACTATACTGGCTTATGAAATGAACGACCAGCCGATCGGGTTGGAACATGGCGCGCCGCTCCGTTTAATTATCCCGGTAAAATATGGCATCAAAAACCTGAAAAGGATCGGCAAAATTACTTTTAGCAACCAGCGGCCGCGCGATTATTGGGCCGAGCAGGGTTATGATTATTATTCGGGTTTGTAAGGGCTTGTTTACATTTATAAAAAACCTTTAATATTCTCAGGATTAGTGCCGATGCTTCTTTTACCCTATAAAAATTGGTGTCTGTATCAACTTATATAAACCAAATGTTAGGTGATAAAAGAAGCATGGGATTTTATTGAAGGAATTTTAAACGAGCCTTGACTAAAATAATTAACAGAAATAAGATTTTTCATTCCCGAAGAAAATACTGCCACAACTTTAAAATTTAAAATACAATAATTCTACATCTTTACCGCAACCGATCCGCCGACCGTACCAACTTTTCGTCCCGATTAATTCCGCGAATGGCAAAGAAGATCAGCACAATCGCCAGCGAAGGCAGGATAATGCCCAAGCCGTAATTCTCGGTCCGTAAGGTTATATCGCCTGCAATCGTTTTAACCGTTTCGGCCGAAAAAAAGCTGTAGCCAATCAACAAAACAACCACGATATAGCAATAACTGCTTTGCTTTTTGCGGTTTTTATACAAAAAAATACCGGCTAAAGGAAGCAGGGCTGCGGCAACGGTAGCCAGCGTGAGTAAAATAAAGGAAGAAGTTTTGGTGCGCACGCCATTGACCACTTCATAAATCCCGGCGGCGGTAATGCTGTCGGCATGTCCGTTTATAATCAGGTTGTTCACCATCGGGAAAAGGAACAGGGAAAACAGCACCAAACTGGCTGCCAGTAAATAAATACTTTGTATTCGTTGTATCATTTTTATCGTGCTAAAAGAAGCATCAAAGATAAGATACTTTGTAAAATAATTTTCGGCAGATGTTGCTTTTCAGCTTTTGTTACCTTTGCACCAGTGAACGGAAAACAACGGTATTTTGCAGAATTGGCTTTTGATGGCACCAATTATCACGGCTGGCAAATCCAGCAAAATGCGCTGGGTGTGCAGGAAGTTTTTAACAAAGCTTTGCAGGTTTTGCTTCGGCAACCCATAGAAACTGTTGGTTGCGGACGAACGGATACCGGCGTACATGCCAGGCAATTGTTTGTGCATTTTGAGAAAGCGGTCAGCGGTCAGCAATCAGCTTTCAGCCATGAACCATCAGCCATGAACTATCAGCTATCGGCCATCAGCAATTTGCAGGTGGAAGCCAGGCAGGAGCTGATAGCTGAAAGCCGACTGCTGACAGCCTCCCTAAACGCCATCCTTCCCAAAGATATCGCTGTAAAAAGAATTATTCCGGTTGCGGCGGATGCACATGCGCGTTTTGATGCCACGTTGCGGGCTTACGAATACCACATTCATTTCGGTAAAGACCCTTTTAAACAAAATTACAGTTGGCAGTTGCGCGATTTTCCGGATTTGGGATTGATGAACCAGGCCGCAAACATCATCAAAGAATACCGCGATTTTAGTTGTTTCAGCAAAAGCAACACGCAGGTAAAAACCAATTTTTGTATGATAAAAGAAGCATGTTGGATGGAGAAAGAAGATGGATTGGTTTTCCATATTTCCGCCGATCGTTTTTTGCGAAATATGGTCCGCGCCATTGTTGGAACGTTGATTGCGGTAGGAAAAAAGGAAATAGAACCCGAAGCTGTAAGATCAATCATCGAAAGTAAAAACCGAAGCAAGGCTGGCGTTTCTGTTCCGGCCTGCGGTTTGTATTTAACCAAAGTCGTTTATCCTTATATTCCTTCAACTTAAAACGATTTAAAAAAGCATATTTTACAACTTACAACTTACAACTTACAACTTACAACTTACAACTTACAACTCACAACTCACAACTCACAACTCACAACTCACAAATACAATGGCAGGCGTAACCGGAAAAGCACTCGATATCAAACTACTGGGCAGGGTAATGCAATACGTAAAACCTTACCGCACGCAGTTTATTTGGGCTGCTTTTTTAACGGTTTTAATGGCCGGTTTATCGCCAATCCGTCCGTTTTTAATTCAGATTACGGTAGATAAATACATCCTCAATTCGGATTTTAACGGGTTGGTCAGAATGTCAGTCTTGATGTTGCTGCTTTTGGTGGTGCAATCTGCCGTGCAATATTTCCAAACGTATTTAACCAACGCGCTTGGCCAATCTGTAATCCTCGATCTCCGCACCAATGTTTTCAACCACATCACCAAACTGCGCCTAAAATATTTCGACCATACGCCAATTGGTGTTTTGATTACCCGCGCCGTTTCTGACCTGGAAACCATTGCCGATATTTTTTCGGAAGGTTTGATTTCGATCATCGGCGACATGCTGCAACTCATCGCACTCATCGGCATCATGCTGTACACCGATTGGCGTTTAACGCTGGTTACATTGATCCCGATGCCGCTGCTGATCATTGCTACGTATTGGTTTAAAGAAGCGATAAAGGTTTCTTTTCAGGAAGTGCGCACGCAAGTTTCGCACTTAAATACTTTTTTGCAGGAACATATTTCGGGTATGAGCGTGATCCATTATTTTGCCCGCGAAGAACAGGAAATGCGCAAGTTTGTGGCCGTGAACGAGAAATACCGCGACGCCAACATCCGTTCTAACTGGTATTATTCCATCTTTTTTCCCGTTGTCGAAATCATTTCGGCGATGTCGCTCGGTTTGCTGGTTTGGTACGGTTCTACGCGTATTCTGGCCGATCCGCTGCATGTTTCTCCGGGAACCATTACTGCTTTTATCCTGTACATCAACATGGTTTTCAGGCCAATACGCGAACTGGCGGACAAATTTAACACGCTGCAAATGGGCATGGTTGGTGCCGACCGGATTTTCAAGGTTTTGGACACCGATGAAACGACCGTGAACAACGGCACGCTTGCCCCAGCAACTATTAAAGGCAAAATTGATTTTGACCACATCTGGTTTGCTTACAATGATGAAAATTATGTGCTAAAAGATGTATCGTTCCACGTTGATCCCGGCGAAACTTTGGCTTTGGTTGGCGCAACCGGTGCCGGGAAATCATCTACCATCAATATTTTAAACCGCTTTTATGAGATCAGTAAAGGAACGGTCAAGGTTGATGGCGTAAACATTCAGGATTACGAACTGGGCTTTTTGCGTTCGCAAATTGCAACCGTTATCCAGGACGTGTTTTTGTTTTCGGATACGATTGCCAATAACATCAGTTTGAACAATCCGCAAATCAGTCGCGACAAGATAATTGCAGCAGCAAAAGAAGTAGGCGCGCACGATTTTATCGAACGTTTGCCCGGCGGTTATGATTACGAAGTGATGGAACGCGGCTCCACGCTTTCGGCCGGACAAGCGCAATTGATCTCGTTTATTCGTGCTTTGGTTTACGACCCCAAGATTTTGGTTTTGGACGAAGCCACCGCTTCCATTGATACAGAAACGGAAGAACTGATCCAGGAAGCCATTTTTAAATTGATGAAAGGCCGTACATCGGTGGTGATTGCGCACCGTTTGTCCACCATCCAAAACGCTAATAAAATTATTGTGTTGGACCATGGCGAAATCAAAGAAATGGGCACGCACCAGGAACTGCTCAAACTAAACGGCTTTTATAAACGCCTGTACGATTTGCAGTTTAATTCGAGCGGGATTGCCAAGGTTGGGGAAGAATAAGTTATCTTTATATTCATATTTAATACTTGGATTATGATTATCGAAAGAACAGCAGACGAAGTGATAATTAAGTTATCTCCTACTATCAACGAAGAAAATTTACAGTATTTAGCTGATTATGCAACATATTTAGAATTGACAAGTAAATCAAAAGCAACTCAGCAAGATGTTGATGATTTGGTTAAAGAAGTTAAAAAAGGCCGTTGGGTGAGAACTAAATCAAAGTTAGGTTGTGAATAATACCATACTGTTTTTATCCACCTAAATTCTACTTTAATCCAAACCAGAACAATTAAATTCTGGTTCTTCCTTCATGCAAACCACCAAAACATTTAACCAAACCGACACCGACCGCATCATTGAAATGGCTTGGGAAGACCGCACGCCTTTTGAAGCCATCCAATTTCAGTTTAACTTAAAAGAGCAGGAAACCATCGAACTGATGCGCCGCGAACTGAAACCGCAAAGTTTTAAACGCTGGCGAAAACGCGTGCAAGGCCGAAGCACCAAACATTTGATGCTGCGCAGCGAAACGATGGACCGGTTTAAATGCGACCGGCAAAGGCAAATTACTGCAAATAAAATCAGTAAAAGATAATAGCTTAGCAAAAGCAGTTGGGATACTGTTTTTACGGCATGAAAAACCTTTTCGCTAACCTTACTTTCCAGGTTGTTACGGCCATTATTTTTGGTGCATTAATCGGCTTCCTTTTTCCCGGTTTTGCGCCCACGGCAAAATTAATCAGCGGTACGTTTATCAACCTGATCAATATGTTGATTGCACCGATCATCTTTTTAACCATCGTTTTGGGCATCGCCAACATGGGCGACATGAAAAAAGTGGGCCGCGTTGGCGGTAAAGCGTTGTTGTATTTTGAATTGGTTACCACGTTTGCCCTACTGATTGGTGTTTTAATTGCACATTTAATTAGGCCAGGAAACGGTTTTGAATCGAAGATACCAACCGATACAAGCAAAATTGCGGTTTACCAAAAAGCAGCTTCCGAAATGAAATGGGGCGAATTTATCACGCACATTGTTCCGCATAATATTATCGAAGCTTTTGCCCAGGGCGATATTTTGCAGATACTGTTTTTTGCCATTCTTTTTGGGTACGGTTTGAATAAGATGGCGGGCGAAGGCAGTTCGGTTTTACGCGGGTTAGACAAGCTTTCGAAAGTGTTCTTCAACATCATGAAAGTGGTGATGAAACTTGCTCCGCTCGGCGCTTTCGGCGGAATGGCATTTACGGTTGGCACGTACGGCTTTAGTGCATTGCTGCCGATGGCCAAGCTGATGGCTTGTGTTTATGTAACCATGCTCCTGTTTATTTTTGTGGTTCTGAATGTGATTTGCCGGATTTACAAATTTAGTTTATGGCGATATTTAAAGTTTATCCGCCAGGAAATTTTGATTGTTCTCGGCACTTCGTCTTCCGAATCCGTTCTGCCAAGTATGATGCAAAAAATGGAACAATTTGGTTGCGCCAAGCCGGTTGTTGGTTTGGTGGTCCCGACCGGTTATTCTTTTAATTTGGATGGAACGACGATTTATTTGTCCATGAGCGTGATCTTTTTAGCGCAGGTTTTTCATATTGATCTTTCCCTCGCGCAGCAGTTAACGATTATTGGTATTTTGATGGTTACTTCAAAAGGTGCGGCCGGCGTTACCGGAAGCGGTTTTATTGTGCTGAGTTCTACGCTGGCGGCGATAAAAGTGATCCCGGTGGAAGGGATTGCGATTTTGCTGGGCGTTGATCGATTTATGTCGGAAGCGCGGGCGATAACCAACATGATTGGCAACGGAATTGCAACTGTAGTCATAGCCAAAAGCGAAAAGGAATTTGACGAAGCGAAGTATTTAAAAGCGATTGGATGATGCTTCTTTTATCGGTATTTTTTCAGGCTGTCATTTCGATCGGAAGGGAGAAATCTTATTTCAAACAGAAAAGACTCTTGTAATTTGAAGAAGATGCCTCCTATCGTTGGAATGACAGAACAATCGGGGCGAGGAGCCGCTTGCAAAGTTTCCGCTTTGCCGCGTGAGGGATTGCAGCGGAAAGCCCGCAGCGAGGCACGAGCGAGGACTTGTAGCGGAAAGCCCGACCCGCAGGGGCACGCCCAAATGAAGAAGTCGGGAAGACCGAAAGTTGAGCGGAGAGCGAAAAAAGAGCGGCGAAAAACCGGGATCAGCGGCAGTCCTTCCTCTCCGGTCTCCGCTCCTTGTTAAACCACACAGAATTTATACCGATAAAAGAAGCATTACAAAAGATGAATCGGATTATCGCGTTTTGCCAAAAAAAATTAGCTTTGCCATTAATAAAGAAAATCAACCATGAGCGTTCTCGTAAATAAAGATTCTAAAGTTATTGTCCAGGGTTTTACCGGCAATGAAGGCACTTACCATGCTTCGCAAATGATTGAATACGGAACCCAGTTGGTGGGCGGCGTAACACCGGGCAAAGGTGGCCAGCAACATTTAAACCGTCCGGTTTTTAACACGGTAAAAGATGCAGTGGACCAAACCGGTGCCGATGTTTCGATCATTTTTGTGCCACCCGCTTTTGCGGCCGATGCGATTATGGAAGCTGCCGAAGCCGGGATTAAAGTGATTGTGTGCATTACGGAAGGTATCCCGACGAAGGATATGATCCAGGTGAAAGAATATATTTCGGACCGTGATTGTCGTTTGATCGGCCCAAATTGTCCGGGGATTATCACGGCGGATGAGGCTAAAATTGGCATTATGCCGGGCTTTATCTTCAAAAAAGGTAATGTGGGCGTGGTTTCCAAATCCGGAACGTTGACTTATGAAGCGGTAGATCAGGTGGTGAAAGCTGGTTTGGGAATCACGACGGCGATTGGCATTGGCGGCGACCCGATCATCGGCACACCAACCAAAGAAGCGGTTGAATTATTAATGAACGACCCGGAAACGCATGGCATCATCATGATCGGCGAAATTGGCGGCGGTATGGAAGCTGAAGCTGCCCGCTGGATCAAAGCAAACGGAACGAAACCGGTTGTAGGTTTTATTGCGGGACAAACTGCGCCTCCGGGACGCCGGATGGGCCACGCCGGAGCCATTGTTGGCGGTGCTGATGACACGGCTGCTGCAAAAATGAAAATTATGCGTGAATGTGGTATCCGTGTGGTAGAATCCCCGGCGGAAATTGGCGCGGCGATGGCAGAGGAACTGGCGAAATTAGGTTAAAGGTGGGAAGGTGAAAGGATAAAGGTTTACTTTTTAAAATAAAAAAATCCTGGCTGCATGGCCGGGATTTTTTGTTTGCTGTCATTTCGACCCGAAGGGAGGGATCTTCTTCGAAGTGATTAAGATTTATGTTGTTCAAAGAAGATTTCTCCCTGCGGTCGAAATGACAATGCATGCTTCTTTTACCACCTAAAAATCAACCTTTTGGTTGAAAAAAGATTGCTCCCTTTGGGGGTGAAATTACAGAAAAGTAATTACGCTTACTTTGTTTCGCTATCCGTTTCAGCTTCTGTTGGCGCAGTTGCCGCTTCCGGCACTGCGTTAAACTCAGGCCCGGTTTTTTAATAGCTCAAACCAACTGATGATCTTTTTGATATCCGAAGCATAAACTTTCTCTTCGTCGTGGTCTGGTGCTACTTCCCGAAAAAAAGCACGCAATGTTTTGCCATCTGCTTTTTTGGCATCCGGAATGTTTTCCGCCGTTTTCATCCGCTCAAAAATATCAGTCAGCTTTAAATCTTCCTCTTCGCCAAAAACCGTAATTTCTTCCAATGCTGCCAGTTTTGCGGTGTTCAGGTTCACTACCAGTTTCAGTTTTTGTGCGTCCAAACTTTCCAATATAAACCCGGTTTTGCTTTGTGCCATCGCGCGCCACAAGCCCGGTTTGCCGGAAACGGATACTATGCCCTGTAAATTCATTTTTCTTTCGGTTTTAAGTTTTCTGTTGCCTGTTGCCAGTTCAGGGTTTCCGTCTTCAACAACCAAGAACCCGCAACTGGCAACTCAAAACCGGCAACTGCTTAATCTATCACTTCTACACTGGTAATTTTATCGCCCTGGCGGATTTGGTCTACCACATCTACATTGTCAATTACTTTTCCAAAAACTGTATGATTGCCGTCCAAATGTGCGGTATTGGTGCGGCTGTGGCAGATAAAAAACTGCGAGCCACCGGTATTACGGCCGGCATGCGCCATCGAAAGCACGCCGCGATCGTGGTATTGGTTGCCGCCGCTTAGCTCGCAATCAATTTTATAGCCCGGGCCGCCGCTGCCCGCGCGAAAAGCCGTTGCCGGGTCTTTAGAAAGCGGGTCGCCGGTTTGTACCATAAAGTTCGGGATCACACGGTGAAAGGCTACGCCATCGTAAAAGCCTTCTTTTGCTAACTTTGTAAAATTGGCTACCGTATTCGGCGCATCCTGATCGTAGAATTCTACCGTCATGTCGCCTTTTTCAGTTTTGATAATTGCTTTGCTCATTTTTCGTTTAAGAAGGGCAAAGTTAGTATTTTGGAGTTAATATTAAATTAAGAGTTATTTAGGATGAGGCCTTTTCGTACTGTTTTTATCACATTAATTTTAGGTTTAGCCGGTTTTTTCCGGGCCGGTGCGGCTTCCATTTTAATCCCGATGGACGAAACGCAGCACGACCATTTAAAATCGTACGGCATTGCTTTTTGGGTTTTAAAAAACAGCGAAGAAGTGGACTGGCTGCTCAACTACCGCGGGGGCAGTTTTATGCTGAAATATGATCAGAAATCGGAAGCTGAATGCAAGATCAGAGGCGTGAGTTACGAGGTTTTGGCCGATGCAAAAGCTACTTCGATCTTAACCGAAATTACCGATCCTTCCGCCAATATGGATTTGGTGAAACTGGAAAAAGCGCCTAAAATGGCCGTGTATTCCCCAAAAAGCAAGCTGCCCTGGGATGATGCCGTAACGCTGGTTTTAACGTATGCCGAAATCCCGTACACAGTTTTGTACGATGAGGAGATCATCAAAGGAGAATTGCCTAAATACGACTGGCTGCACCTGCACCACGAAGATTTTACCGGCCAGTACAGCAAGTTTTACACGGCTTTCCACACGGCTTCCTGGTACATCGAAGACCAGCAGCGGCAGGAAGCATTGGCTGCAAAACTGGGCTTTAAAAAAGTATCGCAAATGAAGCTGGCCGTAGCCAAAAACATCCGCGATTTTTGTTCGGGCGGCGGCTTTTTATTTGCGATGTGTTCTGGCACCGATACTTTTGATATTGCTTTGGCTGCCGAGGGAACCGATATTTGCGAACGTATTTTTGATGGTGATGCTGCCGATCCGAACGCACAATCCAAACTCGATTTCACTAAAACTTTTGCTTTCCAGAATTTTAAGCTGGACGAAAATCCGTACAGCCACAGCTTCAGCAACATTGATGTTACGGCTACCCGAACGGTAGAACGGCCACAGGATTTTTTTACCTTGTTTGATTTTTCTGCCAAATGGGATGTCGTTCCTTCCATGCTCACCCAAAACCATGATAAAGTGATCAAAGGGTTTATGGGCTTGACAACAGCTTTCCGCAAAGATTTGTTAAAGCCGGGCGTGTTAGTTTTGGGCGAATTAAAATCGGCCGGAGAAGCGCGTTACATCCACGGCGATTACGGCAAAGGGCAATGGACTTTTTACGGCGGCCACGACCCGGAAGATTACCAGCACGCCATCGGCGACCCACCAACAGATTTAAAACTACACCCCAATTCGCCCGGCTACCGTTTGATTTTAAATAATGTTTTGTTTCCCGCTGCAAAAAAGAAAAAGCAGAAGACCTGATGCTGTTTTTATCGGTATAAATTTAAAAAGTATTGTTTACAGATTTGATTAGATCGCATTTCCGGCTATGCTTCTTTTATCGGCATAAATTTGAAAAGATACCTCCCATATATAAATGCAAAAGGCTTAACCCTCTCGATTATACCTTTTGTATTTTTTATTGATAAAAGAAGCATTACCCCTACTTCATGCCCATAATTATCCAGTAATAATTCATTTTAAAGTTGTACTAATTGGTTTTTGCGCAGTTGATGCAAATGTGATTGCCACATTTTTCCAACTTGTTATTTTCGAATAGTTTAATGGTTCGATGATAGATTTTGTAATTGGGTATAAAAGTGTATTCGTTTGGTTGATACAGTTGCTAAAGATTTGAATGAATTGGCGGAGAAGTTGGATGTGGAAAAGTTGAGTGAATTTTTAAAAAATATGTTGTTTTGATTAGAAACCCTAAGCTCAAAGGCTGGGGTTGCAACCCCAGCGAGTTGGAGAATAAAAGGAGCAGATTAAACCACGCGGCTAATATTTGATCTGTTTGGCATCAATTTTAAGTTTATAAATATGTACCGGAAAAACAACCTTGGATATGCCATTTTGAAACGGAGCGGTACGGTTTAATTGTGCTTCGGGCATCCACAAGTAACCTTCACCATCAATCCATAAAGCATCAACCCAAGTCAGCCTATCGTCTTTAATCAGTATGCTGCTTTTTCCTTCTGGTGTTATTTTAAGTATTTGAAGATGGTCAACATCTGAAACATATATATTTCCATCTAAGTCCATTGCCGTTCCGCCGGTAGTGGGCGTACAGAACCATAACACTGCTTTTGCCGATAAGGTTATAGCTGTTAAAGCAGGGTCGTTTAGAAATTTTGTTTCGATCCTAAACATTGGCCCTGATGCAGGCTGGAAGTATAAAAACTTTTCATCGGGCGACAGCTCCAGTTGATCTGCGTGAAGATGGAATTCTTTGTCGCCTTGTTCCATCATAACCTTGCCTTCTGCATACATTGGACGGCTGTCTGTTGTAGAAATTTGGTTTTCTAAAACCCGCCTTCCTTTACCTGTTTTTAAATCAATCACAATTAGGCTAGGTTCTCCAGCATCGGTAACATAAATAAATGATTTCCCGATTCGTAAATCATCTATGGCACTATTTTTTTTAATAAAATCGTCGCAAGAAATAATGCGGGATATTTCGTTCTTTTTTATATCGACAACAACCAGTTTGGCACCACCTTTTATAGGAGCCGAGCCAAACGTTGGACAGCCGGTATCTACTATCCATAGATTGCCGTCAGGGCCGATACGAAGTGAATTAGTGCGCACAAACTTTTCAGTTGGGTCTTCACTAACCTTCCAACTATTCCATTGCTCATTTGGAAAAGGCACAACTGTTCCATTTGAAAGTATTTCTCCAATTTTAATGCCTGCATTACTTTCAAGGTGAGGAAAGCAAACAAACACACGGCCGTCACTTGTAGTTGTTACACCGTTCCAAACCATGTTTGATTCATATACAGCTATCAATCCGCTGTCTGTTACAGGTAACTTATTGTTTTGAACAGAAGTCTCGTTGTTCATCGTATTGAAATTTGATTTGTATTTATAATTAACTAAACATATACTGCATTAAAAAGGGTTGTAAAAAATGTAATTAAAACAACAATATCATTTGCTTACAATTTGTTCTGGTTATCATAAATTAGAAGCTGAATCGGATTGGCGTTTTGGTTATGTGCACCCCAATTCGCCGGGTTATCGTTTGATTTTGAACAACGTTTTGTTTCCTGCGGCGAAGAAAAAGAAGCAGAAGACTTGATGCTGTTTTTATCTGTATAAAAACCCTAACGCCTTTAAATTTATACTGATTTTATAGTGCTAAAAGAAGCATCAATACCTTCTGATTCAGGTTTACAATAAAAAAATTCATCCTAAACTTAAATTTTCTTCCCCAGCAACAGTTGCCAAAATTCTTTGTTTAACTTTAGTTAGTTTTTAAGCAAAGAACTTTATGGAAACGACAGCCCACACCAGTGTTCAGCAATTTCAATCGCAGGTAAAACTTGCGGGTTTATTGATTGCGACCGGCATTGTTTTCGGCGACATCGGCACTTCCCCTTTATATACCTACACCGCCGTTTTTGAGCCGGGCGAAATCATCAACCCAACAAAAGCGCTGGGCGTATTAAGCTGCGTAATCTGGACGCTTACCTTGCAAACTACCATCAAATACATCCTCATTACCTTGCAAGCGGACAACCACGGCGAAGGCGGGATTTTTTCACTTTATGCATTGATAAAACGTTATTATGGCAAATGGGCGGTGATCCTGGCCATTTTAGGCGGTTCGTTTTTAGTGGCAGATGGTATTATCACGCCGCCTATTTCGGTGTCCTCCGCAATTGAAGGGCTTCGGTTATTTTACCCGCACCTGGATACCATACCGATCATCATTGCCATTTTGATTTTCCTGTTTGTGATCCAGCAATTTGGGACACAAAAAATAGGCAAGATATTTGGGCCGGTGATGGTGCTTTGGTTCAGTTTTATCGGCGTGATGGGTTTGCTGGCACTAAGCAAAAATTTTAGTGTGCTAAAAGCAGTAAACCCAATGTATGGGATTAACCTGTTGGTGCATTACCCAAAAGGTTTCTGGCTGCTTGGAGGGATATTTCTATGCACTACCGGTGCCGAAGCTTTGTACAGCGATATGGGCCACGTAGGGCGCAACAACATCCGCGTAAGCTGGATTTTTATTAAGACTTCGCTCATCCTTTCTTATGCCGGGCAAACGGCCTGGCTTTTAAATGCCGGCAAAGCAAACAGTTTAAGCCCTTTTTTCAACATTGATATTCCGGCCGTTGTGCTTTCCACTTTTGCAACCATTATTGCCAGCCAGGCGCTCATCAGCGGTTGCTTTACTTTGGCCAACGAAGCGATCCATTTAGGGCTTTGGCCGCGGCATAAAATTATTTTCCCCAGTGCCATCAAAGGGCAGTTGTACATCCCTTTTTTCAACTGGTCTTTGATGGTTGCTTGTATCGGCGTAGTGCTTTATTTTAAAGAATCAACCAAAATGGAAGCTGCTTTTGGGCTTTCAGTAACGCTGACCATGCTTTCCACCACTTTTTTGATCACACTTTATATGCTGTCGCGCAGGTGGTCTTTGGCGGCAATCATACCTACCACGCTCATGTTTTTAGCGGTCGAAAGTTCCTTTTTAATTGCCAACCTTAAAAAAATTGCCGAAGGCGGCTGGATCATGCTGCTGATGGGCAGCGCCATTGCTACCATTATGCTTATTTGGCGGCGCGGCAGGATCACCCAGAACAGATTGATCACTTACAGCGAATGGGGCTCGGAAAATTTGAATAAATTGGTCGAACTAAGCCACAGCACCAGCATTGATACTTATTCTACCCATCTTATTTACTTTACGTTTTCGCCGCAAAAAGAAAAAATCGAAAACAAAACCTTAAACTCCATCTTTACCTCGCCCTTAAAAAGGGCCGATGTTTATTGGTTTTTTTATGTGAAAATCACCGACGACCCTTACACTTTACAGTACGAAGTGCACAAACTTTCCAAAAACGATGCCTATCACATTACTTTCCGGCTGGGTTTTAGGGTTGAACCAAAATTGGATTTGTTTTTCAGGAAAATAGTGAAAGAACTGATGGAAACCGGAGAACTGAAACGCGATGACTGCGAAGAAATTAAGTTCGAAAGAAACCCGATCGGCGGCTACAAATTTGTGGTGGTAAACTCCTATTTATCGTTTGACAACCAGTTGCCGTTTTGGCAAAACCTTTTCATCAACAGTTATTACAACCTTAAATCTGTGGGCGTGCGCGAAGATGTAAACTTTGGTTTAGACCCTAGCAACGTAGTCTTCGAAAAATATCCGCTTGTTTATACTTCAACCGACAAGGTTAAACTGCAAAGGGTTCAATAACCGCAAAAAATTTATGGCTGATGCTTCTTTTACCGCATAAAAATTGTGATCGGCTATTTTTGGATAGATAACAGGGACACTAGTTTTATTTGGTAAAAGAAGCATCGGTTAATTTGGATTGGCGTTTGGTTTAAAAAAAGTATTTTAGTTTTCGGCATCAAGAAAGTTTAAACCCGTTTTTTATGGATTGCAGTATTGCCAAACAAATACAGTATCAAACAAAAAAGAAGCCGCAATTGCTAAATTCAAAAGCAGCTTCTTTCAGTAATAAAGCAAAATTTACACTTGGCCATCGGGAAAATAAACCGATTTTAAATATGCTTTCAGCGAAGTAGGTTTTCTGCCCAAAAGCGAAGGCAGTACGGTGCGTTTGGTATCAAACTCGTTGTTTGCCATGGCTTCGCCAAAATCTGCCATAAACCCGGCGGCTGTTTCGGGCACGCCAAACTTTGTCATCTGTGTGATGAAAGCGTCTTTGGTTGGGTTGAGGTAAGGCACTTCTTTGCCTGATAATTCGGACAAAATTTGGGCAATGTCATCAAAAGAATAAACCTCATCAGAAGCAAAAGGATACACGTTTTCCTGATACACATCGCTTGCCAATAACACAGCCGAAGCCTCGGCCATGTCCATCCGCGTGGCAAAAGGCACTTTACCTGTTCCTGCCGGAAAAAACACGCCTGTTTCCAACACTTTTTCCCCTAAAAATTGGGGCAGCGTATCGGCATATAAATTATTGTCGAGTACAGTATAACGCAAGCCTGAAGTTTTAAGATAAGCGGCTGTTTTTTTGTGTGCGTCTTCCACTGCTGCAATCGCCGTATGATCGGGGTCTTTAAGGTCAATACCGGTATAAACGATGTGCTTTACGCCTGCTGCTTTTGCTGCCTTAATTGCCGTGATGTGCTGTACAGAACGGTCTCCGCCCAAATCACTGGATGAAATCAGAAACAGTTTATCCGTTCCTGCAAATGCTTTTACCATCGAATCATAATCGGTATAATCGCCGATGTGCGTTGTAATGCCTTTTTCTGTAAACTCCGCCGCTTTGGCTTCGCTTCTTACCAAAGCCGAAATTTGGCTGGCGGGTACTTTTTTAAGCAGGAAATCAATGGTTGCCTTTCCTAAATGCCCTGTTGCGCCTGTAATTAAAATCATGTTGATTGTTTTTTAAGTTGAATATTTATCTGAATTACCCAAAAGAATTTACTTACTTTTGGAGAGTCAAAGGTAAATGGTAACTAAATGCTAAACAAGAAGGCACTTGCAAACCAGTTACTAACGCCGGGGTTACCATTGTTGATTTTGAGACAGTTATGAAAAAAGAAAATTTAAAAGATGTTTATCCAGATGCAAATTGCCCGGTCAGGAACGTTTTGAACCGCATTGGCGATAAATGGTCAATCTTGATTATTGATTTGTTGGGCAGTTATGGAACGCTTCGTTTTAACGAACTGAACCATCATATTGGCAGTATTTCGCAAAAGATGCTGACCGTTACCTTGAAAACGCTTGAAGCAGATGGCCTGGTGGCGCGAAAACTGTACCCGCAAATACCGCCAAAGGTAGAATACACGTTAACCGAAATGGGCAAAAGTATGCTGCCATCCATTGCCATGCTGACCGATTGGGCAACTGCAAATATGCCTGCAATCTTAGCTTCGAGGGCACAATATCAAAACCAGGGCCATTAAAAATACAACGATTTTTGGGCGATAAAAGAAGCATTTGATCGCTGGTTTTTTTAACAAGCTTAGAACGATTGGTTGCTTTGTCATTTCTACCGCAGGGAAAAATCTTCTTCAAATTTCTGATGCTTCTTTTACCACCTAAAAATTAGGATTGAAGAAGGTCCTTCCTATCATGGGATAACAGAACGCCAGAATGGCAGCGCAAAGCCTCAATCATAAAAATTCCAGCTCACGCCAAATTTTAACAGCTTGTCCTGCATTGGGTAGCCGCTCCTGCCGCCGGGGGCAATCACTGTGTAAAACCCTTTGCTAAACAAGCCCTGGTTGGCATAATCGTACTTTAAGAAAAGATTGGTGCGCCGTAAAGTGCCTTTGATAAAAAAATCAACCACCGGGTAACTTGGGAACGTAACGTTGTTTGCCGAATTGGTATTGTAAAACTGGCCAATCCCGGGCGCATAGGCTTGTGCCAGATAAGTTGAATTGTACCTTACCGCAAAGCCCATATTGGTGTGCAGCACATTAAAAAAACGTTTGGTGTAATAAAAACTGCTGTAAACGTAGTATTCGGGCGTACGCAAAACGTTGGTGTTATCTGTTTTTTGGTAAACAAAATAATTATCCAAATGCAAGCTGCGCCAGGTAAAGTTTTTGCCAACGCTGATTTTTAACAAACTGATCGCGCCGCTATTTTGCATTGCCTTCGGGTTATTGTTTAAAGAATCCTGCGGCACTTGAAAATACAGGTAATTGTTCAGCAAAAAGTATTCGGCCTTGGCATCAAACTGCAACTTGTCGTTTTGATAATTGAAACACAAGCCCGTAGTTTTTGGTTTGCTGAAGCTGTTATGAAAATCGTAATGGCTGGAAGTCCAGTTGGTAAAAATGATGGGCGCCGTATTGCTTTGCGTATAACCTTCCAAAATCACGCGGCCAATTTTGTTGCCCAGCAAAACGTTCAGTTTGGCGTCGTACAAATAATCGCCAAACTCCCTGCCCAAAGTTACCTGCTGAAAGTTGGCATCCAAAGCGGCACGGTTACTTAAATTATAACCCAAACGTGCTTTTAAAGTGATGTCCTGAAATGAAGTGCGGTTTACCAATTGCTGGTAGTTGGAAGTGGCCAGTTGCCCCGGCTGCCGCACGTATTGGCTGTAGTTGTAATAATCGTGCACCAAACCCAAATCCAGTTTCAACTCGTTGCGCACAAACTTAACGGCATTTCCACGAAGGTAAAAACTGTAAGAAAAATCGTTACGGATATGTTTGACATTGACGGAATCGCGCGAGTACAACGAATCGTACCTGGCAAGCGGGAAAACGTGGTACTGATCGGACTCGTCCTGCAAATACGTGTATTTCTGCGTGTTGTAAGTAAAAGTGTGCGAAACACGCTGCGTAGGCAACACGCTGGCAGACGAGCCTGCACCAGTTTTTAAACCTTCTGTGCGGCCGATGTAATAAAACTGCTTGATGTAAATGCTGTTGTTGCGCCAATTATCGCGCGAATTGTTGAGCCTTACCGGCTGCGAACTTTTAGACAGCGAACCGCTTGTGCCAGTGGTGCCCGAAGAACCGTTGAAAATGGTATCATTTAAAATGGAACCGTTTTCGGGCATTTTTAAATTGTTAAAATTAAGGTTGCCCAGCAAATTGTAGCGCTTGCTTTTAGATTCGTACCAGGTAAAAATAGCGGCTTCCAGGTGGTCTGCTTTTTGCCGCGGATAAAAACCAACCGAACCAATGCGGTTAAAGTTGAAGCCGATATTCCAGTTGGGTTTGATGTTTTGCGTATGCGTAACCCGGAAAACCTGTTCTTTTAATGCGCCGTTTACATAGTATAAATTGGTAAAGGGCGTGCGGGCGCGGTAGTAATTTACGTCTTCGGGCTTGAGCAAATAATCATCCAAAGCGTGCAGGCCAATATCAAACCCTACTTTTTTTACCGGTTCAAAAAGTAAATTTCGATCGGCCAGGCCCAAATTCCCTAACCCTATTTTCGGGCTGCGCGGCTGGTACAACGAACTGTAATTTTCGAAGTTGGTCAATGTCGTGTCCAAAGGCAAAACCTGTGTGCTGTCGTTCAGCAGTTTTTCATTGGTTACGCGGATAAATTTGGAGGTAAAAATAACCGTATCGCCTTTATGTTCGTCGCGTTTGCGCAAAGTGTCCAGCAACTGGTCGTCGGTCAAAGCCTTTGCGGGCTTCCTTTTCGTCGTATCGTTTTGATTAAACGGATTGGTGTTGGTATTAGAATTGGTTGTGCGACCGTATTGCGCGTAAACAGACGGCGCATACAGGCAAACCAGCAGAAAAAACAGAAATTTAAGCGGCTTTAATATCACAGGTCGGCAATCAGTTCTTTCAGGATCAAAGTCATTTTTGGTTCGGCAGCGTGTGCCACGGCAATAATTTCATCTACCGAAACCGGTTTCAGTTCATCCGGGAAACCTTCGTCCGTTAAAACCGAAATTGCAAAAACCGGCAGGT
>CAXTKQ010000038.1:28888-29340 GCA_964244955.1 uncultured Sphingobacteriaceae bacterium | reverse complement strand
TTTTGCGGTCTTCGGCTGTCCACCAGTTGCGCAGCGTTCCGTCTTTATCATACTGGCTTCCCTGGTCGTCAAAACCGTGCGACATTTCATGGCCGATTACCGCTCCAATTCCGCCATAATTAACCGCGTCGTCTGCTTTTGGGTCGAAGAAAGGGAACTGTAAAATACCTGCCGGAAAAACGATTTCGTTCATTACCGGGTTGTAATAAGCGTTAACCGTTGGCGGCGTCATTCCCCAACGGCCACGGTCAACCGGTTTGCCTAAAAAGCCAATCATTTCGTTATAATCCCAAATGTCAGAGTTTTTCACGTTCTGAAAAAACGTATTCCTGTTGACTACCAAACCATTATAGTTTTTCCATTTGTCCGGATAACCAATTTTAGGCGTAAAAGCATGCAGTTTGTCAATGGCTTTTTTCTTGGTTACATCGCTCATCCAATCTAATTTATTG
>CAXTKQ010000038.1:23514-28878 GCA_964244955.1 uncultured Sphingobacteriaceae bacterium | reverse complement strand
GCCTTACGCAGATTGGCAACAAGTTCCGTCATCCGTGCTTTCGCTTCCGGTGTAAAATATTCTTTTACATACAATTGCCCCAACAGTTCGCCAATGGCGCCATCTGTTAATGATGACATCCGTTGCCATCTTGGTGTTTGTACTTTTTGGCCGGACAATACCTGGCTAAAAGCAAATTGTGCTTTTACAAAAGGGGAACTTAAATAAGAGGCAGAACCTTTCAGCACGTTCCATTGCAGATAAGTTTTCCAATCGTTTACTGAAGTAGATTTTAATAAGGCATCTTCATCAGTAAAAAATTTCGGGTTAGAAACCAAAAGGGAATCCTGACCTTGCACTTTCATTTTGGCCATCAAATCGTTCCAATTCAAATCAGGTGTAGTTTTGCTGAAACCTGAAACGGCAAATTTGTTGTAGGTTTTCTGTGGGTCGCGCATTTCAACGCGGCTCATTTGTGCGGCTGCCAATGCTTTTTCAATGCCAAAAATAGTTTCGGCATTTTTTTGTGCCGTTGCCTGGTCAGTTCCGGTTAAAGTAAATAAAGTAACAATATAGTTTTTGTACGCCGTCTGAATTTTTTGCGTGCGCGCATCGTTTTTCAGATAGTAATCGCGGTCGGGCAAAGAAGTTCCGCCCTGGCTCAAATGCACAATCATCTTGTTTACATTTTTACTGTCCTGGCCTACATAAAAACCAAACAGCGGCGAGGCAATACCGGTAGTTCGCATCACGGCCACTTCATTCAAAACACCGTTTAAATCCGTAATCCGGCTGATTTTGTCCAGTTCAGGTTTGATAGGCGTATAACCTAATTTCTCGATCGTTACGCTGTCCATAGCGGCAGCATAAAAATCGCCAACGCGTTTTTCGATAGAGCCAGGCGCGGCATTTTGATTGGCCTCTGCTTTGTTTAGCAATGTTTTTACCGCGTTGATATTGAAATCGCGTAGTACGTTAAAACTTCCCCAGCGGGTTTCTTTTGCTGGAATTTCGTTGTTTTTAAGCCAGGTTCCGTTGGCGTATTCAAAAAAATTGTCGCCCGGTTTTACCGCCAAATCCATGTTGGCACGGTCAATAAATTTTTTTGGCGGAACTGGTTTTCCGCCTTTTACCGGCTCGCCGTTTCCGGCCATGGCACCGATAGAAAACAAAACTGCGCTGGTAATGGCCAATCCTGAGTACTTCAAATTCATCTTTAAAAAATTAATTTTCTGTTTTAATTAAATGTTAAATATACATTATAAAAAGGTTGATAAAAGAAGTATTTAGAAAAACTTGCATGCTTCTTTTATCGGCATAAAATTGGTATTAATAAGTTAACTGGTTGATTGGTAGTTTATTTAAATCCTTCTTCTAAAACAAAGCAATAGAAACACACCAATCTATAACTTTCCTTTTAATTGTAAAAATATTGTTATCGGCAAACTCTTGTTAGGTTTTGTTTTTCGGATGCTTTTTTTACCACTGTTTTTTTATCCAACCGCTTTCTTCAAAAATCAGCCTTAAAGCCTATTTTTGATAAAAATATTTTACCTTGATTTTTATATTGTGCAGATTTCTACAAAATACAACCCAAAAGAAACCGAAAATAAATGGTACCAATATTGGATGGAACACGGCTTTTTCAGGTCCGTACCGGATGAGCGCGAACCTTACACCATCGTCATCCCGCCGCCAAACGTAACCGGCGTACTGCATATGGGCCATATGCTCAACAATACCATTCAGGATGTTTTGATCAGAAGGGCGCGGATGCAGGGCAAAAATGCATGCTGGGTGCCGGGGACTGACCATGCTTCCATCGCCACCGAAGCCAAAGTTGTGGCCATGTTGAAAGAACACGGCATCGCCAAAAAAGATCTGAGCCGCGAAGAATTTTTAAACTACGCCTGGGAATGGAAAGAAAAATACGGCGGAATCATCCTGGAACAACTGAAAAAACTGGGCGCCAGTTGCGATTGGGACCGCACTAAGTTTACCATGGACCCCGATATGAGCGAAGGCGTAATTGATACCTTTATCCACCTGTACAAAAAAGGCTGGATCTATCGCGGCGTGCGGATGGTTAATTGGGATCCGCAGGGAAAAACGGCTGTTTCTGATGAGGAAGTGATCCGCAAGGAAGTGAACCAGAAGTTGTATTATATTAAGTATAACGTAGTAGCAATGCCTACGGATTCTCCAGAAATTTTCGCAACAGATGAATACTTAGTTGTAGCAACCACTCGACCTGAAACTATTATGGCTGATGCTGCAATTTGTGTTAATCCAAATGATGAGCGTTATAAACACCTTCATGGTAAAATCGTAACTATTCCATTAATAAACAAAGATATATACATAATTACTGATGAATATGTAGATATGGATTTCGGTACAGGTTGTTTAAAAGTTACGCCGGCGCATGACTTAAATGATTACAATCTTGGAATAAAACACAACCTCCCTGTTATTGACATTTTAAATGACGATGGTACGTTAAATGAAGATGCAAAGATTTTAGTAGGTAAGGATCGTTTTGTTGCTCGAAAAGAAATTGCTAAATTGTTAGAAGAATACGGGTATTTAAAAAAAGTTGAAGAATATAAATCCCAGGTTGGTTTTTCAGAGAGAACGGATGCTGTGATTGAACCTAAGCTTTCTTTACAATGGTTTTGTAAGATGGAAGAAATGGCTGGCCCAGCTCTAGATTATGTTTTGAACGGAGAAATAAAATTAATTCCTGAAAAATTTACCAATACGTATCGTTATTGGATGGAAAATGTGAAAGATTGGTGTATCAGTCGGCAACTGTGGTGGGGGCAACAAATCCCTGTTTGGTATGGGCCTAAAGTTAAATCAAATGAAGACATTAACGTACCAATTGGTTTAGGAATGTTTCAGGAACTCACTGCTAAAAATTCAGCCGATGCTATTGAAAAATTTAGAGCTTACTATCAACAAGCAGGTTTAACAGAAAATGAGATAAAAATATATTTAAAAAGTGTTCGCCAAGATGAAGACGTTGTAGATACCTGGTTTTCGAGTTGGCTTTGGCCAATTTCTGTTTTCGATCCCCAATTTTTTGGTGGTAAAAACAGTATGGGCAATGCTGATCTGCAATATTATTATCCAACCAATGATTTGGTTACGGCACCCGAAATCCTGTTTTTTTGGGTAGCGCGGATGATTATGGCCGGACATGAATTTAAGCACGAAGCACCGTTTAAAAATGTTTACCTCACGGGAATTGTGCGCGATAAATTGGGGCGGAAAATGTCTAAATCGCTTGGCAATTCTCCCGATCCGCTGGATTTGATCGAGAAATACGGCGCGGATGGCGTTCGTGTTGGCATGCTTTTTTCTTCTCCCGCAGGAAACGATTTGATGTTTGATGAAAGCCATTGCGAACAGGGAAGGAACTTTGCCAACAAGATTTGGAACGCGTTCCGTTTGGTAAAAGGCTGGGAATTGGATGAACAATTGTCTAATCCAAATCAAACTTCGATTGATTGGTTTGAAAGCCGTTTTAACCAGGCTTTGATAGAAATTGAAGAAAACTTTAAACAATACCGATTATCGGAAGCTTTAATGGCGACTTACAAATTGGTTTGGGACGATTTCTGCGCCTGGTATTTAGAAATGGTAAAACCAATTTATCAGCAACCAATTGATGCACAAACTTACAAGTCAACAGTTGGTTTTTTTGAAAATATCCTAAAAATCGTTCATCCTTTTATGCCTTTTTTAACCGAAGAATTATGGCATGATGAATTGTTTGGCGAGCGTGCTGAATTGGATTGTTGTATTGTAGCACAACAACCGAAAGTTGGCAGAATCAACATAAAATTACTGAATGAAATTAGTACGGTAAAAGAAGTAGTTTCCGAAATCAGGAACACGCGGAACGTAAAACAGATTTCGCCAAAAGAAGCTTTGCCTTTAATGATCAAATCCAATTCAGAAATTGATTATCAAACTTATCAACCGGTTTTATCCAAGTTAGGAAATTTAAGCAGTGTTGATTTTACTAATGAAAAGATTACAGCTAACTTTATCGCCGGAACGGATGAGTTTTTTATCGAACTTTCTAATCAAATTGATGTTGAAGCCGAACGCGAACGCATCCAAAAAGAATTAACTTATTTGCAAGGTTTTTTAAAATCGGTAACAGCCAAGTTAAGCAATGAACGTTTTGTGCAAAACGCCAAAACCGAAATTGTAGCCAACGAGCAGCAGAAAAAAGCCGATGCCGAAGCCAAAATTAAAATGCTGGAAGAAGGTTTGGCGGGATTGGTATAGTGATTGTTTTAGGATTTTAGTTGTATATTAGAAGTCTATTGCTAAGAATATTAAAAATATGAATATTAGTATAACTCAATTGTACTCTTTGTTAAGCGAGAAACTTGATAAAGACACCGCCGAGAATCTAACGGCTTACATAGAGGCCAAAGTTGATAAAACAGTTGTGGATAAAACCAGCCATTTAGCATCGAAAGAAGATTTGGCTAATGCTAAAACTGATATGATCAAATGGTTTGTAGGCTTGTTTTTTGCATTAGCCTTAATGGTTATTGGCTTGTATTTTAAAAGTTAGTTGCCTACACTCTAAACAAAATTAGATATGAACCCTAAAACCATGTTTTACATTTCCCTAATCGCCGGGATTTTAATTTTGGCCGAAGCTTTATACAGTGCGGTTTATAACAAATCTGCCAAAAACAGTTTTTCAATTACCTGGAATTTATTGGCAGGAGGATATTTGTTGTTTGCGGCTTATCGAAATTACAAGTTGATGAAAGCGGGAGGGAAATAATGCTAACAATGGATATTAAACTGTAAAGTGAATAAGTATAGCTCACTTGGATTAAACATTTTTAAGTTTAATCAAACTTCTTTATTTATCTTTTCACTTTTACTTATTGGAATGAATTATTTGATTAGTTCTTCCTTAAATTTTTGGATATTTTTAATTGGGATGATTATTTTTATAAATTTTATCTGGTATTCTTTCAGCGATATAGAATGGAATGAAGATGTATTTGTAATTGAAAAATTTATGATGAAGAAGCAAATACCTTCCACAAAATTTTTAAAAGTAGAACGGCTTTTTTTTAACTTTTTTGTTATAAAATTTACAGATAGTAAGTATTACTACTTAGGTAAGCTTAATACAATCTTTAAAAAAGATTCTGATATAACAAGTAGTATTAAGCTCAAAATATCCATAGTGTAACCCTTTTAAATTAAGTTGATTTGAATAAGATTTCTCCCTTTAGTCGAAATGACAAAAAGACTTGCAAATAAATCTAATTTCAAAACCCACAAGCCCGCTGCTCATTCTCAACCGCAAACTTTTTAATCATTTCCTTAATTTCCCAACGC
>CAXTKQ010000038.1:17712-23504 GCA_964244955.1 uncultured Sphingobacteriaceae bacterium | reverse complement strand
TTTTTCAGGTTTAAACAATGGGTGCGGTTAAAAGTATGGATTTGCAATTCGCAAAATTGTGTCGTTACTTTGGTGATTTCATTTACCGGGATCACAATAACTTCCTTTTTTACCGGGCAAAAATAGTGCAATTGGTTTTCTTCAACCTTGACCAATTCAACCGGCTTTTTTTTGAATTTTAAAACAACCACAACGATAATAAACAACAGGCACAAGACCACATTGCTTAGATAAAAAGCTGCGGGTAAAATTGCAACAGACGAGCAAAGCGTAATCAGGACTAAAGCAGATAAAAAAATGCTGCTGTAAAGCCAAAGTTTGTTTAAGTTGGCATTTGCATTTCGGTAGTTGAGGTTGAGTTGATTGGTCATACAACTTAGGTTTTTCTCTTATACGGAAACCTTGTTGCAAAAAGTTACGTTATTTCGGGCTTAATTCTTCATAATCAGGCAATTTATCCACGAAAAAATATTTCTCCTGTTCAAAATCAATCTTGCAATAAAAATGCTCCAAACCATTGGTTACAGCAAGCAAAGGAACGCGGTGCACAATATTGTATCTTGCAATTTGATCGAACACTGTTTGTGTAATTTTGACCGACGGCGCCTTACATTCTACCAGCAAAATCTTTTCTCCTTGTGAATTAAAAATTAGAATATCCGATCGTTTGGATTGTCCGTTTAGTTTCAAACTGCCTTCCAATTGGATCAAACTTTTGGGATACTTCTTTTGCAGCATTAAATATTGGATGAAATGCTGCCGTACCCATTCTTCGGGCGTTATCAACAAAGTTTTTTTGCGGATCTCATCAAACAAAAAAAACTGCTTGTTGCGTTCGGTAATTTGAAAAGGGTAGGGCGGCAGGTTGAGCGGGCAAAGGAGTTCCATCGGCACGAAAATCGGCAATAATTGACAGCAAACCTAAAGGGATTTTGTAATTTGGCGGTTGAAAATATGACTGCGAACGAGTTACTGAAAGACCTGAAAAACCGGAAACTGAAACCGCTGTATTTGCTGCACGGCGAAGAACCGTATTTTATAGACGAGATTGGCGATTATGTTGAGCATGAGTTACTTAGCGAAGCCGAACGTGGTTTTAACCAAACGGTTTTTTACGGAAAAGATACCGACCCGATGGCGGTAATTAATGCGGCAAAGCGTTATCCGATGATGGCCGATTACCAAATTGTGCTGGTAAAAGAAGCACAGGACATGAAGTGGGGAAGCGATGACGAGAATAAGAAACACATCAACCCGGTTTTGGCCTACTTGGAAAACCCGCTGAAAAGTACAATTTTGGTTTTTTGTTACAAGTACGGCAAGTTTGACAAGCGCAAAAGAACTTACAAAGCCATCGAAAAAAATGGTTTGGTTTTCGAATCTTCGCCTTTGTACGATAGCAAAGTTCCGGCGTTTGTAGAACAATTTGTGGCCGCAAAAAACTACAAGATACAACCACAAGCTTCGGCATTGTTGTCGGAATATTTAGGAAACGATTTATCCAAAATTGCAAACGAACTGGAAAAATTAATGCTAAATGTTGCAGCCGGACAAGAAATCACGACACAAGATATCCAGGACAACATTGGCATCAGCAAAGAATACAATGTGTTTGAATTGCAAACTGCGTTGAGCCGGAAAGATGTATTGAAAGCAAACCGCATCATCAATTATTTTGAAGCCAACCAAAAAGCAAACCCGTTTGTGCTGGTTTTGGGCAACTTAAATTATTACTTTATCAAAGTGCTCAAGTTTCATTATCTTGCTGATAAATCGCCGCAAAACGTGGCAAAAACTTTAGGCGTTAGTCCGTTTTTTGTAAAAGATTTTGAGCAGGCCGGCCGAACTTTTAACTTTAACAAAACCATGCAAGTCATCAGTTTGCTGCGCGATTACGATTTGAAAAGTAAAGGCGTAAATTCTATAGCCGATAACGGCGAACTGATGAAAGAATTGATTTTTAAAATTATGCACTGATTTTTAGGTGCTAAAAACAGTATCAGCATTTTATGTACAAACTTATCCGTCCGCTATTCTTCCAATTTGATCCCGAAAAAATCCATCATATTGTAACCGCAAATTTAAAACGTTTTAACCGTTTCCCGGGATTTGGAAAACTTAGCCGTACTGTTTTTACCATAGAAAATCCAAAATTAGAGCGGGAAGTTTTTGGTTTGAAATTTAAAAACCCGGTTGGTTTGGCAGCAGGTTTCGATAAAAACGGGGAACTGATGGGCGAAATGGCCAACCTCGGTTTTGGTTTTGTAGAAGTTGGAACGGTTACACCTTTGCCCCAACCCGGAAACCCAAAACCAAGAATGTTTAGGTTGCCCGAAGATGCCGGATTAATTAACCGAATGGGTTTCAACAATTTAGGCGTTGATGTAGTTGCAGAACGAATCCGCCGTTACCGCCAATCCGCACTTCGCGCCTCAAACCTCAAACCTCAAACCCCGCACCTCATTATCGGCGGCAACATTGGCAAAAATAAAAACACACCGAACGAAGATGCGGTAAGCGATTATGTAAAATGTTTCGACCGGCTTTTTGATGTGGTGGATTATTTTGTGGTGAATGTAAGTTCGCCCAATACGCCAGGTTTGCGCGAGTTGCAGGAAAAAGAGCCGTTAAAAAAGCTGTTGCAAACTTTGCAGCAGCGCAACCGGAAGAACGATGTTTCGCGGCCAATTCTTTTAAAAATTGCGCCGGATTTAATAAACGAACAGTTAGACGATATTATCGAGATTGTAAAAGAAAGCGGGATTGCCGGGGTAATTGCAACTAACACAACAATTGGGCGTGAAGGTTTAATTTCTCCGCAAAAAATAAAAAATGAAACCGGCGGATTAAGCGGGAAACCATTAAGCAAACGGTCAACAGAAGTGATCCGGTATTTATCAGAAAAATCCGAAAAAGCATTTCCGATTATTGGCGTTGGCGGGATACATTCAGCAGCAGATGCTTTGGAGAAATTGGAAGCAGGTGCCTCACTGATCCAATTATATACAGGCTTTATTTATGAAGGGCCGGGATTGATTAAAGAGATTAATCAAAGTTTGTTGAGAAAAGGAGTTTGAATTGTATGTTGTCATTTTGATCCGAAGGGAGAAATCTTCATCAAAGCGTAAAGTCAAATACTTCTTTTATCGGGTAAAAGTTGGTGGATATGGAAAGAAGATTTCTCCCTTTGGTCGAAATGACAAAAAAAATCCTGCCTGCAAAAAAGCAAACAGGATTTATATATTTTTTACCGGTAAAAGAAGCTTTTTATTTGCCCAAAGCAATGCGGATCGCTTCGTTGTTTTTTGCCAACTGGTCGTTTTTAGGCTGAACAGAACGGGAGCCCAATTCTAAGTTGGAGGCCATTTTTAAATGCTGTACTTCCAAACGGGAAACAGTTTTGTTTTTTCTATCTTTTCTTTTTAAACGCGTAACGCCCATGATCTTTGTTTTTTAATATTTTTTGTTGAGGTCGGGAGCGGATTCGAACCGCTGTAAAAGGTTTTGCAGACCTCTGCCTAGCCACTCGGCCACCCGACCCTGTTTAAGCCTGCAAAAATAACAAAATATTCTTTTCGGGCAATTTTTATTTCAATCGGTTCCGGCTGATCTCGTTGCAAAAAATAGCCGTGGCAATGGCCACGTTTAAAGATTCTGCTTTGCCAAATTGTGGTATCGTAACTTGCCTGCTGATCAAAGCTTGGATTTCCGGCCGGATGCCATTGCCTTCGTTGCCCATCAAAATCAACCCTTCTTTTCCGAAATTGGTTTGGTAGATGTTTTCGCCGTGCAGCATCGCCCCAAAAACGGGTTGCTTAATTTGGGGCAGTAAAAGAAGCAAGTTGGCATAATGCACCTTAATCCGCGAAAGCGAACCCATCGTTGCCTGCACCACTTTCGGGTTGTAAACATCAACGGTATCTTCAGAACAAATAATTTGCGAAATGCCAAACCAGTCTGCCGTACGGATGATCGTCCCCAGGTTTCCCGGATCCTGTATGCCATCCAAAACCAGCGTAAACTGGTTGGCCAGTTGTTGCGGTTTAATTTCGTTGGTTTCCCAAATTTCTACCAGCGCAATTACTTCCTGCGGTGTTGCGAGACTGCTGATTTTTTTTAATTCGGCCGCCGAAACTTCTTCAAGCTTTATTTTACCCGAAACTTTCAGCATTTTTGATGCTGAATGCGGCGTATGATATACTGTTTTTACCGTATAAAAATCTGAATGCAAAAAGTCGGTTACAGATTTCAGCCCTTCAACCAGGAACAGGCCATGCGCTTTCCGGTGCTTCTTTTGTTGTAATGATTTTAAAAAAGAGATTTGATTTGAAACCATACGTGTACGCTAAATTAAATACAGTTGCAATTTTAAGTATTTTAAGCCTGATCCTGGTTTCCGGATGCAGCATAACACGAAGGTTAAAACCGAACCAATCTTTAGTGCGAAAAATTACGGTGAAAGGCATCAGCGAAGAATTTGCCGAACCGGCCAAAAATTATGTGGACAAGCAGCAGCAGCCCAACAGCATCGTAAACTTACAGTTTTATTATGCCTTTAGTAAAAACGGCAAGAAGAATATTTAGACAGTGATTTGGTGGAATTTTCCAGATTACAAATCCAAAAATTTTTGCAGAACAAAGGCTTTTTAAATGCGCGGGTTGCTGATGACATCAAAATCAAAAACAAAAAAGCAGAACTGATTTTTACGGTTACGCCGGGAACGATGTTTAAAGTGCGCCGTTATAAAGACAGTATTGCCGACCCGAAATTGGCTGTTTTATACCATGCCAATAAAAGTATGATTACGCGGATCAGGCCAAACCAGCGATATGATGAAGACAGTTTGGCGTTTGACCGCGAGCAGTTTTACCAGTTGATGAAGCGCAACGGCTACTACGATTTTTACCGGCAATACGTTAACTTTTCGGTTGATACCGCTTTGAACAAAGGTTTGGTAGATGTGGATTTGGTGGTGGACAACCCGGCAGGCAAAAAAGCGCATACTCCTTTTACCATCAATAATACGTTGATTGTGGTTGACCGAAGCTCGGGAAGGGCGCGCGGAAAAGCCGATACTTTACAATTAGACTCGCAGTTTCGGTTTGTAGATTTTTCGGGGAAGTTTAACTCCAAGACCATCACGCGCTACATTTTTCAAAAAAAAGGGCAGTTGTACAACATCAACAACCAAACGTTAACCACCACGCGTTTATCCGAATTAAACGTTTTTCGGAATGTTCCAAGCCCGGCCTACACCAAAACGGCCGACAGCACCAACCGGTTAAACAGCAGGATAGAATTGATCCCGCTTAAAAAAATGTCTAACCGGGTGGAAGCCGAATTTATTTTTAACAATGGCCGTTACGGTTTCAACCTCGCCAATACTTATACCAACCGAAATTTGTTTGGCGGTGCCGAAATTTTGCAGGTTAAGTTTAACTACAGTATTTTGTACGATAACGCCAAAGAACAAGCCACGTTAAACAACGGTATCCAAAACCAGGATTTTAAAATCGGCGCCAACTTAACTTATCCGGGCATTATTTCGCCTTTTGGCATCCGTGCTTCCGGGCTGTACGGCATCCCGCACACCACTTTTGCTTCCAGTTACGATTATTTTTTTCAAAATGGCTTGGTTGCGCGGCGTAATATCATCAATTCCATCACTTATGATTGGGCCGAAAACAACCGTAGGCAATATTCTTTTACGCCGATCAATATCCAGTTTTCTTCGGGTAAAATAGACCCGCAGGCCGCCCAGGATTTGTTGGCCCAGAACCGCTATTCTTAC
>CAXTKQ010000038.1:1281-17702 GCA_964244955.1 uncultured Sphingobacteriaceae bacterium | reverse complement strand
CTGTTTTCACAGCCGGAAGCCAATATACTTTTTCCAAAAACTACAGCTTGCTGACCAGCTACCAAAACTTCATATTTTTTAGGGGAAACTTGGATTTAGGCGGAAACTCGCTGGCTTTAATCAGTAAACTAACCAATGCAAAACGTGATACACTTGGCCAGCGCACTGTTTTTGGCCAGGCTTTTTCACAATATGTTAAAGGCGAGGCAGATTTAAGGTTTTACCGGAGTTTGGGCGGCGAACGGCAGTTTATTTTCAGGATTAACCCCGGGATTGGCGTTCCGTATGGCAATAGCAACCAGCTAATTTTTGAGAAAAACTTTTATGTGGGCGGCACCAATGATATGCGTGCCTGGCTGCCGCGTACGCTTGGGCCGGGTGGCTTTAACCGGGCTACTTTTTATGCTAATAATGACCAGCGGGCCCGGTTTAAATATTTAGACCAGTTTGGCGAGATCAAAATTGTGGCCAATGCCGAATACCGTTACAAAATCGCCAATAATTTTTTTGGCTCGAAATTGAAAGGCGCAGTTTTTACCGATATTGGAAACGTATGGCGCTTAAAAGACCAACCGCTCGAAAACCCGGGCGGCAAATTTACACTGGCAACTTTACCAAAAACAACAGCCATTGGCATAGGCACAGGGCTGCGGGTTGATTTAGGTTTCTTTGTTTTTCGTTTGGATGCCGGCCTAAAGTTTAAAGACCCGCAATTTAGCGGAAGCGGGCAATGGGTTTTGCTGAATCACTTAAGCGAGTTGTTTTACTCCGGAGACTTCAAAAATAATTACCTGCAAAACAACGGCGAAAAATACAGCTTTATGCAATTGAACTTTGGTATCGGGATGCCGTTTTAAAACAGGTGCTTCAAACCATCAAAAATGGTTTCAAAGAACGTGCCCAGGCTCATGCCACCGTTATAATTAAAATAGCTGAAGATGCAAAATATCACGATGGCGATGATGATAAAGCGTTTGAACAAATAACCAAACAAGATTAAAATCAGCGGGACGGCAACCAGAAATTTCCAGCTAATGCTATAAGGGTCCAGTTTAGAATCATGTTTATAAATGTAATACAAGCGCGAATGCGAACCGTAATCGTCGCGGTGTTTTAAATACAAGAAGCTTGATTTTTCTAATTTATGGTGATAAAAAGCAATCCCGTTTTCAAACTTTAACTCTTCTTTAAAACCATTCACCGTAAAATTAAATAAACCGTTGATGTTTTCCTGTGGCGTTCCGGCAGTATCACAGGCAACTACGGCCACTTCATCTTTGGCAAAAGGGTTTTCTTTCAGGATAAACTGGTTTATATGTACTTCTGCAGCTTTGGCAAAACCAAAAAAGGAGAGAAATAAAAGGAAACAGAATGCTGTTTTTATCATCATAAAATTGGTATCAAATTAAACCTTCGTACTAAAAACCTAAAAACTGCATTTGCCGTCTTACCAATTTTTACCTGCTAAAAACAGTATTGGCTTTGCGCTTAAAGTTAATACTTTATTGTAATTTACTAAACAATATACAGCGGCATACAGTTAACAAGTTGAAAAGCGTTTTCTCTTTGATCTTTTTTTTAAAATTGTATCAATAAAAGTTTTAACAATAACTTTAACAATGAAAAAGTATTTTACAAAAGAAGCATTCAAAAACGGGTTTAAGCTGATATCGGGTACACTAAACGGGTTTTTGGACGACAAAGGTTTAAAACTGAGTGCAGCGTTGGCATATTATACCGTTTTTTCGCTGGCACCGCTGCTGTTGTTGCTCATCTCATTAGTAGGGTTGGTTTTAGGCCAGGATGCCGTTCATAACAATAAAATATTTGATGGCATTAATGGTATGGTTGGCGATCAGGCCGCCAAACAAATACAGGATATGATTAAAAGCGCAAAGCTTTCGGGCAAAACCACAAGTGCAGCAGTCATCGGTGGAATTACTTTACTTGTTGGTGCTACGAGTATTTTTGCAGAAATCCAGGATTCGATCAACATCATCTGGAAGGTTAAAGCAAAGCCAAAACGTGGGTGGTTAAAGTTACTGCAAGACAGGTTGTTGTCTTCTTCACTGATCGTTGCTTTGGGTTTTTTGCTGATTGTTTCGCTGGTTGTGAATGGTGTTGTAATCGCTTTAGGTGATGTTCTGACCCGTTTTTTGCCTGCAATTACCGTCATCTTTGTTAACATCCTTAACGTCGTCATTAGTTTTATTGTCATTACCGTACTTTTCGGCGTAATATTTAAAGTATTGCCCGATGTAAAAATTAGCTGGAAAGACGTCCGTTCGGGCGCTTTGTTTACCGCTGTTTTATTTATGATCGGCCGTTTTTTGATCGGCCTTTACATTTCTACCACCGGAACCGGATCAACTTATGGCGCAGCCGGTTCGCTTATTGTAATCCTGGTTTGGGTTTATTATACGGCAGCTATTTTATATTTTGGTGCGGAGTTTACGCAAGTTTATGCCGAATACAAAGGCGTTAAAATAGCACCGGCAGATTATGCGGTACATGTGCAACAAACAGAAGTAGAACGCGATGTTGATGTTTTGCCGCCTTCGGGGAATTTGGAAAAGAAGTAGTGGTTTTAAAGTATTTTTCGATGATGTCAGGTAAATCACTTATGTTTATTGAAACCGTATAATCAGCATTCAGGGTGATTCTCTCAGGTCGTTTGATACGTGGGCTTTAAGTGGCTCAATTGCACTTACCACAAGAAACAGTCTATTCGTTTGCTTTATTGATAAAAACAGTTTTGCTATTTTCGAAATTGGGCGTGTCCAGGTAAATGTGTACTTCGCCTCCTTTTTTTGTGTTTTATACGATCAAAGGAAGCCCTTTTACCTTTTACTTTTTTGGGAAAGTTTAAATATTGTTCTACCAGTTTCAATGCTTCTTTTATCACCTAAAAATTATTAAAACTTCAAGCTGTTTGTATTAGTATAAAAACACAAATACAAAATTTACAGGCATAAAAGAAGCATGGCAAAGACCACAGATAAAATTTAAACAGGCATTGATATATTTTTACAAAAGGCAAAAAAACTTTATTGTAAATATTGTTTAATAATGCTCAATTGTTTGATACGGCGTTAATGTACTTGATGTAACAAATTTACATTTTGCAGTTTATTTACATCTTTGCACAATTAATCTAACCTGGTATATGTGCGAATTATTTTTTAAGAATTTCAATAAGAAAGTTTCCCTTACAACAGAAGAAGAAGCACAAATCAAAGCTTATCTTACAACGAAAAAACTTCGTAAAAAGCAATATCTTTTACAGGAAGGCGATGTATGTAAAGCCATTGCATTCATTGAAAAAGGGGCGTTAAGGGAATACTCTTTGGACGATAACGGCAACGAATACATCATACAGTTTGGTTTGGAAGGATGGGCTATTTCTGATTTATGTAGCTTTCTTACAGGAGAACCGGCGACCTACAATATAGATGCATTAGAAGATACAGAACTGGTACTTATCAGCAGACCGGCACATGAAGAACTACTTCAAAAAGTACCAAAATACGAAACCTTTACCCGCCTGCAAATAACGAGTGCTTATCTGGCAATGAAAACGCGGTTAATGTGTACCATCAGTACTTCTTTGGAAGAACATTACGCACATTTTATTTCACAATATCCGGATATTATGCAACGTGTTCCACAGCATATGATTGCTTCCTACATGGGCCTTACTCCTGAAACTTTAAGCCGCATCAGAAAAAGGATTGTTTTAAATAAGTAATAAGTTTTTTTGCTATAACAAAAGCGTTGATTTCAATCAATGCTTTTTCTTGCGCACAATCAATGGAGCAGGGAAATGCCCCATTCTATATTTGCAATACAAGAAACAATTTTATTTAACCGGCTCTGATTCGAGCCAAAAAACACGAAAGGAAAAACATATGCCTACAATTCAAACGCGTGACCGCACGGAAATTTATGTAAAAGAATGGGGCAACGGCAATGGTCAGCCCGTCATCCTCATTCACGGCTACCCGCTCAATGCTGACAGCTTTGACCGCACCGCTATGCACCTGGTCGAGGCCGGCCACCGCGTGATTAGCTACGACCGACGGGGTGTCGGCCGTTCCGGTCAGCCTTGGCAGGGCTACGACTGGGACACGTACTCTGATGACCTTGCGGACGTGATGCAGACGACAGGTGCCACTCAGGATGTTACCATTATCGGCTACTCAATGGGTGGCGGAGAGGCCGCCCGCTACATGAGCAGACACGATGGCAAGGGCGTCATCAAGATTGGGCTCTACGCTTCGGTTGTGCCGGGTATGCTCAAAGCCGATGACAATCCGGCTGGCCACACACCTGCCGACTATGAAGACATCGTTTCAGGCATCGAGAAGGATGCTGCTGCTTTTTTTCGGCATACATTCCTGCCGCCCTTTTATGGAAAAGGTGTCAAGTCGCTCCTTGGTGCTTCCTACGCTGCTAGCGACGACGTCTTAGAAGCCGCAGTAAACTATGCACTCCAGGGCGGTATGCGAGCACTAACAGCTATGCCACACAATTTTACCTTCGGTGACTTTAAAGACGATATCCCGGCCATCAAGGTTCCTACGCTCATCTTACATGGTACGGAAGATAAGCCAGCACCAATTGATGCAACAGCCCGCCGCGCCCACAAGATGATTGCTGGCTCGCAGCTAATCGAGTATGAAGGCCACCCGCACGGCTTCTACGCAACCAACTCCGACCAGATGATTGCAGACACGCTGGCCTTCCTTCGCCAATAAACCTTGACTTTCAATACAAACGTTTAACATACTACTATAATGACTGTAGCAGAATTGCTTATCCAAACGCTCGCCGACATTGGTGTCCGACAAGTGTTCGGCGTTGTTGGGGACGCGCTGAACCCACTCTCTGAAGCAATCCGTAAACAGGACCGCATTGAGTGGATCGGCGTCCACCACGAGGAGGGTGCAGCACTTGCCGCTGCTGCCCAAGCCAAACTAACAGGGCACTTGGGCGTATGCGTTGGAACAACCGGCCCTGGTGCCAACCACCTTGTTGCCGGGCTATATGAAGCCAAGAAGGACCATGCGCCGGTGCTTGCCATCTCGGGCGGTGTGCCTGCTGATCTGAGAGGCATTGATTACCGCCAGGAGAATTCGCCCAACCTGCTTTTCCGGGATGTTGCAACCTATACCGAGATAATTACTGATCCGGTTACGGCGGCACAGATAATCCATCAGGCAATAGCCGAGGCTTATGGCGCACGTGGCGTAGCCCACATTAACATACCGCAAGACGTAATCGGCAAAGAAGTATCTAATTCTACACTTAGCATCCTTACTTTGCGACCCAGGCCCGAGGTGGCTCCCTCACAGGGCGACGTTGAGGAGGCCTTGCAAGTAATTGCAGAGGCCAAGACCGTGGCGGTGTTCTGTGGGACCGGATGCCGCGGTTCGGAGGCCGAACTCATCGCCCTCTCAGATCGCCTACGCGCACCGTTGCTGCATACTTATCGCGGTCTGGATATGCTCCCTTATAACGATCCGCATTGGATGGGCGGCGTTGGGATTATCGGTGGCTGGACCGGCGTCAATGCGGTTAACGAAGCCGACCTGGTGCTTATGCTTGGTAGCGACTTCCCATACGGTGAGTGGCTTCCGAAAGGCGGGAACATTATACAAGTGGATGAACGGGCAACAGTACTTGGCCGCCGGGCGCCAACCCGGTTGGGCATTGTCGGATCGGTCAAGCCTACTCTTCGCATGCTCTTGGAGCAACTTCCTGAACGTAGTGACATGACGTTTTTTGATCAGGTTTCCGCAGACCGGCACAAGTGGAACAAGATGCTCGACGAGAAGGCCGACCCTGCCCGCAGCACCAACAAGATACATCCGCAGGCAATAACCCGTGCGGTCAGCGACCGCGCTAACGACGATGCGATTTTCGTTACCGATACTGGCCTTACAACTTTGTGGGCTGCTAACTGGACGAGGCCGTCAGGCCGGCAGCGGTTCACGGGCACGTTCAACAATCAGTCCGTTGGTACGGGTATGGGCTTGGCAAACGGCGCACAAGTGCTCGATCGGTCGCGTCAGGTGATCCTACATATTGGCGATGGTGGCTTTCTCATGCTTCTGGGCGAATTCATGACTGCCGTCGGACATCAGTTGCCTGTTAAGGTCGTTGTTTACAACAACAGTTCTTGGGGACTTGTCCATATGGAAATGGAGCAGATTGGCAATCCGATTGCGCCGGGTGCCAACTTCCGTAACCCAGATTTTGCCGCGTTGGCGAAAGCCTGTGGTGCGCAAGGTTTCACCGTCCGGCGTCCAGAGGACATCGGTGCGACAGTGGATGCCTTTCTTGCAGCTGATGGACCGGCAATACTTGATGCTTACATCGCAGCAGACGAACTTCCCGTTATGCCGCGCCTTGATTGGAACAAGACCGCCATGACGGCCCTCGCAAAGCTCAAGGAGCTGACCACGTCAGAACCGGCAGCAACCTAAACTATTCCGGAAAGGCTTTATGTCAATTTGGGCAGCTCGAAGTCAACGCATGCTCTTGGTTTCGCTCTGTAAACTTTTAGGTTTCTGGTTCTCAAATGTAAGGTCGTCGGTACGGTGTCCATATCCATTTCATCTAAACCAATAATTCCATCTGCCCGCTATCAAGATTAATATGACGCCGGTAGATGGAAATTTGTGTTGTTTGGTCAAATGCAATTTAGTGCCTGTTTAACAGTTCTTCAAGGAAAAATGCCAATACTTCTTTTACCCTATAAAAATTGGTGCCTGCATTGATTTTTACAAACCCCAAAATTAAATGTTTGCCAATTTTTATAGGGTAAAAGAAGTATTGTAACCCATTTAGTATAATCTAAACAAACCCTTAAAGCTTAATTTATTTTATTAACAAACCTACTAATCATTCAACCCTTTTCCATCGAGGATTTGCTGCAAATATTTTTCAACCCTTGCCTCCCGGGTTTTAGGTTGTTTAGGTTGAGAGAAATGAAGGAGGTATGCTTTTTGCCGTCCCGGCGTTAACCTATCAAAAGCAGTTTTTAAGTCAGGGTTTTCATCCAATGTCTTTTGAAATTCTGCCGGTGTTGTAAATTCTTCAGTCTTTTTAAAATCCACTTTCAAACCCGCTTTTTCCACTTCTATCGCTTCAAAAACGTAGGCTTTCAATATGGCTTCCTTCTCGATAATTTCCTGGATGTTGGTAAAATGGACTTGGCGTGCTGCTTGCACATTTTCCGTTTGCTGGATTAAAATTTTTTTGGGGTCCTTCAACAAAACACCTTTAAAAAACAAAAGCGCACAATATTCTTTAAAAACATGTATCAAAACAATATTACTTTTGTTAAAAGTATAACAAGGGCAGCCCCACTTTAATTCTTCTTTCAGCCCGCAGTTTAAAACGATCGTTCTCAATTGCCCAAGTTCTTGCTGCCAGTTTTGCTCTTTGTCAAAATAAAAATCAACTTTAGGGTTCATGCTGTTTCATTTATTTCTATGCGGGATAATAAAGTTAGAATTTATATACAGAACAACGGCACTATTTAAAACAACCCAACTAACGGGTTTGGTTATTTAAATATTTGTATCGAAGCTAACGTTAAAAACTTGGCGAAGAACCAATATTTGAAACCCATCGGCTAGAAACCAAAGTTAAATTAACATTCAAATGCTGATGCTTCTTTTACCGGCTAAATTTTGTTCCTTCCGCTGAAACCGAAGCAAAATAAAAGTTGATGTTAATTTCGTCCGCCAGTTTTTTGCCAAACCAATGTTGGCGGTAGTGTTTTTAGTCTCAAAGCATTTCGACGAGCTGAATATTGTTTCCACACGTGTCATTGAAAACAGCAATTTTTACTGTCCCCATTTCAGTTGGTTTTACACTGAATTCGACTCCAAAATTTGATAGTCGCTCATAGTCTTGTTGAACGTTTTCAGAATTGAATTGTGTGTAAGGAATTCCCGCGTCAAAAAGTGCCTTTTGATAAACTTTTGTTGGCTCAAAGTGGTTGGGTGAAGGTTCCAACAAAATTTCTGGCCCGTCTTGTTCTTCTTTGCTCACTACTGTTAGCCATCTGCTGTCTTCGCTTAATGGCACGTCAACTTTTTTCACAAAGCTCAATTTTTCGGTGTAGAACCGCAATGCTTTTTCTTGCTCTTGGACTGGAATGCTAATTATTTTTATTTTCATTTTTTTAGATTTTTAAAATTGAGCTGCAAAGTTTAAAAATTAAATTTTTTTGAACTTTGTAAAAGTTGCTCTTTTTTGAAATTCAGTCGGTGTCAGTCCGATACAAGATTTAAACAAGGTGCTGAACGAGCAAGGACTATTAAATCCAATATCGAAACAGGTCTCTGTTACACTTGTTCCTTTTAATAGCAATTGCTTTGCTTGTTCAATTCTTTTGTCAATAAGATATTGTTTAGGTGTTTGTCCGTAGTATCTTTTGAACAGTCGAAGCAAATGAAATTTTGAGGTAAATCGGATATGAGAAAGCAAGTCTAAATTCAATTCTTTGTCAAAGTTGTTTTTTATGTAATTGCGAGTTCCAATTACTGTATCAATTTGCCCTTTGTTAAAATAACAGATACTCTTTATTCGAATTACTTCCTTTAGATAGTATGTCATATATTGTTTTTGTTCGTTGTCAATTAACATTACAGCTAACGGAAAGGGCTTGGCGAAGAACTGGAATTTAAAACCCGTCAGCCAAAACCAAAGTTAAATTAAAGTTCCAAAGTTCAATACTGTTTTTACCAGCTAAATTTTATTCCTTCTGCTAAAACAGAAGCAAAATAGCAAAATCAAAGTTGATTCGAATCCGTCAGCCAGTTTTTTGCCAAACTAATGTTAAACGCTTTTTGTGTTTTTGCTTTTTTGGGACAAAAAATCTTTTAGCAAACCTGTCTGGGCAAAAACGCAAATTGCGGTTAACGGACAGGGCTTGCTGAAGTATGGGAATTGGTATTCCAATGTGCTTGCTTTGTAGCGTTGGATATTTGAGACTTCGCCTATTGTCAGCGTTTACTATTTCGGTGGGTAATTTTATTTCAGAGGTTAGCTTATTTTAGGCTCTTATAAAAGCTAAATTCTCCCTCCTCCATTTACAATTATTTGTTGCCCGTTTATCCAAGCCCCTTCAGCACCAGATAGGAATGCAACTACACCAGCTATGTCTTCTGGTTCTCCCATTCTTCCCAAGTTCATACTTTGTGAAACCCTTTCCATTTCTTCTTTTGAAACCTCTTTTTGAAATGCGGCTGTAGCTATTGGTCCAGGAAAAACACTATTCACCGATATTTGACGATGACCGAGTTCTTGTGCCAAAATTTCGGTAACTACTCGGCCGGCAGCCTTACTGGGTGCATAAATTCCAAGACCTGCTGCTGGATAAAGTGAACTCGTTGAAGATATTTGAATAATGCGTCCTCCATTTCTAACTTGTTTGGCTGCTTGTTGCAACACAAAATAGGTTCCTTTATAGTTTACAGAATTGATGCGGTCGAAGTCCGCTTCGGTAACGTCAACAATGGGAATACCCGTAATAGCAATTCCTGCATTGGCCACTACAATATCAATCCCGCCAAATGCTGCACTCACATCATTAAAAAGTGTAGCGATTTCTGCTACTACACTTACATCTGCTTGAAAACCTGTTGCATTGCCACCATCTTCCCTTATTTCATTTACTACTTCATCCGCTTGTTTTGAATCACCTACATAGTTAACGGCAACTGCAATTCCGTCTTTGGCTAACCGAATTGCAATAGCACGACCGATACCTGTTGCAGCACCCGTTACCAGTGCTACTTTATTTATTGATGCTGCCATAATTTTTATTGTTTATTTCAAAAAATCTTTTTTCACTTTCTCGATTTTCGTTCTTAATTCGTTAGCAATTTCTGCATTCACAATTCCGGTTTCTACATTGAAATTTTGGAAGAAACTTGGTAATGAAAATGTTTCTATAACTTTTGCACCATAATAAGGAAGTGTGGTTTTTGCTAAATTTAATACCGAAGTTCCGCCTCTTGGGCCAGGAGAGGTTGCCATTATAAAAGTTGGCTTATTGCCCCAAAACGCTTTCCTTTCTGGAATGACAGAAATATAATCGTAAATATTTTTGAACGCAACCGTATAGGCTCCATTGTTTTCTGCAAGGGAAATAAGTAGCATATCGCTTTCATCAATTTTCTTTGCAAAATCTAAAGCGAGTTGTGGTAAACCGTTTTTTGCTAATTTATCTACACTAAACAAAGGCATTTCGTAATCATTCAAATCCAAAATCTCTACCGAATGTTTAGTGAAAAATGTAGTAGCGAATGTTACTAATTTTTTGTTGATCGAAGCAGAACTATTACTGCCAGCGAATGCCACTAATTTCATTTTAGATTATTTATTTTTGTGTTGCTAATTTTATTTCCCCATATTTTCCTGCATAAAAATCACGGTAAGCATCCGCTATTTCTGCTTGGGTGTTCATTACAAACGGCCCTTCGGCAACTATAGCTTCTGTATATTCTTCCCCACCAAATAGCATTATGTCAATGGCTTTTTCGGAAGTGTTTTTTATTTCAATGTCGCCTGCCTCTCTGTCAAATTCTACAAAATCTCCTTTTTGAAATTCGGTATCGTTAAGAATAGCACCTTGTGTAGTTAAAAAAGCGGCAACTTCAATTTTATTTTCCATCTTCAACGAAAACTGTTTACCTGCTTCCAAATGGATATGATACAAAAACTGCTCTGAATAATTCGGAATTTTTGAATTCAATTCTTCATAATTTCCTACGATTACTTTTATCCAGCCACTATCGTCTGGCAACATTTTTTGTGGTACTTCATTGGCTTGAACAGGAATGTGAGCAGGTTTTTCGTTTTTGTTTTTTGCAGGAAGGTTTAGCCAAAACTGAAAGCCGTGAATGTATTTACTATCGGTTTGACTGTCGTAATTAACATTCTCATCATGAATAATGCCGTTACCTGCCTTCATCCACTGTGCACCACCCGAATAAATTTTCCCGCCGTTTCCAGCACTGTCAAAATGTTCTACCTCTCCTTCCAGGATATAGGTTAAGGTAGCAATGCCACGGTGTGGATGCGCGCCCATACCTCTTTTTGTAATGGTATTCTTGATGGCCGGCTGCACGTAATCCAAAAATACAAACGGACCGACTTTGTCAGCATACCGATTGGGTAACATTCTTTGGATGGTTAGCGGTCCTAAATCGGCTCTATTTCCTCCTGTTGAAAAACTAATTGTCTTTTTCATTATAAAAAATTTATACTTTGAGTTTACGGTAATACAGATAAGATACCAATAGGATCACTAGAAAAATGATTGGCATAACAGCTACAGAAATCGGATCTCCACTAGCGGTATGGGCTATAAATGCCGACACAAACGTAAGTGCGAAACCAAAATAGGCTAACGTCTTTATCTTTTCTGAAACCGTTGGGAGTATTAAAGCCACCGCTCCCAATACTTTCAATGTAGCCAGTTCAATCCTAAAATATCCCGGAAAACCCAAATGCACGAATGCGGCTTTCATATCGGGATTAGTGAAATAGCCAAATGCGCTGAACAGCATCATGGCCGTAACGATACTAGTACTGATCCAATAGATTATTTTATTTGTTTTCATTTCATTTTTTTATATAGTTATATGATTTGTAAAGGTGTCACTTTCACATGTGCTGAAATGATGAAGAATGATCATAAAAACCGCTGATATTTTTCAACGGTTTTTATGGTTGTTAGTGTCGTTATTGCGCAAAACTTCCACCACTCATGGCTTTCATAAAAGCTTGTGGGTTCCAGTATTCACGGTAGTTTACAATAAGTCCATCACGAAATGTTACGAAAGTGGCATAGCTCATTTCATAAGGATTGCCATTGCCTATCACAACACCAGATGCACTCCATTCTGCTATAGCAACATTTGCGTCATCAGTACCATAGATTTTTAAGGTTGGTAGTGATTTTATATCTATAAAACTGGGGTAGTCTTTCAAATAAGCATACAAGGCTTCACGACCTTCAAACCTTGCTTGTGAACCTTCAGGGGCAAAAGGAAATTCCGCCACCACATCATCTGCACAAAGCTCTGACCAGCCTTTCATGTCTTTAGCCAAAAATTTATCTAAACTGTTACGAAGAAGTTGAGCAGCAGGCATTTTTTTTAAATTTGCATTGTCCATTTTAATTTTTTTTAGTGTCAGATCTAAATTGATTTAACAATGCAAAATTGCAATGAAAACAGGTCTTCAAACGATGAGGTATGATACAAAAAAACGTTGATAAATGTCAACACTTTTATAAAAACCAAAATTTAATATGGGAATTAGAGCCTGTTTAAATTTCTGTCATAAAAATTTATAATGCTTCTTTTATGCCTATAAATTCTGTATTTAGGTGTTATATCGGTATAAAAAGCACTATAAACCAATGATTTTTATGTGGTAAAAGAAGCATATAAAATACATCAGAAAAATTTTAAACAGGCTCTTATTTTATTGCTTGTTTTCTTATTCTGCTTAAAGTTTCTTTAGTAATGCCTAAATAAGAGGCAATTATATGTTGCGGAAACCGTTGAATAAATTGAGGGTGGTTATCTGCAAATTCTTCGTAGCGTTTTTCTGCCGTGTTGCCAATTGTGGCACTTAATCTTCGTTGCGAAGCAATGGCATTTCTCTCGTCCATCTGCCGTATCATTGTTGCTACAGCAGGTATTTTTTCCATTAAATCGAACATTTCGGCTCTTGTAATAACAAGCATTTCTGTATCATCCCACGCATCAATATTGTATCTCGAAGGCGTAAGCATAATGGAACTTTCACGGTCGGTCGCCCAATAATTTTCAATAAAAAGGTGTACAATATGCTCCATACCTTTATCATCTACGCTGTATTGCCGCATCGCTCCTTTTACAATAAAGGCAGCGTATTTACACACATCGCCTTCCTGCAAAAAGTATTGTTTTTTTCTCAGCTTTTTGGGTTTAAATGCAGCCACAACTAATGCTTCTTCTTCGTTTGTAAGTGGTGAAGTATTGTGTTTATTGATGTATGTTAAAAGGGTATTGTGCATTGATTTTGATGATTAAATTAAAGCGATGCAAAAGTATAAGAAAGTTGCATAATGTTAGTTCATTGCATCGTCCACAATATTGCTGGCCACAAACGGCTCAAAACTAATGGTTTTTCCGGTCTTCAATTTCCAAACATGGGCAGCTCTCGCTGTAAAAGCTTTGCCTGTCAGTTTGTATGTACCTGTATCTGTGCCATAAGTGGCTAAGTACTTTCTTTTGTTTTTAAAATGTCGTGGTTGTTGATGGTCGGTATTTTGTTGATGTTTAAGGTAAAGCTAGCAAGAATTCCATCCGCTGGGTGGTAGGTGGGCATGGAGCGTTGGCATTTTTAGCTCTTTGCAAGGTTGGCTTTGTGTCGCGATTTTGTGTGACTTGTAGTGTGCTAAAAACAGGGTAGGGTAGTGTCGGCAAAGTCATGAATGCCCCTATATAGGTGTAGGATGTTAAATAGGGTGTCGCCCAACGGAAAGGGCTTGGCGAAGAACTGGAATTTAAAACCCGTCAGCCAAAACCAAAGTTAAATTAATATTCAAATGTTGATGCTTCTTTTATAAGCTAAATTTTGTTCCTTCAGCAGAAACTAAAGCAAACTGGCAAAACAAAAGTTAATGTTTAATCCATCAACCAGTTTTTTGTCAAACCAATGTTAGCCGCAGCTTTTCTTACAGAAAGCTGTTATAGTTTTTTGTCCAATATTGCTTTAAAAATCCCCATTTTTTGTCTTTATACTTTTCAATGGTACTTAAAGGAAATGTTTTAAATAAGACCTTTTTGTTAGCTTTTATTTTGTATATATAAATTCCGTCTTTTATACCACAACCTTCGCTTTTGATATTCCCAATCTTAATTGCAGTATAATTTCTAATATAAAACAAGTGGCTACCCCAAGTATCGTCTGCGCAACCAGCTCTATAATAAGAATACAAGTATTTAGTCCCTTTAATATATGTTGGAGATGGAAAATCGCTAATTTTTTTTAACTCTTTAAACTTACTACTAGATGGCACAAATAAATATAAGCTGTTTCTATCAGGCATATTCCCGGTCCATTCTAAAAAAATATCATTATAACCATCTTTATTAAAGTCTTTAAATTTAAAACTCATATAGTCCTCTGCTGATAACTGTAAGATTGTATCTTGCTTTGAACCGATTACAAAAAATCTTCTTGATCCTAAGTGTCCAGCATATCGTTTACCTTTAATTGTAGTTGTCTGTATTTGCTGTGCGAAAAGTGTTGTTGAGAAAAATGAAGTCAATATGAAAATGTTGTATAGGAGTCTCATGAAGTTGCGGCTAACGGAAAGGGCTTGGCGAAGAACAGGAATTTAAAACTCGTCAGCCGAAACCAATGTTAAGTTAATAAACAAAAGTTGATACTTCTTTTACCAGCTAAATTTTGTTCCGTCAGCCGAAACTGAAGCAAAATAGTAAAACAAAAGTTGATGTTCAACTCGTCAGCCAGTTTTTTGCCAAACCAATGTTGTAGGCAGCTTTCTTAGTTCGTCTTTAAGGCTTTCGACCATTCCTGTAACAAATCCTTCGGCAGTTTAATCTTCGATAAATCCAAATTTAAAAGCTCTTCGGTCTTATATGTGGCGTGTAAAAATATTTTCCATTCCATGTCAATATCGCTCAATAAATCTTCTAATTTTTCGTCGATAAACTCATGTTTGTCAACCAAGTTTATACAGAAAATATGAAAGTCGCTTGCCCAAGTACAAAAATCTTGATGAGTGTAAATTGAAATGTCTTTTATTATGTCATCAAGAAGTTTTATTAAATTATTTTTTGTAAAGGCAAAAGGGATTTCTTTTGCTCCATTTTCTTGAAGTCCGCCTTCCTTTCTAACTATAAATCCCATATTTAACTAAATAAAAAAATGTATATAAGCCGTTCTCTTTATTTCAGGTTTAATCTGTGTCTACCAAAGTTGCCTACAATTCATAAATATACGCATGTTTTACAAGTCTTGTTTCAACAGAATTAAAGTTTTTTAATAGAAAAAAAGCCAATAATAAAAGGTTAATTGTTTTATAATTATGGTTTTATGATTTTTTTAATACCTTAAACAATACAAAACGCGCATTGCGTATTTTACGCCATTTTATTGCAGCAATACAAATTTGGTTTATAAATTATCTAAAGGGCTTTTTATTTTTTTTAATTGCCGCTCGCTAACGTGTATATAACGCAAGGTTGTTTTAATATCATTATGGCCTAACAGTTCCTGGATAAATTTAACATCGGTTCTGTTTTCTGATAAGTGTGTGGCAAAGTTGTGCCTAAGCCCGTGGATGCTAATATCTTTATTAATTTTTGCTTTTTTTAGCGCCACTTTAAAAACTTTTTGCACGCTTCTTATGCTGTATTGTTCGCTCGTAATATATAATTACTTCCAATAAAGAAATATTATTTTCAAATAATAATTGTAAATGAGTTATTAGGTTTGAAACTTTGTAAACCGAAAATTGCATACTAAAAATAGCCGTTCGCCGTTTGATATAAAAACAAAAATTGTACGTCCATTGCCAAAACAGTTTTTTAAAACCATCATCCATACGGCGAAATTTGCAGGTGCTGTTTTTACCCTGCTTTTTTTAGTATCATACAAATTTCCAATTCAAAAGTTGGACCCAATTGTGCTGCATCCGCAAGCTATAGCTATTGTGCCAAAAGAGTTTTACATTGCACAAGTTGTAGATGAGCGTGCCGATAAATCTGCCGTTGCCTGGCTGTTCTCTTTATCCAATTCAAAACAAAAACCTGTATTACAAGCCGTAGATTTGAAAGGCGGCGCGCAACTTGCGGTACAGGATTTCATCTTTCAAAATTTGCCGCATGATAAAAAATTGCGCCCAATTACGCTTCGCATAAAAGAATGCAAGGTTACAGAAACTGCCGTTGCGCCGGGAAGGGTTGAAGGCAAAGTTGCGGTTGCTTTGGCTTTTGATTTGATGAATGACGTTGGCAATATCCATTTAACGGATTATCGTTTGGATACCAAATATGTCCGTCCGGATAACCAGCTTGTCAATATTGCGGAACCTGCTTTGCGCGAATCTTTTGTTTCCGGATTAAAGTTTTTTAATACTTGGATAAATAGCCAGGCCAATGACAATCCAAAACTGGCCAAAGCAGTCAAAGTTTCGATTCAAGATTACCACGAAAAACCGGAAGGCGATACCATTTATTATTCTATAAATAGGCCGCTGAATTGGAACGATTTCCAGGAGAAAGCACCGAACAGCAAGTATGCCGCAACGGTGTTTCCAAGTTTGGGTTTTGATGAAAAGCGCGAAATTGTAAACGGCGTGATCAAAATCCAAT
>CAXTKQ010000038.1:0-1271 GCA_964244955.1 uncultured Sphingobacteriaceae bacterium | reverse complement strand
GAAAATTTATGTGCCAAAAAGCGCCTGCTGGGTAAAAGACCAAGACCGGACGGATTACACTTTAAACCACGAACAGCGCCACTTTGACATTGTAGCAATTGTGGGCAAACGCTTTGAGCAAAAAGTAAAGGCGATGAAATTGCCGGTTACCAATTGCGATGGCCCGATCAATGTGCAGTATTACGAATCTTTTAGGGAGATGAACCACTTGCAAGACCAGTACGATGCGGAAACGCACCACGGCATTAACACGGCCGAGCAGGAGCGTTGGAACAAGCGGATTGACGATGATTTGGTTGCGCTTGGCATTAAAAAAGCCAATTCCTGATTAGGATGCTGTTTTTATCTATACTTTTTTGCTGCAATAAGTTCAGCGCAAATACACCGCGTCTTCCTGGCCGTTTTCATCCAAAACAACTTCAACATGTTCTTTTAAAATGGTTGAAAGTGCCAATCCGCTAAAATCGGTTGCGATGGGGAAGCTTTTATGGTTGCGGTCAACCAAAACAACCGTCCGTATTTTTTTAAGCGGAATATCCAGGAAAATACCAAAAGCATAAGCCAACGCTTTGCCGGTGTTCAGCACATCATCTACCAAAACAACTACTTTGTTGCTGCATTCTTCCACCTCAACACTTACCGAAGCATTCAGGCTGGAACTGAATTTGTCCAGGTCAATACTAATCAGCGTAACTTCAAAAGGCGCAATTTTCTCTAAAATATGTTTTAAACGGGAAGCCAAACGAAAGCCGCGTTGTTGCAAACCGGCCAGTACAATTTCCGTTTCTTCGATGTTGTCTTCCACAATTTGATACGCAATCCGGTCTATCTTTTGTTGGATTTGGCGGCTGTTTAAAACCAATATTTTTTTCTCAGACATAATTTAGGTGGATAAAAGAAGCATGGATAAAATAGACAGAAACTGCAAACGCAAATTAATTGGTATAAGGGAAAAACACAAAATTTGCACCTTCGGGCACAATTACAAACACGCACATAAACTTGTCGGGGTTTTTGTAAGTATCCATAAAACGTTCTTTCAATTCTTTTTTGATGACACCGCGTTCTAAAAATTCTTCCATTGTTGAAGCCTGGATAGTCCAGTCCGTGTTCATTTCGTGGCGGTCGAAAATCACTTCGCCCAACTTTACCTCGTGCTGGTGTGCCACAAAAATCGGATATTTCGATAAGCCTTCCACCATAATTTCGATGGCCACTTCTTTAATCGAGTCGTTAAAATATTTTAAATCAACTTCCAGGCTTTCCAGCGG
>CAXTKQ010000037.1:25826-29679 GCA_964244955.1 uncultured Sphingobacteriaceae bacterium | reverse complement strand
CCCGTTATCAGTGCGTTTTGCATGGATAAAATTAGCTTAAAAACAGCATCGGCACTTAAATTGAAAAAATGTATTTTTAAAAAAATTTAAAGGATGATTTTTCACCACTTAGGGAAGTATATATTATTGCTGCAGGCAAGCTTTAAAAAGCCGGAAAAATTCAGCGTTTACTGGAGCGAGATTATGCGCGAAATGGTTTCCATCGGCATTGGTTCGCTGGGCATTGTTTGTATCATTTCGGTATTTATCGGCGCGGTTTCTACCGTGCAAACTGCTTTTCAGTTGGTCAGTAATTTAATCCCGCGTTCAATTATTGGCGGCATCACGCGCGATTCGGCCATTTTAGAGTTTAGCCCAACCATTACTTCTTTGGTTTTGGCCGGTCGTGTTGGTTCCAGCATTGCCTCACAAATTGGCACCATGCGCGTAACCGAACAAATTGACGCGCTGGAAATTATGGGCGTAAACGCGCCGGGTTATTTAATTTTACCAAAAGTAATTGGTGGCATTACCATGTTTCCGTTGCTGGTGATTATCTCGGTTTGCCTGTCGTTGTTTGGCGGATATATTGCCGGTGCAGCTTCGGGCACGGTTTCCCCTAACGATTATGTAATTGGTTTAACCACCGATTTTAACCCGCTTTTTGCACGGATTGCCTTGATCAAAGCCTTGGTTTTTGCGTTTATCATCACCAGCGTTTCGGCTTATCAGGGTTATTATACTTCGGGCGGCGCGCTGGAAGTTGGGCAGGCCAGCACACGCGGCGTGGTAATGAGCTGTATCATTATCCTTTGTGCCGATTATTTGATAGCCCAATTGATGTTATGATTGAGATTAAAAATATTAATAAAACTTTTGGCGATAAACACGTTTTGAAAGGCATTTCATCGGTTTTTAACCAGGGTATGAGCAACCTGATCATTGGCGGTTCGGGTTCCGGGAAAACAACTTTGCTGAAATGTATTGTAGGTTTGCACGAACCCGAAAAAGGCGAAGTGCTGTACAGCAGCCAAAATTTTACGGCAATGGATTTCGAGCAGCGCATCCCGATCCGTAAAGAAATTGGCATGTTATTTCAGAATTCGGCTTTGTTTGATTCGATGACGGTGGAAGAAAACATCATTTTTCCGTTGAATTTATTTACCGAGATGTCATTGTCAGAAAAAAAGGACCGCGCTAATTATTGCCTCGACAAAGTGAACCTTAAAAACACCAACAAACTTTTTCCATCCGAGCTTTCGGGCGGGATGAAAAAACGGGTCGGCATTGCACGCGCCATCACCATGCAGCCCAAATATTTGTTTTGTGATGAACCGAACTCCGGCCTCGACCCAAAAACTTCTATCGTAATTGATGAACTGATTAAAGACATCACCGAAGAAAACAACATTACCACCGTTGTGGTAACCCACGATATGAACTCGGTAATGGGCATCGGCGATAATATTTTGTTTTTGCACAACGGCGAAAAATGGTGGCAAGGCTCTAACAAAGAAATTGCCCACACGGATAATGCTGAACTGAATAGCTTTGTATTTGCCAGCAAATTTATGCAGGCTGCAAAAGATAAATTGTAAAAGAGCGGTTAGCCATCAGCTTTCAGCAATCAGTCAATGCAAGTTGACGATAGAAAACCACTGAAAATTGATTGCTAATAGCTAAATAAATTATAAAAGAGCGGTTAGCAGTCAGTTTTCAGCCATCAGCCACTGCAATGGCGATAGAAAAGCACTGAAAGCTGATGGCTGATAGCTGACAGCTAAACAAAAATGATCCAACTCCTCACCCCGCAACATTGGAAAGATTACGAACTGATTGATTGCGGCAACTTTGAAAAACTGGAACGTTTCGGTAATTTAGTTTTAATCCGGCCGGAACCACAGGCAGTTTGGGGCAAAAGCTTGCCAGAAAATGAGTGGCAAAAACAGCATCATATCCGTTTTAAAGGCCGTTCGGCAACTTCGGGCGAATGGTTGAAAAAGAACCAGGCCACGCCCGACCGTTGGCACATCGAATACCAAAACCCGGAAGTTTCCATCAAACTGCGACTCGGACTAACTTCTTTTAAACACGTTGGCGTTTTCCCGGAACAAGCTGTCAATTGGGATTATATTTCTGCCAACATCAAAAAACTAAAAACACCGCAGCCTAAATTTTTAAACTTGTTTGCTTATACCGGTGCTGCATCTTTAATTGCAAGAGCGGCCGGTGCAGAAGTTACGCATGTTGATTCGATCAAACAAGTGGTTACCTGGGCAAATGAAAACCAAGTTTTATCTTCGCTCGATAACATCCGCTGGGTGGTGGAAGATGCGTTGAAATTTGTAAAACGCGAACTGAAACGGGGCAACAAATACAACGGCATCATCCTCGATCCGCCTGCTTTCGGGCACGGGCCAAACGGCGAGAAATGGAAACTGGAAGACAATATCCTGGAAATGATGCTGGACGTAGTAAAGCTGCTGGACGAGCAGGAGCATTTTTTGATCCTCAACACCTATTCGCTTGGTTTTTCTTCGGTGATTGTAGAAAACCTGATCCGCAACGCTTATCCCAAAGCAAAAAATTTAGAAACCGGCGAACTTTATTTGCAGGCAACCGCCGGAAGCAAACTGCCTTTAGGCGTTTTCGGCAAGTTTAACAACTTGTAAAATTGCCGCTAAAAGAAGCATTGCCGCTTTTTCGTGCCTAAAATGAACGGATAGAAAAGCCCGCTTTTTTAATTGATATTGTTATGTTTGATTTTTGGAACCGAAAGTAATCAATCAACGTATGAGAAATTTTTAATTGCTTGTTAATTTCAGGCCGATAAAAACAGTATTAAATTATTTGCAGCACCAATATCCGTAAAAACAAAAATGAACCTTAAAAACGCCTTATTCAATCTAATTTTTGCCTGTACATCGCTCACCATGCTTACCAATTGCAGCGAAAGCAGCACGGCCGAAAAACTACTTTCTGCAACCAGTTCGAAACAAACAAACACAGATACCTCAAACCTTAAAAAAACACCGCCGCCGCCAAAACCAATTGACACAAAACAGTACGATTCGCTAATGAGAAAACTGGCCAACGGCGATACCACTGGAAACTGGCCGGTAAAAAACACACCTTATCCATTGGCTGGCGCCATTTTGCCCGAGCATCGCATTGTTGCTTTTTATGGAAATTTGTACTCAAAAAGAATGGGGATTTTGGGCGAACTGCCGCCAAAAGAGATGCTGCAAAAATTGGACTCCGAAGTAAAAAGCTGGGAAAAAGCCGACCCTTCTACACCGGTAATCCCGGCCTTGCATTATATCGCTATTGTTGCGCAGGGCGATGGCGGCGCCGACGGAAAGTTTCGTTACCGCATGCCTTTTAAACAAATTGATTCTGTTCTGTCAATTGCCAAAAAACGGAATGCCTTGGTTTTTCTGGATGTGCAAGTGGCGTTAAGCAACATCCGCACAGAGCTTCCGCTATTCGAAAAGTATTTAAAAATGCCAAATGTTCATTTTGGAATGGATCCTGAATTTTCGATGAAAACGGGCGCAAAACCGGGAACAAAAATTGGCACGTATGATGCGGACGATATTAATTTTGCATCCAACTACTTAGCCGATTTGGTAAAGAAAAACAACCTTACGCCAAAAATCCTGATTGTGCACCGTTTTACCAAAAACATGGTTACCAACTACAAACAAATCAAACTGCACCCGGAAGTGCAACTGGTAATGGATATGGATGGTTGGGGCGAACCGGAACTGAAAAAAGGCACCTACCGCAACCACATTTACAAAGAACCCGTGCAGTTTACCGGCTTTAAACTGTTCTACAAAAACGATTTGAAAAAAGCGCCCAACCATATGAT
>CAXTKQ010000037.1:21257-25816 GCA_964244955.1 uncultured Sphingobacteriaceae bacterium | reverse complement strand
GATGACGCCCGCAGAAGTGCTGGCCTTGAAACCAAAACCTATTTATATCCAGTATCAATAGAACGTGTTTTTTTATACCGGGCTTGTTTCAGCATCCTTCGTGATTTTTAGAGCCTGTTTAAACATCATTGGTATTTTGGCTAAAGCCAAATCTCAATTTACACCTACCACGGCCTAAAGGCCGTGGCAATTGAAAGACCTTGTTTTACAAATCCTTTTACACCTGCTGATAACAAAACCCTACAACATCATGCTTTATTCATTGCCACGGCCTTCAGGCCGTGGATAAAGACGAACAGGAATTGGCTTCCGCCAAAACTACAAGTTACCTAAGTTTTATGGCATAAAAGAAGCATGGAAAACAGGCAAGCTATAATTTAAACACGCTCTTAGTTTGTCAATTTTACCTCATTAAAAACAGCATCGCAAATCAAAAGCCTGGTGTTTACGTTTGTTAATTTATGAGTAAGAAAGCAACGTTTGGCGGAGGGTGTTTTTGGTGCACCGAAGCTGTTTTTCAGAATGTAAAAGGCGTGATCAAATCCGTTTCGGGCTATATGGGCGGCGCGGTTAAAAACCCGACTTACGAGCAGGTTTGCAGTGGCAATACCGGCCATGCAGAAGTAATTGAAGTTGAATACGACCCGGCAGTAATTTCATATAACGAATTGCTACTGATTTTTTTCAAAACACATAACCCAACAACTTTAAACCGCCAGGGCAACGACAGCGGCACGCAATACCGTTCAGTCATTTTCTTTGAAGATGAAGAACAAAAAGCCGAAGCCGAAGCCATGATCAAACAATTGGATGCGGAAGGTATTTTCGACCAAAAAATTGTAACGCAGGTAACACCGGCCGAAGTTTTTTACAAAGCAGAAAATTACCATCAAAACTATTTCAACAACAATTCCAACCAGCCTTATTGTGCCTTTGTGATCCAGCCCAAACTGAACAAGTTTATCAAAGAATTTAAAGAGAAAACGACTTTGGCCTCTTAAAAACGACACTGATTTTTAGGGGATAAAAGAAGCATTTGCGTAAAAGCAAGTGCTTCTTTTTTTTGTCCCGGAGAAAAGAAATTATTTTTTGCTTTCTTTATGCTTGTAGAAAAAAATACTTTCAATGATCAAACCAAACCTTCATTTGCTGATAATTTTTTGCTTTTGCCTCAGTTTTAATATTAAAGCCCATGCACAGTCCGACACCGGTAAAGTAAAAAAACAAACTTATATCCAAGTGTATTACTCGCTTACCAATACAGCCGGGACACTTGGCGGAAAATCTAATTTATCCGTAGAAGTAGGCAAACAATGGAATGTGTTTAGCTTAGGGCTTGACCTGGGCAAAACCACTTTAGAACCCATACATGGCAGGGACACATCGTTTTATTTCGAAGTCAGGCCAAACCTTAATATTTTCCAGCAAGGCAGGTTTACCAATACCCTTACGGTGGGCGTAGGCTATGTTTTTTTTGCCCCCAATAATTTTTTAAGCGAATTGACTTCCGGTATCGAGTACACCGCTTCTGACCGCCTGCACCTGAATGCCAACTTCGGCACGTTTTATTATAGCGGAAGGTATACGGCAACTTCGGCAACCTTCTTCGGGATATCTGCCTCCTATTATTTTTTGCCTTATAAAAACAGGTCTTCTATCTTCAAGCCGAGATGATTCTGAATTAATAGTTTCTGTAAATGGATAGTAGCTAATTGTAACCAAAAAGTCCCATACTTCTTTTACCACCCAAATTTCCTCAGCCACAACCGCACCTGCTTTTCAGCTTTTTTAATAGCTTTGAAATCCTTGAAAAACAGCAAATGCAATACTGTTTTTAAGGCATAAAAACCATTGATCTGAATGCTGACTGTAGAAAAAATCGGGGGCACTTCCATGACGTCCCTCAAAGATGTGCTTAAAAACATCATCTTGTTTAACCGTACCGGCGATGAGTTGTACAACCGCATTTTTGTGGTTTCGGCTTTTTCGGGCGTTACCAATTTATTGCTGGAAAACAAAAAAACCGGCGAACCAGGCGTTTACCATTTGATCGCCAATTATCAGGATTTTCATGCCGCATTGAACGACCTGGTTATCAAACTGCAAACCATTAATAAAAATTATGTTGATTTAGGTTTGGATTTGGCCGCTGCCGATCAGTTTATCGAAAAACGTGTCCGCGATGCGCAAAAATATTTAGAAAACCTGGTCAATATCCTGGCTTCGGGTTATGTAAGCGAGGAAGGGATTTTGCAGGCCGCACGCGAAATTTTGGCTTCCATCGGCGAAACGCATTCGGCTTTTAACTTTACCAATATCCTGCAAAATAACCGCATCAACGCCACTTGTATTGATTTAAGCGGTTTCGACGACCATCAATATTACACCATTGACCAGCGTATCCGCGAAGCTTTTAAAGATATTGATTTCGGCAAAACCATTTGCATTGTAACCGGCTACGCCAAAGGAACGGAAGGCATTATGCGCGAGTTTGACCGTGGTTACTCGGAAGTTACGTTCAGCAAAATTGCGGTTGCCGTAAAACCGCAGGAAGCGATTATCCATAAAGAATACCATTTGTGTACCGCCGACCCAATGCTGGTTGGCCTGGACCAGTGCCAGCCGGTTGGTTTTACCAATTATGATGTAGCCGATCAATTGGCAGATATTGGCATGGAAGCCATCCATCCAAAAGCTTCTAAACCTTTGGAAATCAATAACATCAACCTGCGCATCAAAAATACTTTTGAGCCCGAACATCCCGGGACGTTGATTACGCAGGATTATGTTTCGGAGAAAAAGCGGGTTGAAGTAATAACCGGGACCGATAAAGTAATGATCCTCGATATTTATGACCCGCTGATGGTGGGCCATGTTGGTTCGGATTTACAAATCATGCAGGTTTTTTTCAAACACGGGGTAAGTTATAGTTACAAAGCAACCAGTGCCAACAGCATTACTGTGGTAATTTGGGAAAAAGATTTTAAGCAATCGCTGTTTAATGAACTGGAAGAAAAGTTTGAAAAAATAACGGTAGAGCAAGCTGCCATGGTTTGCATCATCGGTTCTAACATTGACCAGCCGGGCTTACTGGCCAAATCTGCAACCGGTTTGGCCAACGAAGGCATCAACATTAAAAGCTGCGGTTTTTCGTTGCGGAAAGTCAATATCCAATTTTTAATTGCCCGCGAAGATTTTGCCAAAGCCATTATCGCTTTAAACAAAGCAATGTTTTTTATGGGGTAAAAGAAGCATTTAATAGAAATTGCGGTAATCTTATCTCCAAAATTTACGTTATAATTTTTGAAGATAAGATGTAAAAAATATACTTAACTTTATTCTACTTAATAAAAAAGCTATGGCAGATATAAGATTATCAATTAACCAGGATTTTATGACCGAATTAAGTAATAAAACCGGCATTGACAAGCCCGATGAGTTGACTAAAGATGCTTTGACATTTTTCAGTTGGGTAGTATCCGAGGTAAAAAAAGGCCGTGTTTTTCTTACAGTTGATGAGAATGGGGAAAATCCAAGAAAAGTGGTAACAACTACATTAGAAAAAGCAAAACTTACTAAATAAATTTAAGCTGAATGAGCGGCCCTGAAGTACATTTTAATATAGCAGGTTTACCCGAAGACCATCCTAACTTAGAGCTTAAAGAAGATAATAGGGCCACTCCTCAAATCAGCGTACTTGATCCAAAATCGCGTATTGGCTACCATTTAGCACGAATTGTGCTGGCCATCATCAGTATATTTTTAATTTTCCTGATCCTTTACATTCTTTTTGAAAAGCCTAACAACGTTCCAAAAATAGATTTGGCCGGTAAAGGAAACTTGACCGATAGTGCTTTTAACCGAAATTTCAGGCTGATTCAATTAACGCAGGAAAACAATAAAGCTTCCCGCGATTTTATCATTCAGATTAGCCAAATGGTTTTGCTGAATATGCTGCTGCCTATTTTAACGGCAATTTTAGGTTATATTTTCGGCTCGCACAGTGAGAGCAGAGGTTGATGAATTTTAGGCGATAAAAGAAGCATTGAGCAGGCTATGTTTTAGTTTAATTTCAAGTTTTGTTTTGTCATTCCGAACCGAAGGGAGGAATCTTCTTCAAAGCAAAAGGTTTCAAATGCTTCTTTTACCACTTAAATTTATTGTTTTTGTTGAAAGAAGATCTCTCCTAACGTCGAGATGACAAAAGCCGCTTTTGTCATTCTGAACTTGGTTCAGAATCCCTCTTCCAAAATTTAAATCTTTTTGATGAGATGCCGAAACCAGTTCTGCATGACTAAAACAACGGCAACTGCCCTTTACTTTTTAAATCCACGTCTTCCGGGTTGGTAATTTCCAGTTCAATCTTTTTGGCTGGTTTAACCAAAGGTTCCTCTTTCTGCGGCAATTCTTTTTCGGCTTCTTCTTCCTTGTGTTCTTCCAAAACGATCTCTTTTAAAGAAACTTCTGCAACCGGGTCCGGCACATCTTCTTCATCATCATGCTCGGCAATCAGTTCAATACTTTTGATTTCATGCGGAGAAAGCCGGTTTCCCTGCGCT
>CAXTKQ010000037.1:8841-21247 GCA_964244955.1 uncultured Sphingobacteriaceae bacterium | reverse complement strand
ATCAATCAAATCGGCCAGGTTCAATTCCGTTGTTTCCGGGATATGCGCTTTTCCTTTCAGCAATTCTACCTTAACCACCGGTTGCGATGCGCCCGAAATCAAAATCATTTTAGAACCATTTTCATCGCTGATCAAATTAACTGGTTTGCCAATCACCATATTTTCAAACGTAAAACGCTTTACAAAATAGTTTTTCAGCTTGCCTTCGTAATGCACCACCGTGTAAACCTGGTCGGGATTGTACTTTTCGATCCTGATCATTTTATCTTCAAAATGGTTGGTCAGGTCGAAACTGCTCAACTCGCAAATGCCGTTGCTCAGCACTTTTAATATCTTGTCTTCGCCGTCAAACTCGCCCAAAAAAGTTCCGCGGCCATCTACGTTCAATCGTTTCAGCACTTCATCATACCAAATCTTCCGGCCAGAAAGCGTGGAAATTCCTTTTGTTTTTAAGGTGATTTTTTTGATCGGATATTTGGTAACCATATTGCCCAGCGAACTTCGGCCTTTGATGGCAACATCTGCAAAATTGAGATCAAAATTTAACCGCTTCAATTTCGGGTGCGGTTTCAATTGCACGTTCACAACTTCGGCCTCACCGTTTGGATTGTGGGTAAAATACAGCGTTTTAGTACCTTTTGTTCCTTTGGTCAAATCGTATTCCCGGTCTCGCGTGATGCCTTGCACAAAAAAACGTTTGATAAAAGCAGTACCGGTTTCGCCGTCTTTATAAATCAAATTGTAAACCGTACGCTCGTCGTTCTTTTTAAAGATGCCTGCGTAGATGATGTCTTTCCCCACAAAAACCTTTTCCTGCACTTTGGTAACCAAGAAACGGCCATCTTCCCGGAAAACAATGATTTCATCCAGATCAGAACAATCACCTACAAATTCGTCTTTTTTCAACACAGTTCCTACAAAACCATCGGCGCGGTTCATGTAAATCTTCACGTTTGCCAGCGCAACTTGTGCTGCTTCTACCCGGTCAAAAACGCGGAGTTCAGTTTTGCGTTCGCGGCCTTTGCCAAACTTTTCTTTCAATTTTTGAAACCAGTCTATGGCGTAATCCGTGAGGTGTTTTAAATGCTGGTTCACTTCTTTGATCTCGTTTTCCAGCGATTTCATCTGCTCGTCCGCTTTCTTCACGTCAAATCGTGTGATGCTGCTCATCGGTTTATCAATCAGCTTTTTAAAATCTTCGGGCAAAATTTCGCGGTAAAGCTGCGGTAAAAAAGGCTCGAACAATTTGTACAACACTTTTACAACGGCTTCAAAGTTGCCGGAGGTTTCGTAATCCGGATGCTTGTACATGCCTTGCTGGATAAAGATTTTCAGCAACGAACTGAAGAATATTTTCTCTTTTAGTTCCGCCAATCGGATCTCCAGTTCTTGCTTCAATAATTCCCTGGTAAAAACAGTACTTTCCGTCAGGATGTCGTTCACACTCATAAAGTGCGGCTTGTCGTCCTTGATCACACAAGTGTTTGGAGAGATGGAAACCTCGCAATCGGTAAAAGCATACAATGCATCAATGGTAACATCCGGCGAAATACCGGGCGCGAGGTGAATGATGATTTCTACGTTTTTGGCCGTATTGTCTTCGATTTTTTTGATGCGGATTTTGCCTTTATCATTGGCGGCAATCACGCTATCAATCAAACTTCCGGTAGTGGTAGAAAACGGGACTTCGGTAATGGCCAGCGTTTTTTTATCGCGCTCTTCTATTTTGGCGCGAATCCGAATTTTTCCGCCGCGTTGGCCTTCGTTATAAGCCGAACAATCCGCCAAACCGCCAGTCGGAAAATCTGGCAGCAAATTTGGACGGTTTCCTTTTAAAATTTCTATCGAAGCATCAATCAATTCGATAAAATTGTGCGGCATTACTTTGGTGGCCAAACCAACGGCAATTCCTTCTGCACCTTGTGCCAACAAAAGCGGAAATTTAACGGGCAGCGTTACCGGTTCTTTATTCCGGCCGTCGTAACTGGATTGCCATTCGGTGGTATCGGGATTAAAAACAACTTCCAGCGCAAACTTAGATAACCGCGCTTCGATGTAACGCGGCGCAGCAGCAGAATCGCCGGTTACGGGATCGCCCCAGTTTCCCTGGCAATCAATCAATAGGTTTTTTTGTCCGATCTGCACCATGGCATCGCCAATAGAAGCATCACCATGCGGATGATACTTCATGGTGTTGCCGATCACGTTGGCCGCTTTATTAAAACGGCCATCGTCCATTTCCTTTAGCGAATGCAGGATGCGGCGCTGCACGGGTTTCAACCCGTCGTGGATATGCGGCACGGCACGGTCGAGGATTACATAAGAAGCGTAATCCAGAAACCAGTTTTCGTACAATCCCGAAAGGGAAGTTACATTAGAAAGCTGTTCGTTTTGCTGACTTAAATCGTCATTCATTCGGTATTGGCTAAAAAAGATACAAATATAAGTGATCGCAGTATATTTCGGGGCAGCATTACCCACAGTTGCCATGCTGTTTTTATCCCTATTTTTTCTGCGCTATTTCTTCCACAATTATTTAACAAAATATTAATCGGTTTTGGTGTAACGAACTGGTTACTGTCGGCGTCTATCTACCAAAACAACACAAAAACTTAAAAATTAAATATCATGAAAACTACTATCAAAACCGCCATCATTGCTTTGTTGCTTACCGTAACTTACAATTTTACCAAAGCAGCCACACCAAATGAAAAATTGACCATGCGTTATGCCATTGCCGCTTATGTTGATGCCTTTGCACACGGCCATTTCGATGGCTTATCCGAAGTGGTTGACGACAGTGCCAAATTTTCCCAAACCCGCGGACAAAAGATTTTAAGCTTTAGCAAAAACGATATTTTAGAAAGCTTGAAAGGCCAGCAAAATGTAGAACAAAACTGCAAAACCACTTCCCGCATTGTAGAAAATACCGGCAACCTGGTTGTTTACAAAGTACAAATGAAGTACGAAAACTTTGCCCGCATTAATTATGTAACGATGACAGATACCGGGGCCGGTTGGAAAATCACCAATGTTTCTACCGTGTTTAACTAAGCCCAATTTTTAGGCGATAAAAGAAGCATTCTTACGGAAATAGGGATGCTTTTTTTATGGGGTGAATTTTTAATTTAATTTCAGATTTGATAAATATTGTTTCAATTTATAGATAGACTCAACGTACGAAACATTGGCAACCAAAGAAGACATTGCAAAACTTGAAATGAAACTGAATAAAACATTTCTTGACATAAATTCAGTTATATTTATGTGAATGTTCATTTTTTGGATTGGACAAATTGTTGCTACTTTTGGGTTGATTTTGCTGTTTTTGAAGAAGTAAAAACTAATGTCCCTAAAATTATTCTACTTTAGTGATTGTTAACAAATAGCAACCTACAAATCGAAAACGGTCAACCGTTACGGTTGTCTAAAAAAATCTTTATACTGGTTTGTGCAAAGCGATTTAAAATATGAATTACATCATGTCCTTTCAGGAAAGAGCCAAGTTAGGTTTGGAGCAATTATCCAAACAGCCGCCAGTTACCTTAAAGATGGCGAAAAAACAAATTCAGCAATTGAAGACACAAAGCGTTTCAAAAGTGAAGAAACAAAGAGATTAGAAATCTCAAGCTCAAAGGACCAGCGAGGAATTTGCATGGTTAGATTTTAAGTTGGTAACAAAGTATGTCGAATTGAATTAAAACCCAAAGCTTAGAGGACTGAATTATGAATTCAAACCAATAGAATAAACTAAAATAGGCTTAATGATTTAACAGTTGTATTTCATTAGGCTTTATTCTATTTTTAGGCTTAATAGAATTTAAGTAATCCATTACATACTGCTGAAAGGATAAAAAAGTATTTAAAATATTAGCTTTTACTTCTTTGAATGATTTATTTTGATTAGGTTTTAATAATTTCTGATTCCGTTTATGGTAATTATCAATCAAATCTTCCACATACAATTTATTAGCTTTGATATACTCGGAAAGTAGTACAAGTCCATCAATATGTAACAAAACCACGTCATTAATTTTAAAGCCAGTAATATCTTGTTTTTTAAGATCTTCAATAAGGATTCCTTTTTCTATGTTGAACCATTTCACTAGTAATCTTTTAATTCCTGGTACTGTGAGGTTTATATCATAAACTATTAAAATAGGATAAATATTTAAAGATTTAACGTTGTATAAATCATCGAATTTGTACTTTTTTAATAAGCTAAATTTTATTCTTGTTATTAGTTGCTTAACTGCTTTTTCTGACTTACCCTCTTTATAATATTTTTGCTCTAACTCATTTTCTATGCATTCTGCATTAAATGATTGTTTTACTTTACCTGCAATAAAACTGTCTTTAACTTCATAAATGAAAACTTTATTCCCGTTTCGTATATAATAATCTGGCTCAGAATGCCCCATAATAGCTTTCATTTCTTCACCGGAAAATTGCTTGTAGCTTTTTTTACCATAAGCTTTATTTAAAAGTTTATAAACTAAATAACCCTCTGAAAAGTGAGTTGTATAATCTTTTCTAAATTGATCCTCTGTAATATTATAATTTAAGTTCTTATTTAAAATCCCTTTTATATCCCAATAAATCGAACTGTATATCTTATTAATAATCATCGCTCTATTAAGAAATAGATATTGATTGTTATCTACGCGAAAAATTGGCTTATTACGAATTAGTATGAAATCATAATTTTTCTGATTTTGTTCGCTGAATTCAATATCATTTAAATGATTAAACAATTCAAGAAACTCCTCATCTTCCTTCAGTTTTCCATTAAAGGTTACCACATCAGTAAAACATAGCTGAACTAAAGAAAACATTTTTCTGAGATATTCTTCTAAGGAATTAATATTTTTAGAATTTAAATATTCATAATATAAATCTTTATTGTAATTTTCGATGAATTGATAACAATAAATTGTTTTTATTATCTGACAAACAGAGATAAGTTCAGAACTATATGCAAAGTCATAGTAACTAATTGAGCTTGCCGTTAACAGCCATGTAGCTACATCTAAACCAGAAACACTTGAGGGCAAAGTATTAGGAACATTTTCTAGTTTTTCAAGGAAATCCTCATTCAACCATAAATATGCTTTAAACAAATCTAAGTGACTTTTATCAATTTCTACTTTTTCATTTTCACCAATTTCAGTAAAATCTACTGCAATTTGATTTAAAGTTAGGTTAGAATAATCATTAATAAGATGGAGTTCCATACCTTGATCAATTTCTTGTTGGTAGCCTTCAAAAATTAATTCCATAATTTTTAAAGCTAATGGATTTTGATCACCAAACCATTCCTTAACTTGTTGTGGTAATTTTTCTATTCTTTTTTGAAGAAGTAAGTTTAAGACTGCCACCATCTGTAAAACTAATTTTCTTCCATACGGCTGTAATAGTTGTTGGGGATTAATATTTTCATTAGGAAATACCTTTGAAAACTTAATTAACAGAGACATATTAAGATTTGAAAAACTCATATTATAATGAATATTAAAAAAGCTCGCTGGTTTGGAACTACAATCCCAACCGGCGAGCTTGGGATTTATAATTCCCTACAAATAAAAACTAATACTTCTTTACACCGATAAAAACAGCATCACGCCACCACCGCAACCTCCTCTTCCAAAATATCAACCTCGATCCGTAAATTCTGAATAATATGCTGCTGCCGATCCGGCGTGTTTTTCCCCATAAAGTATTCTAACAGCGATTTGATATTGGCTTCTTTTAACAACACCGGATCCAAACGGATATCTTTCCCTATAAACAAACCAATTCCTTCCAGCCATACTTTGCAATCCTACTCCTTCAATTATAATTTTTCCTGTAAAACTGGCCAATATCTTCACTGTAATAATACTGTTGAACCAAACAGGTTTTTATGCAAAGTCAAAATGTTTTATTTTCGGTGGGTTTTTCAAAAAATTCTGTTTAGCGATAAACAGTTCATAAGATGATTGCAGCCGAACCCAAAACCTAGCTGTTCCGCCAAAAACAGTTTCCAGCCTTAAAGCGATATTTGGCGTAATTGCCGCTTTACCATTTAATATATTAGATAGGGTTGGGCGGGTGATACCTAAAAGTTCTGCGGCTTTGGCAATAGTTAAGCCACGCCCTTCAATAACTTCAATTTTTAAGATTTCTCCAGGATGTTGTAGTTCCATTTCTCTTTCCATGTTAATGCGTGTCTAAGTAATCTAAATCAAAAGCATTTTTATTTTCAAAACGAAATATTATCCGATAATTACCTGTAATATCTAAGCTCCAGAACCCTTGAAGCTCTCCTTTTAACGGATGTGGCCTCCAAAAAACCAAATGCGCAAGGTCTTCCGGAACTTCTTCCAAGTCATCAATGATCTGTAAAACGAGTCGTATCTTTTTGAGTTGGGCTGATGGCAACTTGCTATCATCTCCTTTTTCCCATAATAGCCTTAAAGGCTTGCTCCTAATTGTTTTTATCACAAAACTTCGTATAATGTAAATATACAGATTACATCAACAATAGTAAAAGCTTATGCTCATAACTGAAAATAAAATTTGATCAAAAACCAACATCCAATTTTGTACCGATAAAAACAGCATCAAGCCACCGCCGCTTCTTCCAAAATATCAACCTCGATCCGCAAATTCTGGATAATATGCTGCTGCCGGTCCGGTGTATTCTTCCCCATAAAATATTCCAACAGCGATTTAATGTTGGCTTCCTTCAACAACACCGGATCCAAGCGAATGTCTTTCCCGATAAACAAACCAAACTCTTCCGGCGAAATCTCACCCAAACCTTTAAAACGTGTAATTTCTGGTTTGTTGCCTAACTTGTTAATGGCGCGCTGGCGTTCTTCATCGCTGTAACAATAAATCGTTTCCTTTTTATTTCGACCGCGGAAAAGCGGTGTTTGGAGGATAGAAACATGTCCGGCTTTGACCAGATCGGGGAAAAATTGCAGAAAAAAGGTCATTAACAGCAGCCGGATGTGCATCCCGTCCACATCGGCATCTGTTGCAATCACGATGTTGTTGTAGCGTAAACCATCCAAACCATCTTCAATATTCAGCGCGTGCTGCAGCAAATTAAATTCCTCGTTCTCGTAAACCACTTTTTTGGTCAGGCCGAAGCAGTTCAGCGGTTTTCCTTTCAAACTAAAAACCGCCTGCGTTTGCACATCGCGCGATTTGGTGATGGAACCACTGGCCGAATCTCCTTCGGTAATAAACAAAGTGGTGTCTTGTTTACGTTCGTGTGTATCTTCAAAATGCAGCTTGCAATCGCGCAGTTTTTTGTTGTGCAACGAAGCTTTTTTGGCGCGTTCGTTGGCCAGTTTTTTAATGCCGGCAATGTCTTTACGTTCGCGTTCGGATTGTAAAATGCGTTTCAGCAAACCATCGGCCGTTGAAGGATTTTTATGCAGATGATCGTCCAGCGCTTTTTTGACAAAATCATTGATAAAACCACGGACAGAAGGGCCATCTTCCGCCACATTTTGCGAACCTAATTTGGTTTTGGTTTGCGATTCGAAAACCGGTTCCTGCACCCGAATGGAAACCGCAGCCACAATAGAAGCACGAACATCGGCCGCATCAAACTCTTTTTTGTAAAACTCGCGGATGGTTTTGACAACCGCTTCCCGAAAAGCGGCCTGGTGCGTACCGCCCTGGGTGGTGTGCTGGCCGTTTACAAACGAATAATATTCTTCGCCGTATTGCTGGCCGTGCGTCATCGCGATTTCAATATCTTCCCCTTTTAAATGAATGATTGGATAACGTAAATTCTCGGCATCGGTATTCCGAACCAAAAGATCATGCAAACCTTTTTCAGAAAAATATTTTTGTCCGTTAAAGTTAATGGTTAAACCGGCATTCAGGAAAACGTAATTCCAGATCATGTTCTCCGCAAACTCTGGGATAAAGCGGTAATGGCGGAAAATCGTATCGTCCGGCAAAAAACTGATGGCCGTTCCGTTGCGTTGCGTCGTATCTTTTTCTTCTTCGCGCAGCAGTTCGCCTTTGCTAAATTCGGCAATTTTAGTGCGGTTATCGCGGTAAGATTGTACGATGAAATTGCTCGACAGCGCATTTACGGCTTTCGTTCCAACACCGTTTAACCCAACCGATTTTTGAAAAGCTTTGCTGTCGTATTTTCCGCCGGTATTGATCTTGGAAACGCAATCAATCACTTTTCCCAACGGAATTCCTCGGCCATAATCGCGTACCGCAATTTTATGTTCGCTTAAATTGATGTCTATGGTTCGGCCTGCGCCCATCACAAACTCATCAATCGAGTTATCTACAATTTCTTTCAGCAATACATAAATCCCGTCGTCGTAAGCAGAACCGTCGCCCAGCTTGCCGATGTACATGCCCGGCCGCAACCGGATATGTTCTTTCCAATCCAACGAACGGATGCTGTCTTCACTGTAATTTGTCGGGTTATTTTGGTTTGCAGTACTTGCCGGCATCATAAATTTGCTACTAATTTTAGCACAAATTTATTAAAAATCTAATTATTTTACCTTATAAAAGAAGCAATATCTTGATAAATGCCACAGAATGTGGATAAATTTATACCGATAAAAACAGTATCAGTTAAACCTGACGGAATAACAGGCTTTGTTTACGTTTTTGTAGAAATCCGGCCCGTTATCATTGCTTAAAAAAAGCATGGAAATACTGCCTGCGCCGTGTTTTTGCAAACAGATGAGCAGGCCATATTTGCAACGGTTGGTGATGGGCGTATTGTACAAGCTGAGCAGGTAGGACTGCCCTTCATTGGCATTGAACAAAGCCAAAGCTTCGGGCGGCAGAGCTTTGACGGTGTAATTGTTTTTTCCGGCCAAAGCGATGGCCGTAGCTGTGGCGATGGGTTTGTAAAGCGAATCAGGCGTACTGATGGCTGCTTTTGAGGCGTCTTCAAATACTTTTAACCTGGCGCGTTGCTGCTGCAAATTTTTCACCATAAACCAAACTTGGAAGTTTTCGTTCGGCAGTTCCATGGCATAATCAACATCCAGATCGGCCGTATGTACTGTTTTTATCTCCTTAAAATCTCTCGGAAGGGCAAACTGCACATTAAGGGTTGCCAAATTTTGCTGAAAAGATTTAAGCTGCGGGAAGTTTTGTGCTGATTGCCCGCGCACAAGCAAACCGACGGAAAACAGCAGCATAAAAATTAGTGAAAGTTTTTTCATTAAACAATCAATTGAATTTTTGCAGTAAAGCGGATGCAGCTTTTGCGCTGTTAGGTTTTGTATTGAATGCTTAAATTTATACAAAAGAAAATACTATTCCTAAAACTAAATTTTTTATAAAAAGCAAAGGAAACCTGTTTTCCGTTTCCAGCCCAAATTTATGCCGGTAAAAACAGCATCAGCGCAACTGGCTGATGGCAACTCCATCCATATCGCTGTAAACCAGGTTTTCGCCCGCCATCCCCCAGATAAAACCATAATTTGATGTACCGCAACCGGAGTGAATTGACCAGGGCGGAGAAATAATAGCTTCGTGGTTGGCAACCAGCAAGTGCCGGGTTTCGGTTGGTTCGCCCATCAAATGGATCACGCGCTGTTCTGGCGGCACATCAAAATAAAAATAGGCTTCCATTCGGCGCGTATGTGTGTGTGCGGGCATGGTGTTCCAAACGCTGCCGGTTTTTAAAATGGTCAAGCCCATCACCAACTGGCTGCTTTTGATGCCGTCCAGATGGATATAACGATAAATTGTCCGTTCGTTTGCCGTTTCTACCGAACCCATATTTCCCGGAGAAGCTTCGTCTTTCGTCATTTTTTGGGCTGGATAAGTTTGATGTGCCGGCGACGAAAGCAGGTAAAACACGGCAGGTTCGGTTGGGTTGATGCTTGAAAAACTGACCTCTTTTGTCCCTTTTCCCAGATACAAACAGCTTAATTTTTCCAGGTCGAAAGTTGCGCCGTCAGCTTCCACTTTTCCGGCACCGCCAACGTTGATGATGCCGATTTCCCGCCGTTCTAAAAAATATTCGGCACGCAGTTCCGGGTGGTTTTCCAGTTTTAAAGTTTGGTTTACCGGTTTGGCTCCGCCGATAATCACGCGGTCGTAATGCGAATAAACTGTTTTTACCGCGTCATCCTGAATGATATTCTGGGCGAGGAAGTTGGCGCGCAGTTCTTCCGTGTTCATCCGGCTGGTTTCTTTCGGACTGTTTTGAAATCTTATTTCCATTTTGATACTTCTTTTATCGGTAAAAAATCAGCGCCCCATCCAGCCGCCGTCGACAGTTAAAATGGTTCCGTGGACATAATCCGCAGCGGCAGAAGCCAGGAAAATGGCCGGGCCTTTAAAATCTTCTGCTTCGCCCCAACGACCGGCTGGAATTCGGGATAAAATGGAGGCACTTCTGTTGGGGTCGTTCCGCAAAGCTTCCGTGTTGTCCGTTGCGATGTAACCCGGCGCAATGCCATTTACGTTGATGCCTTTTGCGGCCCATTCATTAGCCAGCGCTTTGATCAAACTGCCCAAAGCGCCTTTGCTGGCCGCATATCCCGGAACGGTAATCCCTCCTTGAAAAGTAAGCAAAGAACAGGTGAAAATGATTTTACCAGAACCTTGTTCCAGCATTTTTTTGCCCACTTCACGCGCTAAAATAAAAGGCGCGTCTAAGTTTACGGCCATTACTTTGTCCCACATTTCGTCGGGATGTTCGGCTACTGGTTTGCGCAAAATCATCCCAGCATTGTTGATTAGAATATCAATTTTTGGGTTTTCGGCAAATAGCTTTTCCAAAAACCGGTACAGTTTTTCCCGGTCAGCAAAATCGGCCTGGTAAGCTTTAAATTTTCGGCCTAAAGCCAAAATTTCTTTTTCTACAGGGCTGCCTTCCAATTCCAGCGAAGCCGAAACGCCAATCACATCTGCACCGGCTTCGGCCATCGCTATGGCCATTGCTTTGCCGATGCCGCGGTTGCAGCCGGTTACCAGTGCCATCTTGCCGGTTAAATCAAATAATTGGAGTTTCATGGTTCAGGCTGATTTTTTTCAAAGGTAAAACTCCGGGATTTAAATGAGGGTTTTGGGTGAAGAAAAAATGACCGGTAAAAGAAGTATGAGGAATTAAAGTTAGTCTGACCGAAACACAATCAAACACTATTATACCAGCATTTTGGAAGGACCAGAGGAGCTTTGTTTTCATTATCAAAATCCAAAGGGTGCGGAAAGGTTTTTGCAAATTTCCGGTCTTGGATCCGGTCGTTTCTTAAAAAAGTAAATTCGGCAAACCTTGGGATTTCGAGCCCATACTTGGATTCTACACCGCAACAATTGTTGGGATGGATATGGACACAAGTATGCGTTTCCAGGATTTTTCGGATGGCCAGTTCTGCCATATTAAAAAAGCGCGGGTTCCAAAATTCATCCAAGTGGTGCAACTCAAAAACCATAATCCTAAACCTGTTTAACAAAGCGTTGGATGCATTGATAAGTGCCGGATATTCTGCGCCTTCAATATCCATCTGCAACAACAAATCGCTGTTTCCGGGTTCACAAGTATCAACCCAGGTATCCAAAGTAATAAAATCAGCATCGTTGGTAATGCCAATATGTTTTTTTATAAAATTGTAATTTTTAGGATCCAGGTCAAAATTCGGCTTGTCTACTGTACGGTCGGCCATGTACAATTTCATGCCATAATCAAAACAGGCTTTTTCAAATTCACTCATCACATCCACGCCCGGCGAAAAGCACGCTTTGATGCCGTCCAGGTCATCGGGCAGCACATATCCGCCATCGCGCTTTGGCCCAACCCGGATCAATTGTTTATCAGTTTGCATTGGAAACAGTTTTTCGATCAAAGCTTTTACCCGTTCAATTGGTGTCCGGCTGATGATGATATTGCCTTTGTCTTCAACAAAAATCTTTTTCAATTGGTCTTTCATCCTGTTTGTTTTAAACTTTTTTATTGTGAAATTTTAAGCTTTATACGGAACGGGCATTTGAAAAAAATAAAAAATATTTATTGCGAAGCCACTACCGGCCAGCCTGCAGCGTTCCAGCTTAATTTTTCGATCCTGAGTTTAGGTTTGCCGCCGTCGGCAGCATCGTAACCATGAAAAACCAGGTAATCTGTATTTTGATCGGTAAAAACAGCATTGTGCCCAACGCCGTACCAGTTTTTGTCGCCTTGCAAAAGCAACTTGCCGCCGCCTTGTGCCATCGGTGTGCCGGCTTCGTCCAGGTATGGGCCTTCCACTTTTTCTGCCCGGCCAACAATCATTTTATAAGTGCTGTTGACGCCTCTGCAGCAGTAATCAATCGAGGCAAACAAATAATAATAGTTGTTTTTATGGAAGATGAACGCCGCTTCGATGGCATTTCCGCCTGCATCAACCGGGTTACTTTCAACCGCAGGAAGGTTTCC
>CAXTKQ010000037.1:0-8831 GCA_964244955.1 uncultured Sphingobacteriaceae bacterium | reverse complement strand
AGGATCGGAAGGTGTTTTTCGGCTGGCAATCGTTGGCAGGTTTGCCGTACTTTGTGCTACTTTTAAACGGTTTTTTTGAAGCCTGACCAGTTTTAAGCCTTCCCAAAAAGAGCCAAAAGCCAGGTAAGGTGTACCCGCATCATCGGTAATGAGGTTTGGGTCAATGGCGTTCCAATTGTTTTTTCCGGGGATAGATTGAATTACCTTGCCATGGTCAACCCATTTATAATTCGGGTCATCGGTATGCAAAGTTGTATTGGTGGCCACGCCAATGGCCGAAGTGTTTTTGCCAAATGCCGAAACCGCGTAATACAAATAGTAAAGGCCGTTGTAGTAAGAAATATCCGGTGCCCAAATGTCATTATCAAAACCGGGAACGACATTAAAAGCCCATTGTGGCGCCTCGGCAAAAACCGGCTTTTCGTGCTTCCAATGCACCATGTCTTTGGACGACCAATCATTGATGCCCAACCCCGTGCAAAAAATATAATACAAGCTATCCTGTTTAATAATGACCGGATCGTGGACAGAAATATTGGTTTGCAATTCCTGCGCCTGCACGTTAATGGCTGTTAAAAACAGTACGGCAATTGTTATTTTGTAAATCCTGTTCATGCTGTTCAAATCATCCGTTTTACCGGTACTGTTTTTACCGGCATAAAAACAGTATTTGCTTTTGCTATTTTTATGCGTATTGCATTTGCCGATAAGAGTTAAGCGTGCAAAGCAAATTTTTGTTTTTTAGATTAATGGCAATAGTTTTAAGGCTGATAGTTTATCAGGAAACGAAAGCAGGAAAATTTTTAATTGTCGGTACAACAGTTAGATAACCAAAGCAGGTTGTTTACAAAGTTTTTTTAATTTCAATCAAAATTATCAGCATAATTGTGTACAATTTCTACATCAAACTTCATGATCAGATACTTTGGACAAACCCGAATTTTAGTAGCAGTAGATTGCATTATTTTCGGTTTTGACGGAGACCACCTCAAATTGTTGCTGATCCAGCGCGGCTTTGAGCCGGAAGCAAAAAAATGGAGTTTGATGGGCGGTTTTATCCAGCCCGAAGAAAGTTTGGCCGATGCATCCAACCGGATTTTGAAAGAACTGACCGGGCTGGAAGGCGTTTACCTGGAACAATTGAAGTGTTTCGGCGCGCCGGAACGCGACCCGATCGAAAGGACGATTGGCATTGCTTATTTTTCGCTGATTGATATCAACAAATACCAGAAGCAGATCAACGATAAATACCACGCCGAATGGTTTTTGCTGAACGAAGTGCCGAAACTGATTTTTGATCACGAAGAAATGGTAGAAACGGCCAAACGGCAATTGCGCTACAAGGCTGCTTTGCACCCAATTTTATTTGAACTGCTGCCCGAAAAATTTACCATTCCACAATTGCAAAACCTGTATGAAGGGATTTATGCGGCTACTTTTGACAAGCGGAACTTCAGCCGCAAATTATTATCAACCGGACTGCTCATCAGGCAAAAAGACAAGCACAAAGAGAACTCGAAAAAAGGCGCTTTTTATTATACACTAAACAAAACGCAGTACAAAGATAAGTTCCAGTCGTTTTTAAATTTCGTCCCAAACCCCGAAAGCCTTATTCTTTAATTTTTTTTCGACATTAACCTTAATCACCTAAAATTTCTTTTTTTAAGGAAATAAGTGTTAATTAAACACGAATTAAATTTATGAAAAACGGGCAATATGTTATCGGTGTAGATTACGGAACGGATTCTGTCCGTTCGGTTATTGTTGATGCGGCAAACGGCGCAGAAATGGCTTCATCGGTTTATTTTTATCCGCGCTGGCAGCAAGGGCTTTATTGCGACGCGCCTGTAAACCAGTTCCGCCAACATCCGCTGGATTATGTGGAAGGCTTGGAATTCACCATAAAAGAGTGTCTAAAAGAAGCATCCGGAAAAGTTAGGCCGGAAGCGGTTAAAGCGATTTCTGTTGATACCACCGGCTCCTCTCCTGTTGCTGTTGATGAAACCGGAACTCCGCTTGCCTTGCTTCCCGCATTTGCAGAAAACCCAAATGCGATGTTTGTGCTTTGGAAAGACCATACGGCATTAAAAGAAGCCGCAGAACTGAACGAACACGCCAAAAAGCACCAGCCAAACTATTTGCAGTTTGTGGGCGGCATTTATTCTTCGGAATGGTTTTGGGCGAAGTTGTTGCACATTTTGCGGGCCGATGAAAAAGTTCGCGAAGCCTGTTATTCCTGGGTTGAACATTGCGATTGGGTTCCATTTTTGCTCTCCGGAGGAAAAAATATTGCCGATATGAAACGCAGCGTTTGTGCTGCTGGCCACAAAGCTTTATGGGCAGCAGAATTTGGCGGATTGCCGCCTGATGAATTTTTCTCGTCCTGGGATCCGTTGTTAAAAGGTTTTACCGAACGTTTATTTAAAGATACTTATCCATCTGATGTTGCAGCCGGAAATTTAAGCGCCGAATGGGCCGAAAAATTAGGCTTATCTACCGAAGTAAAAATCGGCGTGGGCGCTTTTGATGCACACATGGGCGCAGTTGGCGGGCAAATCGAGCCGTATTATTTAAGCAAAGTGATGGGCACTTCTACCTGCGATATGTTGGTTGCGCCAATGGAAGAAGTGGGCGGGACTTTGGTAAAAGGGATTTGCGGACAAGTTCCTGGTTCAATTATACCCGGGATGATGGGCATGGAAGCCGGGCAATCTGCTTTTGGCGATTCTTATGCCTGGTTCCGCAGCATTTTGGTTTGGCCGATGAAAATGCTTCTTTTATCAACTAAAATTATTGACCAGCAAACAACAGGAAAGTTATTGCAGGAAATGACGGATAAGATAATCCCGGAACTGAGCCAGGAAGCCGCAAAAATCCCGCTAAACGAAAAAAGTGAACTGGCGATAGATTGGCTGAACGGCCGACGCACGCCAGACGCCAACCAGGAACTGAAAGGCGTAATTGCCAATTTAGGTTTGGGCAGCAATGCGCCTTCCATCTTTCGGGCGGTGGCCGAAGCAACGTGTTTTGGCGCGAAAAGTATTGTTGACCGTTTTAATGAGCAAGGCGTTCCGGTAAAAGGATTGATCGGTTTGGGCGGCGTTGCCAAAAAATCGCCTTTTATTATGCAGATGATGGCCGATGTGATGGACATGCCGATCCGCATCCACAAATCAGAACAAACCTGCGCTATTGGCGCAGCGATGTTTGCCGCAACGGTTGCCGGCATCTACCCAAAAGTGGAAGATGCAATGGCGGCAATGGGACAAGGTTTTGATCGGAAGTATCAGCCAAATCCGGAAAATGCAGCCATTTATACCAAACGTTATCAGCAATATATCAGCTTAGGAAAAGCAATCGAAGCACAAACCATAAATTTTAGTGCCTAAAAACAGTATCCGAAAAATGAGCAAATACGAAGCTATCCGGCAAAGCGCTTACGAAGCCAATAGGCAACTTCCAAAATTAGGTTTGGTGCTTTTTACTTTTGGCAATGTAAGCGCGGCTGATCATAAGCAAGGTGTTTTTGCCATCAAACCAAGCGGTGTTCCTTACGATCAGCTTTCGCCCAAAAATATGGTGATTGTGGATTTTGAGGGAAATACGGTGGAAGGCAGTTTCCGCCCTTCATCGGATACCAAAACACACGCCGTTTTATACAAACATTGGGAAAAAGTTGGCGGTATCGCGCATACACATTCCACTTATGGCACGGCCTGGGCACAGGCCCAACGCGCTATCCCGATTTACGGAACTACGCATGCCGATCATTGTACGAAGGATATTCCTTGTGCCGCCCCAATGGACGATTTGATGATCCGGGGAAATTACGAACACCAAACCGGTTTCCAGATCATGGCATGTTTGCAGGAAAAAGGGATGAGTTACGAAGAAATGGAAATGGTTTTGGTAGGCAGCCATGCTCCTTTTACCTGGGGAAAAACAGCGGAAAAGGCCGTTTACAACAGTGCGGTTTTGGAGGAAGTTGCGCGGATAGCTTATTTAACAGAACAAATTAACCCGGAAGTTGCGCGCTTGAAATCTGCCCTTATTCAAAAACATCACGAACGAAAGCATGGAAAAGACGCGTACTACGGACAATGATTTGCTGCAACCGATGCTTCTTTTACCACATAAAAATTGGTGTCCTTGCTTATCCAATTAAAACCTAATAAACCTAAAATATGATCAACTTAAAAGAACTGGAAGTTTGGTTTGTAACCGGCAGCCAGCATTTATACGGTGAAGAAACGCTGAACCAGGTGGCGCAGCATTCGCAGCAAATTGCGGCGGCGTTGGATGGTTCGGCCCAAATTCCGGTTAAAGTAATTTTTAAACCGACGGTGAAAACCATGGAAGAAATTTACGCCATTTGCCAGGAAGCCAACCAGGCCAAAAGCTGTATCGGCATCATTGCCTGGATGCACACTTTTTCGCCGGCAAAAATGTGGATCGGCGGTTTAAAAATCCTGCAAAAACCGCTGCTTCATTTACATACACAATTTAACCGCGACATCCCCTGGGCAACCATTGATATGGATTTTATGAACCTGAACCAAAGCGCACATGGCGACCGTGAATTTGGGTTTATCGTTTCGAGGATGCGGCTGAACCGGAAAGTGGTAGTCGGGCATTTTGAAGACCCGGAAGTACATGCCGGGATCAGTTCTTGGGCGCGCGCTGCTGCCGGTTGGCACGACTGGCAAGGCGCCAAGTTTGTACGTTTTGGCGATAACATGCGTTTTGTGGCCGTAACCGAAGGCGATAAAGTGGAAGCCGAAATGAAGTTTGGCTTTTCGGTAAATACGTATGGAATCGGCGATTTGGTGCAGGTGATCAACCAAACATCGGATGCCGCAATTGAACAGTTGATCCAGGAATACAACGATACTTATACGTTGGCCGATAGCTTGCGCAAAAATGGCGCACAATTTTCATCGCTAAAAGAAGCAGCGAAGATTGAAATTGGCCTGCGCACTTTTTTGCAGCAAGGCAATTACAAAGGTTTCAGCGATACGTTTGAAGATTTGCACGGTATGGCGCAATTGCCCGGCATCGCCGCGCAGCGATTGATGGCCGAAGGCTACGGTTTTGCGGGAGAAGGCGACTGGAAAACGGCAGCTTTGGTGCGCGCGATGAAAGTAATGGGCAGCGGCTTGCAAGGCGGCAACGCTTTTATGGAAGATTATACGTACCATTTTGATCCGGCCAATCCAATGGTTTTGGGTTCGCACATGCTGGAAGTTGACCTTTCCCTGGCCAACGGAAAACCGACTTGCGAAGTTCATCCTTTGGGTATTGGCGGCAAGGCTGATCCCGTGCGTTTGGTGTTTAATGTAGGCGGCGGTCCGGCTTTAAATGCTTCTTTGATTGATATGGGCAACCGTTTCCGCTTGTTGGTGAACGAAGTGGAAGCCATAGCACCGGAACATGATTTGCCAAACCTGCCCGTGGCACGCGTGCTTTGGAAACCTTTGCCCGACATGAAAACTGGCTGTGCCGCCTGGATTTATGCCGGTGGCGCGCACCATACTGGTTTCAGTCAGAATTTAAAGCCGGAAACCTTGCAGGACTTTGCAGATATTGCCGGTGTTGAATGTATTACCATTGATGCCGACACGAAATTAAGGCAATTGCGGAATGAGTTGAGGTGGAGTGAGGTGGCTTACCGACAGTTTTAGGGTGGTAAAAGAAGTATTGGCTTATAAAGTAACCGCAGGAGTTTTAGGACTGTTACGGCTTCTTAGTTTAACCTTTTTACAAAGGCAAATGTTGCTTGCGATTTTCATTATTACCTTTAATCCACCTTTCACAAATGGCAAGAAACATGTAAGCTTGTAGAATGATTTCAATAGTCAACGAATCTCAATCAGAGTATGGCTTTGTAGGCAAACTAACCGATCTTAAATATACTTATCGTTCAGATATTCGGACTCGTTATACCATGGAGCAAAACTTTCGGCAAAAGTTTGAAACACTAAACCGGGTTAATTTAACAGATGCCGAGTTTGCCCGCTTGCGCGATGAAATCATAAACCCAGATGTGTTTCAAGCTTCCAAAATTTTACGACAAAGAAATACTTTTAGGCGTGAGGATGATACTCCACTACATTATACATTGGTAAATATTAAAGACTGGTGTAAGAATGAATTTGAAGTCATCAACCAGTTGAGGATGAATACACAGGAAAGTAATCACCGTTATGATGTGATACTGCTGATAAATGGTATTCCTGTTGTACAAATTGAATTGAAAACGTTGCAAGTTAATCCGCGCGTCGCTATTCAGCAAATTGTAGATTACAAAAACGATGCTGGTAATGGTTACACCACATCCCTACTATGCTTTATGCAGCTGTTTGTAGTAAGTAATCATACAAATACCTACTACTTTTCTAATAACCGAAACCAGCATTTCAGTTTTAATGCTGATGAGCAATTTTTGCCCGTGTATCAATGGGCAAGTGAAGACAATAAGAAAATTACACACCTGTTTGATTTTACCGAGAAATTTCTGGCCAAGTGTGCTTTGGGCGAAATGATAAGTCGCTACATGGTACTGGTGGAAAGCGAACAGAAACTGATGGTGATGCGCCCTTATCAGATATATGCGGTAAAAGCTATTGTGGATTGCATCCATCAAAACCGCGGTAATGGTTATATCTGGCATACTACCGGAAGCGGTAAAACACTAACTTCTTTTAAAGCCTCTACCCTGCTTAAAGATAATCCTGATATTGAAAAATGTTTGTTCGTTGTAGATCGTAAAGATCTCGACAGGCAAACCCGCGAAGAATTCAATAAGTTTCAGGAAGGCTGTGTAGAAGAAAATACCAATACGGAAACTTTAGTAAGGCGTATGCTGTCTGAAGATTATGCCGATAAAGTAATTGTTACCACGATCCAAAAGTTGGGTCTTGCTTTAGACTCGGAAAATAGAAAAAATTTTAAAGAACGTTTACAACCGCTTAGCCAAAAACGGTTAGTATTTATTTTTGATGAATGCCATCGTTCGCAGTTTGGCGATAATCACAAAGCTATCAAAGAATTTTTCCCAAATGCACAACTGTTTGGCTTTACAGGTACGCCTATATTTGACGATAACGCTACTTACACGCAAATTGCAGGAGAAGAAGGATCATACAAAACAACCGAAGAAATTTTTCAAAAAAAACTACATGCCTATACCATCACACATGCCATTGAAGACAAAAATGTACTACAATTTCATGTAGATTATTTTAAACCCGAAGGCAACTATAAACCAAAAGCCGGTGAAACTTTAGCACAACAAGCTGTGGTGGAAGCGATATTGGAAAAACATCATGCTGCCACGCAGTTCCGTCGCTTTAACGCCATATTGGCTACAGCTTCTATTAACGATGCTATTGCTTACTACCATCAGTTTAAAAACATACAGGCACAGCGTAAATCAACGGATGAAAACTTTATTCCGTTAAATATAACGTGTGTTTTTTCGCCACCTGCCGAAGGTAACAAAGATGTTCAGCAGTTACAGGAAGATTTATTACAGGAAAAAGCGGATAATCAGAAAAATCCCGAAGAAAAGAAACTGGCGTTAAAAACTATCATTAACGATTATAACGACCAGTTTGGCACCAACCATTCCATTAACGAGTTTGACGGTTACTACCAGGATGTGCAGCAACGCATTAAAGATCAGAAATACAGCAATGCCGATTATGCACATGCCAATAAATTAGATCTGGTAATTGTGGTAGATATGCTGCTTACCGGTTTTGATTCCAAATACCTCAATACACTTTATGTAGATAAAAATTTGAAGTACCATGGTTTAATACAGGCTTTCTCCCGTACCAATCGTATATTGAACGACAGCAAGCCTTACGGGAACGTACTGGATTTCCGGGGGCAGCAAACCTCCGTGGATGAAGCCATTGCTTTGTTTGCTGGTGAAAATACAGGCAGGGCCAAAGAAATATGGCTGGTGGACTCTGCACCAAAAGCAATAGGGAAATATGAAAAAGCGGTAGCGGAGCTTGCCAAGTTTATGCAAACCAGCGGTTTGGAATGCAAGCCTGAAGAAGTGCACAATTTAAAAGGAGATATTGCACGTGCTTCTTTTATTAACCACTTTAAAGAAGTGCAGCGGCTGAAAACACAGCTTGACCAATACACAGATTTAAACACCGATAACAAACAAAAAATAGAAGCTTTACTGCCTGAAACGGACTTGCGCTCTTTTAAAGGTGCTTACCTCGAAACAGCCAAACGTTTAAAGGATAAACAAATTCTAGAAGGTGATCAGGTTGATCCGGCAGTGCAGCAACTCGATTTTGAACTGGTACTTTTTGCCTCTGCCGTGGTAGATTATGATTACATTATGGCACTCATCGCCAGATCAACCCAGGCCAAACCTTCTAAACAGAAAATGACCAAAGAACAGGTCATCAACCTGCTTAGCTCCAGTGCCAACCTGATGGAAGAACGGGACGACATTGTAGCCTACATTAACAGCCTGGATTGGAACATCGGCCGTTCTGCACAAGAAATTGAAGAAGGCTACCAAAATTTTAAAGACGAAAAATCCGACAAAGAACTTTCTGCTATCGCCCAAAAACATGGCATAAAAACAGCATCACTCAAAACTTTTTCGGAAGGCATAATGAACCGGATGATTTTTGACGGCGAACAACTAAACGATTTATTAGCACCTTTACAATTAGGCTGGAAAGACCGAACTAAAAAAGAACTGGCCTTAATGGCAGACCTGATACCGCAATTAAAAAAACTGGCACAAGGGCGTGAAATTTCGGGGTTATCTGCTTATGAGTAATCTTAACACATCC
>CAXTKQ010000036.1:21533-29931 GCA_964244955.1 uncultured Sphingobacteriaceae bacterium | reverse complement strand
ATGATCCGCGTTGCTCTTCTGGCCGTTTTCGTCGCGGTGGTGGCGGCGTTCCCAACGTTCGTGGCGGCGGCGTTCGCGGTCAAAACGGTTAAAATCACGGAAACTTGCAGCGTTGGCTACATCAAAAGTAATGACAGATAAAAGTAAAACCAGGCAAACTTTAAGCATTTTCATAATTGTAATAGTTAAGTGAATTATGATTTTTAGAGTAAAGCTTGTTCATCTAAGTTTAACCAGAAAATTTATAGTTTTTTGCGTTAAACCTTTTGCTTTTTTTATCATACAAAATATCCAAAGTACAGCAGGAACAGGCCTGGCCCAACAATTTTAAGGCGGTAAAAGAAGCATGGTTTATGATTGCAGTTTTAAAGAATCTGCAATTTTAAAAAACACAGGTTTGTATCTTTCAAAACTTCCGAAAGGGGCCGTACAAGTCAGCAAAATTGCTTTTTCTTTAATATAATAAACAAAAACAATGGTTTGCAAAACTGTATCGGTTTGTAAATCTTTGTGCGAATTGATGTACCATTTGTAGCGTTTGCTGGTGGCCGTTCCTTTTTTTGTGATTGATAAAAAACCCGGCAAGGCATTGTTGGATTCTATGGACATCGCATAAGCTGAATCCAGGTTTCCATGCGGCGCATCTATGAAATTGAGGTTGATGTTTTCAGGGAAAGCGTTATCAGGTTCGGTTTGCGGCCGGATGGCGATAAACTTTAAACGCGGATCAGATTGTGTTACCAGCCAGTTGCTTGGAATGCTGATTTCGAAATGGTTGGCCGCATCTTTGTACGATTTAAACGTTTGCGCCATGCTGTTTTTACCGGCAAAAAATAAGAATGATAATAAAGCCAGCAGCCGGAAAGTTGTCATAACCAAAAATTAAATAGCGTTAACAAACCATATTTAAACCGTATGAAAATACAGCTTCTTTATGTTTAAAATCAGGCCAACAGCAGTAATTAACACAATTTAACAAGTAAAGACGGTGGGCAAACAGTTTGGTTTAATGCGAACCTGCCCCGTAGAAAAAATCTTTCAGCTCTGTTGCGTCATGGATTTTCATTTTTCCGCTTAAAATCAAACGCAGTTGGCGCCGCTGCATGGCACCGGCATACAAAGCAATTTCTTCTTCCGTTTCCGGTATCAGTTCGGGCACTTGCTGCGGCTTGTTGTTGGCATCAATGGCTACGAAAGTGTAAAAAGCCTCGTTGCTTTTGATGGTGGTTCCCGAAGGGATGTTTTGTGCCGAAACCACCAGCCGCACTTCTACAGAAGTATTAAAAGCGCGGGTAACTTGCGCTTCAATACTGATCACGTCGCCCAGTTTTACGGCATGTTTAAACGAAACGCTATCCACAGAAGCGGTAACAGCCAGGCAGTTACAATGCTTTTGGGCCGAAATGGCAGCGGCAATATCCATCCAGTGCAGCATACGGCCGCCCATCAGGTTGTTCAACATATTGGTATCGTTCGGCAAAATCAATTCGTTCATCACCGTGTGCGACACGGAAGCTTTCTTGGCAATCATGGGCGTAAAGATAGGGATTTGAAGATTGTGGTTTTTGAGTTGATAGAACATGGTTGATGGTTCATTGGCAATAGCTAAGCGAGCATGGTTCATAAATCATGACAGCGGTGGTATTTATCGAGATTTTGCTATGAACTATCAACTATAAACCATTAACTTTTTTCCCTTCCTCCAGCCTCAAAACCTTGTCCACCACGTTAGGGATTTCCTGTTGGTAATGGGTTACGTAAATCAAGGTGGTGTTGCTGTTGCTGCAAATCAGTTCGAGCAAGTGTTTAAAATGGTTTTGCTGCTGCTCGTCCAAACCCTGGCAAGGTTCGTCAAAAATCAACAATGGCGGGTTTTTGACCAAAGCGCGCGCCAACAAACAAAGCCTTTGCGTGCTTGCGTTTACTTGTTTAAGCGGTTTTTGTGCCTGGTCTTCCATATTGAGCAGTTTCATCCAGCGCAAAGCAATCGCAGATTTTTGTGGATTTGATGGCCGGAACAAACCAAGCGTATCGTAAAAACCAGATTCGATTGTTTGCAAACACGAGCTTTCTGCCGGAAAATATTGGTGCAGTTCGGGCGATACAAAACCGATTTTTTTCTTGATGTCCCAAATGCTTTCGCCGGTGCCTCTTTTGCGGTCGAAAAGGATGATGTCGTTCGCATAAGCTTGCGGGTTGTCGCCATTAATTAAACTTAACAAAGTTGATTTTCCGGCCCCGTTTGGCCCAAGCAAAGCCCATTTTTCTCCTGGCAAAACCTGCCAGTTGATGTTGTTCAAAACCTGTTTTTCGCCATAACGGATGTTTACATTTTCCATTGAAATTATGGTGCTAAAAAAAGCATTGGGCCTTGAGCCAAGCAAATCTTTCAGTTCATCCAAATCCACATCGGTTTGCCGTTTTTGTTGTTGAAATTCATCCGGTTTAAATGCTTCTTTTAGCACTGTTTTTTCTATCTTTTGCTGATGCAATACAGCTACATGGGTTATCGCATCCGGGATTTCAAACGGAGAAGTTGCCATAACAATTGTAATTCCGCTTGCAGTTATTTTGGTAATCAATTCGTTAAATTCTGCCCTGGTTTGTACATCCAAACCTGCAAGCGGGTTATCCAACAATAACAAACTTGGATGTTTCAATAAAGCTGCAGCAATCAACAACCTTTTGGTTTCTCCGTTAGAAAGTTTGATGAGATGTTTGTCCAGCAATGGTTCCAATTTAAGCTGGTTAATGGTTTGTTTGAAAGTCCAAAATAAGTTTTCAAAATTGCCCGTATTGATCTTTTCCAAATAACTTTTAACTGTTGGTGCATCCTCACTATCAGAAGAATTGAACCGTTGCTGGTAATAAAAACCTTTGGTGTTGGACAGGTTTCGGAAATGATGTTTGGACGAAACCAACGCGATCAATTTTTGTGGGGTAAAAGAAGCATCGCTAATTAAATTTTGCCTCAATTCATCATAAAAATAATAAACAATTTTCCCGCCCGAAATTGGGATATTACCGGCAATGGTTTGCAGCAAAGCACTTTTGCCCGAACCGCTTTCGCCCAAAAGCGCCCAGTTTTCGCCTGCTTTTATCTCAAAACTTAAATTTTTAAATAGCGTATAAGTATTGTTTTTAACTTGGATATCTTGTAAAGTAAGAAAAGGTTTTTGTAACATGATTATTTATTAACAGCAGTTAAAGTTGAATTTGGAACTGCTTGTACAAACATAAAAAACAAGATATATAGCTATGTGCAATTCAAAAAAACTTCGACCGGTTTTTTATAACTTTCCTGATAAAGTTGTTCCCTCAATAAATAATTCAACAGCAGGCGTATGAGGTTTAATACGCTAAAAGTTGCCGTAGTTTACACCGTTTCCTGTTTGGTTTGGTTTGCCATAACCACCGAAATCATCATTTGGTTTGAAAGCTGTTTTTCTGGTTTTTCTGTCCGGCTGATCCACATACTGCTGCCGCTTTTGTTTGTGGTGATGAACACTATAGTTGTTTATAAACTGGTTAAATTAAACAATAAAACAATCAGGCAGAAAGAAGATGATTTTTTGAATTTGTATTTGGGCAACCCAAACCCATTATGGATTTATGATTTGCATACTTTGAAATTTGTATCGGTAAACGAAGCTGCAATTACAACTTACGGTTATAGCCGGGAAGAATTTTTGGGCATGACCATTAACGATATCCGAAAGCTGGAAGAACGGGGAAAACTGACGGATTCGGTTACCGAATTTGTAAACCAGCCTTACGCAGCAGGCAGTTGGCGCATTTCCGGCACTTGGCAGCACCAGAAAAAAGACGGCTTCCTGATTTATGCAAACATCACTTCCCACAAAATCATTTTTGAAGGCACAGAATGTGCCATGGTACTGGCTTCGGACACTACAGAGCAGGTGAAATACGAGCAGCAACTGGAGCAGATGAACCAGGTGTTGCAGCAGGAAAAACAAAAGCAAAAAGAAACAGAAAAACTGGCAAAAGTATCGGGCTGGGAATATTTTGTTGAAGACGGAAAGCTGGTCTGGTCAGACGAATTGTACGAAATTTTTGATATTGACCGGGAACCGGAAAAAGTAAACTACAGTTCGATTTTAAAATCGGTACATAAAGAAGATTTATTAAATTATAACCAAGCCATAGAAAACCTGCTGAAACGTGGTGTAGATTTAAATGTCAATTATCGTTTCGTTACAAAAACAGGTTTGGTAAAGTATGCAAAAGTGTTGGGGAAGATGTATTACCGCGACAACAAAATGTATAAAGTGCAAGGCACCATGCAGGACGTAACCGAACTAACGCTGGCACAACTGGAAAAGCACAAGTATCAGCAAAGTTTAAAAAACACGCTAAACAACATTAACGACGGTTATTTTTTGATAAACCGCAACTGGGTTATTACAGCGGTTAACGCAAATAGCGAAAAAATGCTGAACCGGCCGCAGGAAAAAATCGTCAACCATCATTATTTCGAATTGTTCCCTGGTGCCCAAAACACTAATTTTTATTTGAATTATAAGAAAGTTTTGGAAAAAGGCATACCGGTTAATTTTGAGGATTACAGCCCTTATGCCCGTAAATGGTTATGCGTAAATGCTTACCCAACCGAGGAAGGGGCAGCAGTTTATTTTACGGACATTACGGAAAACAAGGAAAAAGATTTGCAGCTAAAAGAAGCATTGGAACGCTACGAGCTGGTGGCCAAAGCCACGCACGATGTAATTTATGATTTTGATGCGGCCAATAACCAGGTTAAATACAGCGGCAGTATCGAAGATTTGTTAGGTTTTGCCACAGAAAGCATTACCGACAGTAATGAATGGTGGAAAAACAAAATCCACCCGGACGACCTGGACCGCGTGCTTAGAAAACATAAACAGGCCATCAGAAACAAGGAAGAGAACTGCGGGCTGGAATACCGTTTAAAAACCAACAACAACCAGTACAAGTATGTGTACGATCAGGGTTACCTGCAATATGACGGCCAGCAAAAATTTGTTCGGATGATTGGCGCCATTAAAGACATTGACCAGTTGAAACGCTTTGACGACGAGAACAAAAGGCTGGCCGACATCATCACCAAAGTGAACAACATGATCGTTATTATGGATGCAGACAGTAAAATAATATGGGTAAACAAAGCATTCGAAAACTATACCGGCTATACTTTATGTGCTATTACAGGAAAAATGCCTGTTTTTTTATATGGGCCGGAATCAGACCCGAAAGCACCTATTATAATTGACGAAGCCAAAAAAGCTTTTCGTGATTTTTCTATTGATGTGATCAACTATAAAGCAAACGGAGAAAAATATTGGGTGAATATAGAATTTACACCGCTTTTTAATTCAGACGGTAAGTTTGAGGGTTATATTTCTATTCAAAACAACATCACGGCGAGAAAGGAGAAGGAAGAAAAGATCAGGCACCAAAATGAAATATTGAAGAACATTGCCTGGATGGGCTCGCACGAACTTAGGAAACCGGTTGCTTCTATTTTAGGCTTGATCGAACTGATTACCGAAACAGACGATTCAGCAGAAAAAGAAGAATCTATTTGCCTGATGCAGCAATGCACCCTTCAACTCGACCAGATCATCCGCACCATCAACCAAAAAATAGAAGAGGAAATTTCTGAAGAATAATTGATAAACAGCCTGATTTTTATGCCATAAAAGGAGCATTCCGATTTGCAAACCCATAAAAAAAGAGGTTGGTGATTAACCAGCCTCTTTTTTTTGTGATGCTTCTTTTAGCACTTAAAATTTAATATTATTCAAAATATTCCTTCATCCGGTCAATAAAACTTTTGTCGTGTTTGCCCGGGTTGGGTTTAAAATTGGGCGAGTTTTGCAGTTTCTCCAATACATCGCGTTCTTCGCGGCTTACTGCTTTTGGCGTCCAGATGTTGATATGCACCAACTGGTCTCCGCGCTGGTAAGAATTTACTTCGGGCACACCTTTTGATTTTAAGCGCAAAATTTTTCCGCCTTGTGTCCCGGGATCAATTTTGATTTTGGCTTTTCCATCAATGGTTGGCACTTCTACACTTGTGCCCAAAACGGCATCTACAAAGTTCACATGCAAATCGTAAATAATGTTGTTGCCGTCGCGTTTCAAAGTTTCGTGCGGGATTTCTTCAATCAAAATGATCAGGTCGCCTGGCATACCGCCACGAGGGGCAGCATTTCCTTTTCCGCTCATGCTCAATTGCATGCCTTCGCTCACCCCGGCCGGAATGTTGATGCTGATCGTTTCTTCTCCGCGGACAATACCTTCGCCGTGGCAAACATTACATTTTGAAGTGATGGTAGAACCTTCGCCGTTGCAGGTAGGGCAGGTGCTGGTGGTTTGCATCTGGCCCAAAATAGTATTGGTTACGCGGCGTACCGCACCGGAGCCGCCACATGTTTTACAAGTTTGGAACGAAGCTTTGTCTTTTGCGCCCGTACCGTCGCAAGTATCGCAAAGCACTTGTTTGTTTACTTTTACTTTTTTTTCAACACCGTTGGCAATTTCTTCCAGCGTTAGTTTTACCTTGATCCTTAAATTGGTGCCGCGGGCTGCTTTGCGGCCGCCGCTTTGCCTTCCTCCGCCAAAAAAACTGTCAAACGGGCTTCCGCCGCCGCCACCGAAAATATCGCCGAACTGGCTAAAAATATCTTCCATGTTCATGTTGCCGCCGCCATAACCGCCGCCGCTGGCCGATTGTGCATTGGCAGCATGGCCAAACTGATCGTAACGCTGGCGTTTATCAGGTTTGCTCAAAACTTCATAAGCTTCGGCGGCTTCTTTAAAATTCTCTTCGGCTTGCTTGTCTCCGGGGTTTTTATCGGGATGATATTTAATGGCCATCTTGCGGTAAGCCTTTTTAATCTCCTCTACTTCTGCACCTTTAGAAACGCCCAGTATATCGTAATAATCTCTTTTTGCCATCTTCTTTTTATTAAGTTGTCCGTTTCGGGTTATCAGTTGTCAGTTTTAAAAGCAGAACCGGCAGCCGGTAACTCAAAACCCGCAACTTTTTTACGCTCCTACCACTACTTTTGCAAAGCGGATTACTTTGTCGTTCAGCATGTAGCCTTCTTCAAGCACGTCCACAATTTTGCCTTTTAATGATTCATCCGGAGCGGGAATATTGGTAACTGCTTCGTGGATATCGGCATCAAACGGCTGCCCTTTAGACGCCATTTCTTTCAAGCCCTTTTGTGCCAGCAAATTTTTAAACTTGTTTTGCACCAAACTGATTCCTTCTTTTACGGCAGAAACGTCTTTTGCGTTTTCAATTGCACGGGATGCGCGTTCAAAATCGTCCAGAACCGGTAACAAAGATACAATTACCTCTTTGCCAGCAGTTTGCAGCAATTCTACACGTTCTTTTGAAGTACGGCGTTTGTAGTTGTCAAACTCGGCGTACAAGCGCAAAAATTTATCGTTGGCCAAAGCCAGCTCTTCTTTCAGTTTATCTTCTGCAAGAAATTCCGGTTCTATATTTTCAGGTTGGCCGCTTTCAGTTTCTTTTTTTTGATTCTGGCGTGCATCGTTTACCTGCTGAAATTCATCAAAAATCTCGTCCATATTAATTGGTTTTTCTTCCGAAGCGTCATCTTCTTTTTTCATCTTCTTCAGTATATCATTAAAATTCATAATATAGTTTTTCCCTCAACAAGTTTCCTGCCATCCGTTAAAAACCGTCAGGCTGTCAGGCATTTGTAATTGCAGGTTTTAATCTGTCTGTTGCCAAAACAAAGGCTGGCAGCAAAATTGGCAGCATACTGTTTTTAGCGGGATAAAAACAGTATGCCGTTTTTTTCCTGAAATGGTTTTCGGGATTAATACGGAATATATTTTATCAAGGTGCGGCTAAACCAATTGTACATCATCCAAAATTTTCCCGTTCTCGCATTTTATGATGCGTGATGGAAAAGTGCGGATAATATGATAATCGTGTGTGGCAACCAATACGGCCGTCCCGTTTTGGCTGATTTGTTTCAGCAACAATACAATTTCTTCAGAAGTGTCCGGGTCGAGGTTTCCGGTCGGTTCATCGGCCAAAATCACTTCCGGTTCGTTTAGCAAAGCACGCGCAATCACCACGCGCTGCTGCTCGCCGCCAGAAAGTTCGTGCGGCATTTTACGGAGTTTAGAACGAAGGCCAACTTTTTCCAGCACATCTTTCGTTCTTTCGGCAATTTTAATTTTGTCTTTCCAACCAGTTGCTTTCAACACAAACTCTAAGTTTTTTTCGACGGTTCGGTCGGACAATAATTGGAAATCCTGAAAAACGATGCCCAGTTTCCGGCGCAAAAACGGAACATCTTTGTTGGCCAAAGTTTTCAGATCGAAACCGCCCGAATGTCCTTCGCCGTTGGTC
>CAXTKQ010000036.1:3750-21523 GCA_964244955.1 uncultured Sphingobacteriaceae bacterium | reverse complement strand
AAATGTAAATCGCCGTACAAAATCTTCAATAAACTGCTTTTGCCCGAACCGGTTTGGCCAATCAACCAAACAAAATCGCCTTTGTTGATTTCCAGGTTTACATCAGAAAGTACCAAATGTTTCTGCTGAAAAATATCTGTATTTTGAAGTCGGATAACGGTGTTCCCAATCATTTTTAAAGTTCCAGTTTGAGGATTTGACCAAATGGCAGGTCTTTTACAATGTTCATTATCTGTTCGGCTTTGTCGGCCAAGCCCAGTTTATCCAGCGATTTGTCCGGCCTGTCTACCCGAAAATAAGCCAGCAGCGTAAACTGCTCGTCGCGCAGTTGCACGTAATCCGGTATTTTGGCCACTCCTTTTACTTTAATAATGTACATCGGTTGCCAAAGTTAAAATTTCTTCCAGCGTTTTCCCGACACTTTTTGATTTTATGCCGATGCTTCTTTTACCATATAAAAATTCAAATAGTTTGCAAAAAAGCCATCGTGTTTACGCCATCGGCATAATCCCACAAACGCGGCTGCTGGCTTTCACCAAAACCAACCACAGGCACATCAATATTTAATTTCATACCGCTGACCACACATTGAATGGCTTCTTTTTTTGCGTTGATTTTTGCTGCCGCATCTTCCAAATTTTTGTAGAAATCAAAAAACAAAACGGCCAGCGGCGAAGCCAAATTTTCATCCTGCTTCAGCAATAAAAAGCCGTTGTCCAAATGTTTGGCCTGGTTAACCAAGTAAACCGATTTGTTGTAATCGTAATTGTTGTTGTATTTATGGTGGTTGATAATGGGTTGAAAAGATTCGATCGCCCGAAACAAAACACCAAAATCATAACCTTCCGGAACTAAAATTTTGGAAACGCTTCGGCAGCCCAATCCAAAATAATCAAAAATATCGTGGCCTAATTTGTGCAGGTCTTCCTCTGTTTCGAAACCCGAAAGCAAAGCCATGCTGTTGCGGTTTTTGCGGATGATGTTGGGCACTTTGCTAAAATAATATTCAAAATAGCGCGACGTATTGTTGCTTCCTGTCGCCATCACGGCATCAAAATTGGCCAGCCGCTCAGTAAATTCGTATCGGTTTGCAAACTCCGGTTCCAGCGCAACCAAATGTTTTAAGATGTAAGTGATTATTCTTGAATCACTTGCAGAAGCTTTGATTAGGGCAAAATCACCGGAAACCATCACGCAAAGCACATCATGAAAACCAACCACCGGGATGTTTCCGGCCAAAACCAATCCCACTTTTTTGCCGGTAAAAACAGTATCAATGTCTTCGGGCAGCCATTTTTCTAAGTCTTCGCGGTTCAGCATTTTGCCGATTGCCTGCACAGCTTGCAAAACATTTTCGGGGATAAACCAGGCGTTGTACTGATGTTCGCGTTCTATAATTTCTAAAAGTTCTTTGGATGGTTCTAACAGTTCTTTGCCCAATTTGGAAAGCGTTTCCGTTAAGTTTATTTTAATCAATTCTGACATATTATTAGCAAAGCTTTAAAACTTGAAAATGCAAAATTTGTTATCTTTGCGGAACGTTGCTGCAAAGCAAATGTATCATTTAGCTTTTTAAGGATAGGGTTATGGCGATTAAAATTACTGACGAATGTATAAACTGCGGTGCCTGCGAACCAGAGTGCCCAAACAATGCCATTTATGATGCCGGTGCCGCCTGGAAATTTTCGGAAGGGACCAATTTAAAAGGGATTATTGATTTTGGCGATGGCTCGACGCTGAACGCGGAAGAACCAAACGCAGCAATTTCTGACGAAGTTTATTACATCGTTTCTGATAAATGCACCGAATGTGTAGGTTTCCACGATGAGCCGCAATGTGCGGCCGTTTGCCCGGTTGATTGCTGTGTGGACGATGAAGACGTGCGCGAAACCAAGGAAGAGCTGCTGGCCAAAAAATCATGGCTGCACATGGAAGAATAAATTTATTGTTGGTTGAAATTTGAAAGGGAATGCAATATTTGTGTTCCCTTTTTTTATAACTAAAAAATGCAATACGGTTTAATCAATCTGGCCATTGTTCCGCTTCGCGATGCGCCCATGCACAAAGCGCAGCAAGTTTCGCAACTTCTTTTTGGCGAAGGTTTTGAAATGCTGGAAAGGCAAGGCGAATGGTTGCAAATCCAAACGGAAAACGATGAATACATTGGTTGGATACAAGCGTTACAAGCTGTTTTGTTGAATGCTGAAACTTACAATCAAAACCAACAAAATACTTTTCGATTGACTATCGAGCCAATTACCGTTGTCCGTAAAATTGCAGATGGTTCAATGCTTTATTTGCCTGCAGGAAGCCAGATTGCAGGTGTTGAACAAAATCAGTTTGCAACCGGTAACACAACCTTTGAATTGCTTCACCAATTTTTACCCGGTAAAAACAGCATCCTAGATTACGCTTATTCTTACTTAAACACGCCATATCTGTGGGGAGGAAGGACACATTTCGGTATTGATTGCTCCGGTTTTGCGCAAGCGGTTTACCGGCAGCAAGGCATTCAGTTAAAGCGCGATGGCTGGCAACAAGCGGAACAAGGTGAAGTTGTGGCTTTTTTACAAAGTGCTTTGCCCGGCGATTTGGCCTTTTTTGACAACGAAGAAGGCAGGATTGTGCATGTTGGGATCATGATCAACAACGAGCAGATTATCCATGCTTCGGGAAATGTAAAAGTTGACCGGATTGATAACCAGGGCATTTATTCTACCGAGCAAAAAAAATATACCCACCGTTTGCGCATCATCAAACGCTTCTTTTAGCAATAAAAAATCAGCAAAAAAAATGGAACACCAAATTAATAATGTTCCATTTTTATACCGGTAAAAGAAGTATTACTTCATTTTTTGATCAATGGCTTTGATCATTGATTGGTGCATTTTTAACACGGGCAAAGTTGTAGAAGCAAAAGATTTTACACCAGTATCTTTGCCGTCTTTCGATTCTTTTTCAAACATTTTTACGTCTTTATCGTGGTCTTCCACCATCGCTTTTACGTAAGCTTTGTCAAAATCTTTACCTGATTTTTTGCTTAGGTCGTCCATGATTTTTTGCTCGTCTTTGCCTACTGTTGCCGGCAAAGTAATGTTTTTTTGTTTTGCCACTGCCATCAGTTCGTTGTTTGCTTTGGTGTGGTCGGTTACCATTTTGGCACCAAAAGCTTTTACATCCGGGCTGGTTGCTTTTTGCTGTGCCAATTGGCCCAAGGCAACTTCGGCCATACCGCCGTTTGCTGCTTCAACTGCAAAATCGGCATCGTCTTTATCAACTTTCATTACACCGCCTGCAGTTTTTGCTGTAGTGTCTTTTTTTGACATCATTCCTGAAGTGTCTTTTGCAGAATTAGAATCTTGGGCAACTTCGGTACTGTTGGTTTTGGTAGAACTGTTGCAAGCTTGCATGGCAAGGGCAGTAGCTCCGGCTAAAAATAACACATTTAACTTTTTCATTTTTCGTCTTTTTTAAATTGTGCAGTAAGATCATTAATTTCTTCGATAACAGCACTAATAATCGGTTTGTTTATAATATCGTTATTTAATTTAAAGGAATTTGACCGGGAATAAATTTTGGTTTTGAACCAGCAGTTTTTAAAAGCTAAATCCCCAAACTATCACCAATTTATCATCACCAACCGAAACCAACTTGCTGCCGTCCGCGCTCCAGGCAATTTTATTGATTGATAAACGGTGCGTAGCAAACCCTTTTTCCCTGCTGATGATTTTGTACAATTTAAAATCATCCGAACCCCAGATTTTGATGCTTTTATCCATACTAGCTGTTGCAAAATAAGGTTCGGTTGGATGAAAAGCGATTGAATTTACAGCAAATAAATGCGCCGGGATATTTTTGATCAATTCGAAGGTTTTACAATCCCAAACTTTCAATTGTGCATCCCGCGAACCGGAAACTAAATACTGGTTAAAAGGTGCATAAGCAACAGAAAAAACCGGCAAAGTATGGCTGGTTAAAGCTCTGATTGGTGTATAATCTTCCAAATCGTAAACCCGAACGCTGTTATCGCGGCAGCCAAAAGCAACTTGTTTGTTTTGGGTTGAAACACTGATGCAACGAACCGTATCCGCAGAAACCGGAATAGAATGCACCAAACTTAAATCTTCCAGATTCCAGATCGAAACAAAACCATCTTCGCTTGCAACCAGTAATTCCTTTTTATTAGGAACGGATTGCATATCAAATATTGGTTTTTGGTGATGTTTTAACGTTGGCAATAATTGTTGTTTCAAAAAATCAAACACCAAAACATCACCGTTTCGCAAACCGGCAAACAGCAACGGAAAACCAACCGGACAATGCAAGGTATAAACCGAAGTTGCAACCGGAAACATCACTTTGATAAAAGCGTTAGTTTTCGTGCTCCATTCTACCACGCCTTTATCGTTTCCGGCAGTAAAAATAATGCCGGGTTTTTGGGAAAAAACTACGGTAAAAATAGGGTTGGAATGGCCGGAAAGTTCTGCTGTTTTTTCGACTTGCATTTGTATCAGTTGTAGGTTGTAGGTTGCGAGTTTTGGGTTGAAAGCAAAGTTTGATATTTAGGTTGAGTTTGAAACAAGAACTGGCAACCCGCAACCGAAAACTGGCAACTGTTACTTGTGTCTGCTTTCTAGATTCTTGGCAATTTTTTCCAAACTAACATTCTTCTCGCGCAGCAAAAACAGCAAATGGAAAACCAAATCTGATGCTTCGTTTACCAGGTCAAATTCGGTTTCGGCTAAAGCGGCAATTACGGTTTCTACGCCTTCTTCGCCCACTTTTTGCGCAATTTTGTTTAAGCCTTTCTGGCGCATTTTGTTGATGTACGAACCTTCCTGCGGGTTTTCATAACGATCGCGGATGATGTTTTCCAGTTCAAAAATAAAATTCTGGTTATGTTCAGTAGCGAAACAACTGCGCGAACCGGTGTGGCAAGTTGGCCCGTCAGCTTTGGCTTTGATTAAGATTGTATCCTGGTCGCAATCGGCAAATACTTGTTTTACATGCAAAAAATTGCCGCTGGTTTCGCCTTTGGTCCACAAACGGTTTTTGGAACGGGAGAAGAAAGTAACAATTTTTTCGGCCTGGGTTTTGTCGTAAGCTTCTTGGTTCATGTAGCCCAACATCAGCACTTCTAAAGTTTGGTGGTCTTGTATGATGACCGGAATCAATCCGTCCGCCGATTTCTTAAAATCTATTTCCATTCTTGTTTTGTAATTGCATAAATAACGCCCGGCTGGCAACCGCAGTCCTGGTCTTTCAGGTATTTCAAACCTAATTTTTTAAATATATTAATGGAAGGTGTATTTTCTTTCATCGCGGTAGCAAAGATACAATCCAATTGAAGCCTTTTAAAACCATCGTCTAAACAAGCAGAAGCTACTTCTGTAGCAAAACCTTTTCCCCAAAATTTCTTTTTTAAACGGTAGCCTAAATCAGTTTCGTTTTTTTGATCGAGGTACTTTAAGCCGCACCAACTCAAATATTCGCCAGTTTCTCTGTTGAATAAACTCAAACGGCCGCAACTATATTTTTGGTAGATGTGCTGATAATTTTCGATATAAATTAAAGCTTCTTCTATACTTTCAAACGATTTATCGCCGGTATAACGCATCACTTTCAGATCGTTGTTTAGGTCGAACAAATCCTGTACGTCATCTTCGCTCATCTCTTTCAACAACAACCGCGAAGTTTCAATTAAAATAGCCATCACTAAATTTATGCTGATAAAAGAAGCATTCAGGTTGAAATTAGTAACGAACCTGCACCTGGTTATTTTTTAACGTTTGCTTTAAATCCGGGATCAAAATCTCGCCATAATGAAAAACGGAAGCAGCCAACGCCGCATCAACACCAGCTTTTTGAAACACATCTACAAAATGCTGTTGGTTTCCGGCACCGCCGGAAGCAATCAACGGAATGCTGATCTGCTCGTTGATCTGCTTCAAAAACACACAATCAAAACCAGCTTTTGTGCCGTCATGGTCCATTGATGTTAACAGGATTTCGCCTGCACCGCGGCTTTCTACTTCTTTTATCCAGCTAAAAGTTTCATGTTCAGTTGCAATTCGTCCGCCGTTTAAATGCACTAAGTTTTGATGGCCAACGCGCTTTGTATCCACCGCAATCACCACAAACTGAACGCCAAAAGCTTTTGCCAGTTGATCAATTAATTTTGGATTGCGCACGGCTGCCGAATTGATCGAAATCTTATCCGCACCCGAATTGAGCAAAATATCAGCATCCGCAATTTCGTTGATGCCGCCGCCAATCGTAAAAGGAATATTAATGTTTCGGGCAACTGCTTTCACCAGTTCTACCATCGTTTTGCGGCGTTCATGGGTTGCGGTAATATCCAGAAAAACCAGTTCGTCCGCGCCTTGCTGCGAATATTGCCAGGCGAGTTCTACCGGGTCGCCGGCATCGCGAAGATCAACAAAATTTACGCCTTTTACGGTTCGTCCGTCTTTTACATCCAGGCAGGGAACGATACGTTTCGCTAATCCCCCCAGCCCCCTGAAGGGGGAGCCTGCATGACGGTATATCTCTTCCAAAACTTTTTCTGCGTTGCTAAACACTTGTTGATTTGTAAACCTTAATACTTTTAATCCCTCGTTTTCAAGGAAGGTTTGTTTTTCGTGATCTTTTATTTGAACTTCTGGTAATTGGTGAATACTTCCATCCAATTCAATTACTAACTTGTGTTTATGGCAATAAAAATCTGCAATGTAATTTCCGAGCGCATGTTGCCTCCTAAATTTTATATTCCTGTTGTTAGCCCGTAACTTCTCCCACAAAAATTTTTCCGCAGGAGTCATATTATGTCTTAATGCTTTCGCATTTTCAAATATTTTAGCATGAGCACCTAAAAACAACTTCTTTTCCATTTAGTCATATCTACACTTGCTATTCAACTCCCCCTTTAGGGGGCTGGGGGGCCTACAAACTTGCCATTGCTTTTAAATTCCAATCCTTAATTTCTTCAACTGAAATATGGTTTTCGTAAATGGCTTTGCCAACTACGCAAGATTCTACACTGATTTTGCTTAACTTTTCAACGTCTTTCATCGAACTTACACCGCCGGAAGCAATTAGTTTGATAAAAGGCGAATGGTCCAGCAGCTTTTCATAAAGCTCTATGCCTGCGCCGCCCAGTTTTCCATCTTTATTAATATCTGTACATAAAAACCTAAAAAAGCCTAAATGCAGGCAACGATCTACGTAATCCATCAGTTTTACCGGTGAGCTTTCCATCCAGCCGGAATATTTAATCACTTCATCCAACACATCAATGGCTATTACTACATGATCGGTCATATTATTTTTGCCGATAAAAGAAGTACTCAGCTCATCCAGAAAAGTTGGATTGGTAATGGCTTGCGTGCCTACAATCACCCGATGGATGCCTGCACCAATCAGCTCTTTTACTTTTTCAATGCTGCGCACACCGCCGCCGTACTGCACCTTCATCGCCGTTTTTTGGATCACTTCAGCCAGATATTCCTGGTTGCTGAAATCGCCTTTGGCACCGTTCAAATCAATAATATGGATAAAATCAGTTCCGTTAGATTGATATCTTTCAATCATTTCTTCCAGCGTAACTTCATATTTTGTTACCTGGTTGTAATCGCCTTCGCGCAAACGGACTACTTTCTTGTTCAGAATATCAATGGCAGGAATGATGTACATTTTATTTTTGAGCATTAAAGGTTGACAAAGTTTTTTAACAAAGTTTCGCCGGCAGTACCGGATTTTTCAGGATGAAATTGTACACCAAAGAAATTATCTTTACGGATAGCAGCCGAAAACTGAACACCGTATTGCGTTGATGCTAAAGTATATAAATTATTGTGCTCAATAAAATAAGAATGTACAAAGTAAAAATAGGCATCGGCAGCAATGTTTTTGAACAAGTCTTCCGTTTCTTTCGGATGCACCTGGTTCCAGCCGGTATGCGGCACTTTTAAACTTTCGGCTTCTTTAAAACGCAATGTTTTTACGGGAACAATATTGAGCAGATCAGCGTTTCCTTCTTCCGAAAAAGCGGTTATCAGTTGCATGCCCACACAAATGCCCAGAACCGGTTTAGTTAATTGGCGGATAGTTGGAACCAAACCTGTACTCGCCAATTTTAACATCGCCGCACCCGCGTGCCCAACACCGGGAATGATGTAACGGTCGTACTGCTCAAAATCGCTTTCCTGTGCAATCATTCCGTATTCAATTCCCAAACGATCCAAGGCAGCCGTTAACGAAAAAATATTACCGGCGCCATATTGTATAATTCCAATCATTGTTTTAATTAGCTTTTAGCTGTCGGCCATCAGCTTTCAGCTTTTTGTAAACAGACTAATATTACAAACTGTGCATTGTCTGATTGCTGAAAGCTGATTGCTTACAGCTTTTTCTACAAAACTCCCTTCGTACTTGGCAAAACCATGTTGTTCACATCACGTTTTACCGCCATTTTTACCGCTTTTGCAAATGCTTTAAAAATAGATTCTATTTTGTGATGCTCGTTTTCTCCTTCTGCTTTAATGTTGAGATTGCATTTGGCCGCATCCGAAAAGGATTTGAAAAAGTGATAAAACATCTCCGTCGGCATTTCCCCGATTTTTTCCCTGGTAAAAGAAGCATTCCAAACGATCCAGCTTCGGCCGCCAAAATCTAAAGCAACTTGTGCTAAACAATCGTCCATTGGCAACAAAAAACCGTAACGTTCAATGCCTTTTTTATCGCCTAAAACTTTTAAAAAAGCCTCGCCCAAAGCAATTCCGGTATCTTCAATCGTGTGGTGTTCATCAATATGCAGATCGCCTTTTGCATTGATTTCCAGATTAATACTGCCGTGTTTTGCAATCTGGTCCAGCATGTGATCGAAAAAATGCAAACCGGTTGAAACCTTTGCTTCGCCTTTTCCGTCCAGATTTAGTTTGATCAGAATATCCGTTTCTTTAGTTGTCCGCCGGTGTTCAATTTTCCGCTCGCCTAACTTTAAAAACTCGTAAATCTTTTCCCATTCGGCCGTTTCCAAAGCAATCACCGGTTTTAATTCTTCGGGGTTTTGTCCTGAAAATTCTGATCCGCCTAAATTGGTTTGATTGTTTAACCAAATTGCTTTTGCGCCCAGGTTTTTTGCCAGTACCACATCGTTTAACCGGTCGCCGATCACAAAAGAATTTTTCAGATCATATTCTTCGGCATTAAAATATTTAGTCAACAAAGCAGTTCCGGGTTTGCGTGTCGGCGCATTGTCTTTGGCAAAAGTGCGGTCAATTACAATTTCCGAAAATGCTACACCTTCATTTTTAAGCGTTTGGATGATGAAGTTTTGTACCAGCCAAAATGTGTCTTCCGGATAAATCTTCGTTCCCAAACCATCCTGATTGCTCACCATAACTAACTCAAAATCAAATTCTTTTGCTATTTTAGGTAGAAACTGAAGCATATGCGGATAGAATTCCAGCTTGGCAAACGAATCAATTTGCTCGTCTTCCGGTTCGGTAATCAACGTTCCATCACGGTCGATAAATAAGAGTTTTTTCATGCGGTAAAAAGGTTCAATGTGTTGATTAACTGTGTGTTTTCTGCTGGTGTTCCAACGGTAATCCGCAAACAACCTTCGCATAATTCTACTTTTGAGCGGTCGCGGACGATGATTCCTTTCTCCACCAAAAACTGGTAAATGGCTTTTGGCGATACTGTTTTTACCAGTATAAAATTGGCGTCTGAAGGAAAAATATCAAGCACAAAATCAAAGTTTTTTAAAGCCAACACTAATTTATCGCGCTCCAACAACGTTTCTTTAATCCATTGGTTTACCTGGTTGATATTATCCAAAGCTTGCAAAGCCAATTTTTGTGAAGCTTCATTGATGTTGTACGGATGTTTTACACGGTTAAAAACTTCAATAATTTCTTCGGAAGCAAAAGCCATCCCGATGCGTAAACCAGCTAATCCCCAGGCTTTTGAAAGCGTTTGCATCACCACCAAATTGCCGTATTCGGTCAGTTCCTGGATAAAACTTTTTTGCCGACTGTAATTGATGTATGCTTCATCAACCACCACCAAACCGTTAAAATTGGCCAGCAGCGTTTCCACGTCTTCGCGGTTAATCGAGTTTCCGGTTGGGTTATTAGGCGAGCAAACAAAAATAAGTTTTGTATTGGCATCTATTGCTTCCGCGATGCCTTCCATGTTCAACTGGTATTCAGTTGTAAGCGGAACGTTTTTTACAGCGATGTCATTGATATTGGCCGAAACCTGGTACATGCCGTAAGTTGGCGGAACGAGGATCACATTATCAATCCCGGGCCGGCAAAAACTTCGGAACAGAATATCAATGGCTTCATCACTGCCGTTCCCCAAAAAAATATTGCGCGGCGGTACTCCTTTTATAGCTGTAATTTTTTGTTTGACTGCTGATTGTAACGGGTCAGGATAGCGGTTAAAGTTTTCTGGAAGCGGGGAACCGTACGCGTTTTCATTGGCATCCAGATAAACGCTTGCTTCGCCCTGAAATTCATCCCGCGCAGATGAATACGGCGTGAGGTTTTTGATATTTTCCCGAAGGAGGTTTTGGAGATTGAAACTCATGGTTTTATGTTTTTTCTCCGGCGTTCTGTCATTTCGACTGAAAGGAGAAATCCTATTTCAATTTGTTATTCTTTTTTTGTTCGATGAAGATTTCTCTTTTCAGTCGAAATGACAGGATGGAGAAATCTTATTTCAACTTGCTGTGATTTTACTTTTTTTGTTTGAAGAAGATTTCTCCCGTTGGTCGAAATGACAGCGCGAAAAGAAACCTTCTAAATTTTAACGCCTTAGCCTTACCGTTACCGCATTTTTATGCGCTTGTAAACCTTCCAGTTCCGCTAAAATTTCTACTGTATTTCCGATGTTTTGGATGCCTTGTGAAGTTAAATGCTGAAACGTAATCTTCTTCACAAAAGAATCCACCGAAACACCGGAATAAGCCCGTGCATAAGCGCTGGTTGGCAGGGTATGATTGGTTCCCGAAGCATAATCACCGGCGCTTTCGGGCGTTAAATTTCCCAAAAAAACAGAACCGGCATTGATGATTTTTTCGGTTATCAGTTGCCAGTTGTCGGTTGCCAGTATCAAATGTTCGGGTGCGTATTGGTTGCTGAAACTCATTGCTTCCGAAAAAGTATCGGTAAAAACAGCATACGAATTTACGATTGCTTTTTGGGTGATTGCTGCTCTTGGCAAAACCGGCAATTGCTTTTCCAGTTCTGCGATGGTTTCGTCAATCAGTTTTTTTGAGGTTGAAACGAGAACAGACTGACTATCAGTCCCGTGTTCGGCCTGCGCCAATAAATCCGCAGCAACAAAAACCGGATTGGCACTTTCATCCGCAATAATCAAAACTTCCGAAGGTCCGGCCGGCATATCAATGGCCGTAACGGTTGTGGATTGAACGATGGTTTTTGCTTTGGTTACAAATTGGTTTCCCGGACCAAAAATCTTGTCCACTTTCGGGATGCTTTCCGTTCCGTATGCCATGGCCGCAACCGCTTGTGCGCCGCCAACTAAAAATACTTTTTTGATACCCAGCAATTGTGCAACAAAAGCAATATATGGGTTTATTTTTCCATCTTTTTGCGGCGGAGAACAAACCACAATTTCTTTGCAACCTGCAATTTTTGCCGGAATGCCCAACATCAAAAAAGTGCTTGGCAAAACCGCCGTGCCGCCTGGAATGTACAAACCAACTTTTTCAATCGGCCGTAATTCGCGCCAGCAGGTTACGCCGGGCATGGTTTCTACTTTTTCTTCTTCGTGAACTTGGCTTTGATGGAACTTATAAATATTTTGGTATGCTGTTTTTATCGCTTGTTTTTGTGTGTCCGAAACTTGTCCGGCCAGTTCGGCAATTGCTGCTTCTCCGGTAAACAACGCATCTAAAGTAACTTTATCAAATTGCAAAGCATAACCGCGCAAAGCCTGGTCGCCGTTTTGCTTTACGTTGGCCAAAATACTTTCTACCGTTTCGCGGATCTCGTTTCCGGAATCGGTATTGCGCAGTGTAAGTTGCCCCAGTTCTGCTTCCGAAAGTTCGTTGTAATTATAAACTTTTAACATCGCCCACCAATTTTTGCCCGGTAAAAACAGTATTACAAAATAATTTTTTCGATCGGCATTACTACAATCCCTTGCGCGCCTGCCGCTTTCAATTCGCTGATTTTATTCCAGAAATCGCGTTCCGGGATAACCGTATGCACCGCAGCCCAACCGCTTTCGGCCAACGGAATTACACTCGGGCTTTTTACGCCAGGCAGTAATTTTAGAATCTGATCGAGGCAATGTTGCGGCACATTCAACACCACATATTTGGTTTCTTTGGCGCGCAAAACCGATTGGATACGCTGGATCAGCTCTTGCACGTGTTCGTTGTTTTCTTCGCCTTTTCGTCCGATCATAACCGCTTCCGAAGAAATCACATCTGCAAAAGCTTTCAGTCCGTTGCTTTTTAGTGTTCCGCCGGTAGAAACAATATCGAAAATCGCATCACTCAAACCCAAACCCGGACTGATTTCTACCGAACCGGAAATGGTGCGGATATCCGCTTGTATCTGCTTCTCTTTCAAGAATTTATCCAGAATAACCGGGTAGGAGGTAGCGATGGACTTTCCTTCCAAATCGTTTAAAGTTTCAACCTGACTATCGTTTGGCAATGCTATTTTTAGCGTGCATTTTCCAAAACCTAAACGTTGCAGGTAACTTACTTCCACTTCGGTTTCCAGGATTACGTTTTCGCCTACAATGCCAAGATCGGCAATGCCGTCTTGCACGTATTCCGGAATATCGTCATCGCGCAAAAACAAAATCTCCAATGGAAAATTGGAAACCGGGGAAATTAATGAGCTTTTGTAATTTTCGAAAGAAAGGCCGCAGTTTTTTAACAGTTCAACCGATTTTTCGTTGAGGCGACCGGATTTCTGGATCGCTATTTTAAGTGGTTTCAAAGGATTTTGGGTTGAATAACAAAAAAAGAATTAATATTTCGTGCAAAACAAAATCAAACTTGGGTAGAATGATGGTGGTGGTGCAGCGGTGTGAAATATTTTTTCATGTTGTTTTTCCCGGCTAAAATTTAGCGGTGTGCAAATATAAAAATACAAGGCAATAAAAGAAGAAGTTATTGCTAAATGCTTCTTTTACACCCTATTTTTTGTTCAACTCTTCAAATTGATAAACTGCGCCATCGGGCAATTTGTACAATAATTTTAAGTTTTTTAAAGTCGAGATTTCCTTTTTGTTGAGTAAATCCGCTTCGTTAATCACATCAAACCAAACCAGATAACCCGTTTGTATTTGTGCAAATTCCTGGATTTGCCACGGGTAATGATGGTTGGGCAACAACTGGCAAGGCAGGCCGCTGAAAAAGTAAAAGCCATCGCTGGAGTTGGAATAAACGGGCAAATTGGGTTTAAAAACCGATTGATGTTTGCGCAAAAAACCGGCAAAAGGCGAATTGTTCCAGGAATCATCGGTATAGCCGGGAACGCCGTATTCGTTTTCGGCGTAGTAACGCTCGTCGTCCGTTTTGTATTCCCGCCAGGGTAAAAACAAAAAGGCAAGTAAAAACAGCACGTTTACATAACGCAGTTTTTGGTTTTTGTGCCGATGAAAAAACCCGAAAAGCCAACTGCTTCCGCCCAGCAAAAACGGAATAAAAGCTGGTGCCAGCAAACGGTTGTTGATGGTTTCGTACCGCGTAATGGCCGAAGAAATGATGATAAAAGAAGTATAAACGAGAAAAAACCCAACCGCAATATTTTCAGGTTTGAGGAAACCGGAGCGGAAAAACCGCCAGAAAAACAACAGCACAAAAGCTGACAAGAAAAATATACCGGTAAAAGAAGCATACCGTTCAGCCAAATCAGCCGGAACGGTAAGCCAGGAACTTAAAGTTGCGCCAAAATGATGCAGGATTTCCATCAAAGAAACGATGCTTTTTTGCCGGTTGCCGGTTAAATTGTTGCCAAGCAAAGCATTTCGGAATAAGTTTGCGGCCAATAATAAAATGCCGATGCAATTGAAAATGAGGAAATGTTTGATTTTTTGCCGAAGCGCAAGTGTAACATCAAAGATCAAAAGTAAACTTCCGGTCAAAACCAAAGTAATGCCGGCATAACGCGTAATGCAGGAAAAAGCAGCAATCAAAGCACAAATCATCAGCCATTTTTGCCGATGGTTTTCAACGTACTTTTTCCAACTCAACAAAAACAGCACCACCAATAAAATAAACAGTGTTTCTGACCAGAGTTTGGTGTAGATTTCGAGCAAAGACGGACTTAGAATGATGCCAATCAGTACAAGGTATTTGTACCAAACCGACTGAAAACCAAAAGCATCAATATAAAAACTGCTGCAAAAAACAACAGCCGCAAAAAGGCCGGCGGTAACGTAAGGCGCAGTTGCGATTGGGTCGAGGCGCGAAAAAAATTGAATGGTGGCGAGAAAAATGGGAAAACCGACCGGAAATTCGATCAAAGGCTTTCTTCCGAATTCCAACATCCCTAAACCGGCGTTCAGGTTTCGGGAAACGGAAGTGTAAACCACGGAATCCGGCGAAACACCAATGCCGCTGTATTTTGTAAAAAGCATAACGGCGAGAAAACCCAAAATGGCAGCAAGCAGTGCTTCGATGTTTTTTTGCCGGTAAAAGAAGTATTTCATTGTTTTTAAGGCCGCCAACACCTGTTTTACAATAAGCCGATTTCTTTTTTTATTTTGTTAATTGATAATTGTTTACTAAAACAGATGCTGATATTTTTAAAATTCGTTCTAATTCACGGATCATATCAACGTTTAGTTTTTTCTTTTTATTTAAAATCTCGGAAACACGGCTTTTACCGCCAATAATGCCAACCAAATCTTTCTGCTTCAAATTCATCTCTTCCATTCGTATTTTTATCGCTTCAATGGGATCAGGTGCGGTAATTGGATAATGCTGGTTTTCGTAATTTTCAATTAAAAGAGATAAGATTTCTGCTTCATCACCTTCTTTAGAATCATGTGGCGCATCAAAAATTACTTCAAGCCTTGCCAAAGCATTGTTGTAATCGCTTTCCGTTTTTATAAGTTTTAGTATCATTTTGCTTTAAATTGTATTGGCGTCTATTTACCGTTTTTATCTTTTTATTGAACCAAGCATCTGCTTTACAAAACCATCCATGCCTTTGGTTTCGATCCAGCGGACAACCATCACCAAATCATGTTCCGGGTCAACGTAAATCATGTTGTTGCCGTTGCCCAAATGCACAAAAGCAGTGGCAGGCGCGCTGGGCAAAAACTTTTGGTCGAGGTTTAAAAACCAGTTCATGTAGCCATAACCGAGATTTGCTTTTGTGGGCGTTAAGGCTTGCTGCACCCAGCTTTCGGCAATCAATTGTTTGCCGTTCCAATTGCCGCGGTGCAACGTGAGCAGGCCAAAACGCGCCATATCATAAGCGTTGATAAACATGCCGCCGCCATAATGTCCGCCGCCGCTTACAGATTGTACCGCTTGCCCGTCCAGCACAATCCACGAATTGCGGTAGCCATACCAGCGCCAGGTGTTGGAGGCACCAATGGGATCCATGATATATTCTTTCAAAACTTTTGGAAGCGGTTGCCGCCAAACGCTGGTTGCGGCCAAAGCCAAAGCATTTACGCGCGTGTCGTTGTATTTCCAAACCGTTCCAGGCTCGTTTCTTTTCCTATTGATCCATTCGCTGGCATTTCCCTGCGGACGGTCGGCCCAATCCGGTTTTCCCCAAAGCGTGCCTTCCCAATCACTGGTTTGGCGCAGCATCACGTCCCAAGTTAAAGTTTTGTTATGCGAAGACGAGAAAGGCGTAAGCAGTTCCGGTTTGCCCAAATCTTCTGTCGGGCGGTTGATTTGCAGTGGATTATAAACTTCTATTGGCGGCACATACTTGGAAACCGTATCAAATACGTTTTTTATCAACCCTTTTTCAACCGCCAAACCAACAACCGTGGAGAGAAAACTTTTGGTAACACTGTGCGTCATTTCAATCCGGTTTGGGTCGCCCCATTCCGCAACGATGTAACCTTTGTAAACAATGATGCCGGTTTCTGCGCCGCGTTCTGCAAACGGGCCAACGCCTTCGCTAAAAGGTTCTTTCCCGAAACTTAAAGCTTGTGCAACAGCTTGGTCGCGCGGTGTTTTGGCTTCGTTTGCCTGTGCAAAAACAATGGCCTGACGTAAAGCTGCGGTATCAAAACCTGACTTTTGCGGCGATTGGTGTGCCCAGGTTCCAGCCGGTGGAAAATAATTTGCAAGGCGTGTGCTTTTTTTATGCTGAGAAAAAGCGGAAAAGTTTAGGGTGATAAAAACAGTAAGGAGAAGTAGTTTTTTAAACATTGGCCAGAAAGGAAGTGAAGTTACTATGTGTTATTTAAAATAGTGCCCTTTTAATGAATAAATAGTGATCATATCAGAATTTACTTCATAAACAACTCTGTGTTCTAAATTAATACGCCTCGACCACAACCCTGAAAATTTGTGTTTAAGTTGTTCGGGTTTTCCAATGCCTTCAAAAGGATTTTCCGAAATTGCCCGTGTTAGTTGCGCAATCTTTTTTAAAACTATTATATTACCACTTTTTTCCCAAAAAGATAAATCGTCTTCTGCCTTTGGCGATAAGACTATTTCCATAAATTATCTAATTCTTCCAGCGTTATTTTTCTGCCTAATCCGTTTTTAACATCTTCTATGCCTTGTTCTATTTTTTTTACAAATTCCGGGTCGTAAGGACTTTCTTCTTCAGATTTTTCAAATGGCACATTTAATACTTTAGCCAATTGCTCAAAAAGGTTTTCTTGTTCCGCAGACTGCGGATGGATAACTATCGTTGTCATAATTTTTGCTTTTTATAAAATTACTTAATCCAATCCAAATTTATGCCGATAAAAACAGCATCAACAACCTAAACCTTTTTCGCTTCGTTCCAATAAACATCCATTTCCGCCAAAGTCATGTTTTGCAATTGCTTGCCGTTTTCTTTTGCTTTTTGTTCGAGGTATTGGAAGCGTTTGATAAACTTTTTGTTCGTTTTTTCCAACGCGTTTTCTGGGTTGATGTTGATGAAACGCGCATAGTTAATCAACGAAAACAACAAATCGCCAAACTCGTCTTCGGCTTTTTCGGGGTTGATGGATGCTTCGTTTAGCACATTAAATTCATCTTTAAATTCCTGCAGTTCCTCTTCCACCTTTTCCCAAACCTGGCTTTTATCCTCCCAATCAAAGCCAACGCCGCGCGCTTTTTCCTGAATCCGAGCCGCTTTAACCAAAGCCGGAAGCGAAGCCGGCACGCCGCCTAAAACAGATTTGTTGCCTTCTTTCAGCTTTAACTGTTCCCAGTTGCGTTTCACGTCCTGCTCATTTTCAACCAAAACATCGCTGTAAATATGCGGATGGCGGTGGATGAGTTTTTCGCAAATCCCGTTCAAGACATCTACAATCGTAAAATCACCTGTTTCCGAAGCAATCTCCGCATAAAAAACCAAGTGCATCATTACGTCGCCTAGTTCTTTTTTCACTTCGGGCAAATCATTTTCCAGAATTGCATCGGCCAGTTCGTAGGTTTCTTCGATGGTGAGGTGCCGCAGGGTTTGCATGGTTTGCTTTTTGTCCCACGGGCAATTAGCGCGCAAATCTTTTAAAACCGCAAGTAAACGTTCAAAAGCAGTGGCCGGGTTGTGTGCCGCTGCCGGAATTGGTAAAGCCATAGTTC
>CAXTKQ010000036.1:0-3740 GCA_964244955.1 uncultured Sphingobacteriaceae bacterium | reverse complement strand
GTTCAATTTAAAAAGGCAAAATTAAGGTTTTAAACCGCAATGATTTTTGTGCGATAAAAGAAGTATTAAGAAAAAGTTGTGGGAAGTCGGAAAAGTCTGAAGATAACTTGCAACAAAGAATCCCGGCAGGAAATTCCTGTCGGGATGAATTATTCTGATACTGTTTTTACCGGTTATAATTGGATGAACAGTTGCTCTTTGGCGCGCCGTACTTTTTTGGCGTGTGCCAATTGGTCGTTCGCTTCATCGCGGTAGCCCAAACACATCAAGCTTACGCTGCGTAAACCTTTTGATTTTAAATCCAGCAACGTATCCAAGCCAAGCGGATCAAAACCTTCCATCGGTGTGGCGTCAACCCTTTGCTCCGCAGCCGCGGCAAGGCCAATTCCCAAAGCAATGTATGCTTGTTTGGCAGCCCAGTTAAAGCGCTGTTCCTGCGTTAAACGTTGCACAGTGCCAACCATGGTGTTGTGGAAACCTTGCAAAACTTCGGCCGGCACGCCGCGCGTAGCAGCAATATTGTTGATGTAATCGGTAATATGCGCTTCGGTAACATCTTCCCAAGCCGCAAAAACAAGCAATTGCGAAGCTTCAAAAATTTGTGGCTGATCGTAGGCAACTGGCTGGATTTTTTTGCGCAATTCTTCGCTTTCTACCGTCAAAACAGCGAAAGGCTGCAAACCATAAGACGTGGGCGCCAAACGGATGGCATCTAAAATGTAGTCAACTTTTTCTTGCGGAACTTTTTGTCCGTTCATTCTTTTGGTGGCGTAGCGCCAGTTCAAATCTTCTATCAAGCCCATGATATTTTATTTAAAGTTTTTTCTAAGGTTAAATTTAATTTTCCAGCCTGTAAACCTGAACAAACATAAACCCAATAAGTGTTTTAACACTTGATATATATCAAGACGCAGAGAGATTGACTTTTGTATGATAAAAGAAGCATTACAAACGCGTTGCCCGCAGCATTTCGCGTTTTCCAGGTGCGCCCGGTGCTTTCTCTACCTGAAGACCTAAAGCTTTTAATTGCCGTTTCAAATTCCCGGTGATGGCATAAGTTACAAAAATGCCGCCTGTTTTTAAAAAGGAAACCGTGTGTGCAATCGCTTTTTCGCCCCACATTTCGGGTTGGTGGACGGCGGCAAAAGCATCAAAATAAACCACATCAAATAATTGCGGCGATTCAAAATTCAGCAATTCCCGGTGCACCAGTTCCAACTGGCAAAATCCGTTTATTTTTACTTTGTGGTTGATGGCAGAAGGGTACATGCCTTGGAAATTTTCCCACAAATCTTTGCTGATGTATTGACCGTAACCCGTTTGCCTAATCAATTCTGTATTCAGCGGAAAAGCTTCAATACCAACGTAATCCAGTTTAATTTGGTGTTGCGTACAAAAATCTGCCGAAAGCAAAAAGTTTAAACCTGTGCCTAAACCAACTTCCAGGATGGCAACTTTTGATGCTTCTTTTACAGATAAAAAATATTGCAGGCCGGATTTTAAAAACACATGTTGGCTTTCCTGCAACGCACCATGTTTGGAATGGTAGTTTTCGCCGATTTCAGCGTTGAAAATGGTATTGGAGCCGTCGGCGGTTGGAATGAGTTGGAGCATGAAGAAAGGAAAGTTGTTGGTATTTTGTTGAGAAATCAAGCAAAATTTTCATTCAGCGTTTTTTCTGTTGTTAATGTTTGTTTCGCCATGTTTAAAACTTCAATAGCAGCTTCTTTTGAAACTGTAGGATAATCGTCCAAAAACTCATTTAAGTCATCTCCACCTTCTATATAATCAAAAAGCGTTTGAACCGGGATTCTTGTTCCTATAAAAACGAGTGTTCCGCCCATAGTTTCCGGGTCTATGTTGATCGGGCCATAATTCATGATTGTATTTTTTCTATCGAAGTTACGAAAACTGTTGATGCTTCTTTTATCGGTAAAAATTTGGTAAACCTGTATTTTCCCTGAATTTATTAGGTAATACATTATTTATTTAAAACAAGTTCAATGTTTTGATTTAGCTTGTTTATAAAATTTTTCCAAGTTTTATAAACTCTAACAGATGCACCTTTGATTTTAATTGAATGAAATTTATTTAAATTAGTTGAAACAAGAAAAAGACTATTATTTAATTTCTGTGTGGTTGGAAAATTAGACAAATTGGGAATCTTATAAGTATCAATAAATCCATTTTTTAGTTGATACTTTGGAACTTCATATAAATTATGATTCCAATAAAATTCTTGCTTTGAATTATTAGATGATATTTCTTTGTTTTTATATTGATTTGCCCAAGTATTAAATTCTAGTTCAAGAGAAAAGAAAATATCCTCGTTAATAATTAAAAAATCTAAGTCGCTATGACTTCCAAATTCTTTTCCGAAATTAGGTGGTGGACTTATAGAGAATCCAGTTTTAGCACTGCCAATTAATTTAATATCATTTGTACTAATTTGTAACTTATCTGCTATATATTGAATTAATTGCTCGTAAAGAACCGGCTTATCTTTAAAAGCATAAGGAACATTATTAATTATAAAGTGTCTAATTATCGACCTTTTTTCACTATCGCTTGTTAAATTATAGAAATCTTTAAAATCAATAGGTGTAGCATAAACGTTAGAAATTCTATCTGATGTCTCCGATAAATTAATATAATCGAGAATATTAACCATAAATTTTAATGATCTTTTTGTTTAGGTGTTTGTTATAAAGAGAAATTAGATGAATTTTTCTTAGTTCAATTTGATCTGATCGCTTTACGCTTTTATTTCTTGGTTCCGGATATTTAATTCTTGAAACAATATCTGCTGCTTCATCTAAAGAAATTTTGCTAATATTTTTAATGTTTAATTTTTCTAAAGCTTGAGATAAACCATTCATATGAGCTCCATAGTAAGCAATGTTAAGGTATACTGCTGGTAGAGCTTTCCTCGGAACTATAGATGCTAATGTTGTAGCAAGTAATATTTCTTGAATTTTTCGTCGTAAATTCTTTTCATAGTCATTTGTTAATACTCGGACTAATTGTTGTTCAATCGTACTTGCTCCTTCAAGCTTATCAAGAAATATCCGGTTTTTAACAGCCCTGAAAATTGCTATAACATCGAAACCAATATGATATAAAAATCTGTGATCTTCACCAGAAATCAAAAGCTTAGAAAGAATATCGAAGTGCAAATCTTCATTGTTCTTCACTTTTAGATACTCGTCTTTAAGTCTGATATGCAAATGATAGTATTTATCCTTGTATAAAAATTTCGCGATCTTCGAAATTACTACTCTCACTGTCTTTATAAAATTTGAAAAGATCCTAAAGGTCTAATATAACAAAACTTCAAAACAAAAAAAGCCCGCAACCTTGCGATCATGAGCTTCTTTTATCCTAATAAATTCCAGATCAACCTACCAAATCCGGATCCTATCTTCCGGTTTTTTGTACAATTTATCGCCGGGCTTTACATCAAAAGCCGTATACCAGGCATCCATATTTACAGGAGCACCAATAGCACGGAACTGCTCTGGCGAGTGCGGGTCAACCACAACTTGTTGTGCAGCCGATTCCGGTAAAATTTTCCCCCGCCAAACTTGTGCCCAGGAAAGGAAGAAACGCTGATCAGGCGTGAAGCCATCAATTTTTTCATTGCTTTGGCCTTGTTTGGTCAGTTTAAAAGCCGTGTAAGCTACGTTTAAGCCGCCCAAATCGCCAATGTTTTCGCCCAAAGTCAGCTTTCCGTTTAAGTG
>CAXTKQ010000035.1:13869-30304 GCA_964244955.1 uncultured Sphingobacteriaceae bacterium | reverse complement strand
ATCTACCACCGCTTTGTTACGGCCAATAGTTGCCATCGAGCCTTGGTCGTTGTACACAAACTTTTCCGTCGGTTCGTTTTTGATCAGCCTGATCAAGTTTTTTGCCAAATGCTTGCCCTGTTGAATGGCCACCGGGGCTACGCCAGGCAAACCTTTTGGCATGCCTTCGGTAATGGTAGATGATACATCGCCGATGGCAAAAACATTGTTCAACCCGATAACGCGGTTTATTTCGTCGGTAGAAATGCGGTTTCCCTTTGCAATTTGCTCTTTCGGGATGCCTTCCGGCACAACACCTACCACGCCTGCAGACCAGATTACGTTTTTAGTTTTGATCTTTCTGCCGCCTTTGAAAGAAATGACATTGCCATCATAGCTTTCCACCATCACATTTGTTAGTACTTCTACGTCCATCCTTTCCAAAAACTCTTGCGCTTTTTTGGAAGCCTGCTCACTCATGTTGGCCAAAACCTTGGGCAGTCCATCTACCAAATAAACTTTCATTTCTTCCTTGTTCAGTTCCGGATAGTCTTTTTTAAGGATGTAATTGCGGATTTCTGCAATGGAACCGGCCAGTTCGGCGCCGGTTGGCCCGGCACCCACCAAAACGAAAGTTAAATAAGGTTCGCGCTCTTCTTTGGTTGGCAATAACAAAGCGGTTTCTAAGTTCTGCAAAACGGCACTACGCAGGTTTAATGCTTCCGGAATGCTTTTCATCGGAAGCGTATACTTTTCATAGTCCTTGTTTCCGAAAAAGTTGTTGGTAGAACCTGTGGCAAGTACTAAGTAATCGTAGTCAATTTCGCCGATGGTGGTATCAATACTGTTTTTATCGGCATTAATTTTCTTTACTTCGGCATTCCGGAAACGAAAGTTTTTTTGTCCTTCAAAATTCTTTCTCACCGAAAAAGCAATTGAATCGGCCTCTAAACTGCCTGTGGCTACCTGGTACATTAATGGCTGAAATGTATGGTAATTGTGTTTGTCAATTAAAATGACCTCTACTTCTTTATTGTTTAAACTTTTTGCAAGTTCTATCCCGCCAAAGCCTGCGCCAATAATCACGACTTTAGGGAAATTGGAGTTGTATGTTGATTCCATATTGTTATTACAGCAATTTAAGGGTTCTGTTTTATTTTAAAAATACAAAAGCCGTTCTGAATAATCAAAACGGCTTTTAAAATAGGAGATTTGGATTATTTTAAGTCTTTTTTGCCAAAATCTACGATCACCGGCGTGGCCACGCAGATGGAAGAATAAGTACCAAAAATAACACCAATCAGCAATGCAAATGAGAACCCGCGGATCACTTCGCCACCAAAAACGAACAATACAATCAGTACAAAAATTACGGTTAAAGCAGTGATAACCGTCCGGCTTAAAGTACTGTTGATGGCATTGTTGATAACCACTTTCTGGTCATCGGCTTTTGTATTGTGCAGGTTTAAAAATTCCCGGATCCTATCAAACACCACAACGGTATCGTTAATGGAGTAACCAATCACGGTTAATATGGCAGCGATAAATGCCTGATCAATATCCAACGAAAAAGGCAGGATTCCATTAAACAACGAGAAGAAGCTTAATACCAGCAAAGCATCGTGCGCAGTTGCAATTAAAGCGCCCAAACTAAACTGCCATTTGCGGAAACGGATCAAAATGTATAAAGAAACAATCAGGATTGCAAACACAACTGAGTAAAATGCACTGGTTTTGATATCGCTGGCGATAGTTGGCCCAACTTTTTGCTGGCTCATAATCTGGCTCGGATTGTTGACCAAACGCAAACCCTCTTTCAGTTTGCTTTCTGCTTTGGTATCTGCCGTTGGCGAATTGTCGTCCACCAGGTAAGGCGTTGTGATGCGCAACTGCGGGTTGGTTGTACCAAAAGTTTTAACTTCAGTAGTTAAATGATAGGTTTTGTCTAATGCATCGCGCACTTGCTGGGCATCAACCGGTTTTTCAAAACGGACAACATACGTCCTTCCGCCTTTAAAATCAACGCCTAAACTAAAACCACGGGTGATGATCGAAATCAGGCCGGCCAGAATGAACAAGCCGGAAAAAGTGTAAAATTTAAACCTGTTTTTAACAAAAGCGTAATGTGCGTTTTTGAAAGTATGATCGCTCCAAGGGTAAGAGAATTTGATGTCCCAGCCTTTTTCCAGCATCCACTCAAAAATCAAGCGGGAAATCAATAAGGAACAGAAAAGAGAAGTGATGATACCGATTAACAAGGTTGTGGCAAAACCCAAAATCGGGCCTGAACCAAAAATGTATAAAATAATACCGGTTAAAAAAGTAGTGATGTTTGAATCGAGGATGGAAGGCATGGCGTGTTTAAAACCATCGGCCACTGCAATTCGAACTGATTTGCCGTGTGCCATTTCTTCCCGTACACGTTCGTAAATCAACACGTTGGCATCAACCGAAATACCCAGCGTTAATACGATACCGGCGATACCAGGCAACGTTAGAACCGCACCCAAACTTGCCAACACACCAAACAAGAAAAAAACATTGATAAAAACAGCAACAACCGCAACACTGCCTGCACGGTTATAATAGGCAACCATAAAAACCAATACCACCAGCAAACCAACTACGCAGGAAATTAAACCAGCGTTGATCGCTTCCTGGCCTAAAGAAGGGCCAACAATCGCTTCTTCAACAATGCGGGCAGGGGCAGGCAAACGGCCGGCTTTTAACACATTGGCTAAATCCTTGGTATCATCAACCGTAAAACTTCCGGAGATAGAAGAAACACCGCCCGAAATTTCATTTTGAACGGTTGGCGCAGAATACACATAATCATCCAACACAATGGCAATGGCTTTTTTATTGTTTTGGTCGGCAGCGGCAGCGGCCGTAACCGTGCGCCATTTTGCTGCGCCTTCGGTGTTCATCGTCATTTGTACTTCCGGGCTGCCTTTCTGGTCGTAATCGTTACGGGCATCCGCAATTACATCGCCAGCCAAAACAGGGCCGCCATCAGCACCTGATAATTTAATGGCATACAACTCTACACGTGAGATTTTATCGTTAAAACGCCTGCTGTTGTCATCATTTGTAGGCAGGGCTTTAACGCCCCAAAGAAAACGGACATTTTGAGGGATAACCGATTTAACATCCGGGCTGTTTAACAACCGATCTACTTTAGCCGTATCGCCAACGGCAGCAAAACCGATAACCGGTCCCGGAGCAGGTTGGATACCGCCATCTTGCGAAGCATAAACATTCGGGCGCAGCATGTTTTGGTTAAGCAAAGGGCTGTTGATTGCAGGGTTGCCTGTTTTTGAAGTTTTCGCACTCGTATCGGCCAATTTGCTTTTGGCCACTTTGTTCAGCAAGCCACCAACGGCGGTAGACGTATCTGTTTTTGCCGATGCTGTTTTTACCGTGGTATCTTTGGTGGTTGTTCCGGCTTTTGCCTTGGCAGCCAAAATATTGTTGATATTGCCCAGCAAGTTCAAAATTTCCGAATTGTCAAAAGTTTCGTAAAACTCTAACTTGGCCGAACCTTGCAACAATTTGCGGACACGGTTTGCATCAGAAACACCAGGGAGTTCAATCAAAATACGGTTCGTTCCGCTTTGCAATTGAATGTTAGGCGCGGTAACACCAAATTTATCAATCCTTGTCCTTAAAATATTGTACGAACGGTCAACCGCGCTTTTGGCTTCATCCTGCAAATAACGTTTTACATCGTTGTTGGAAGCATCAAACTTAATACGGCTTTGGCTTTCTTTTGTCGAAAAAATAGGGGCCAACTTACCGTTCGGGTTCAGTTTTTCGTATTCGTTTACAAACAGCGTGATGTAATCCTGCTGACTGGTTTTTGAACGTGCTTCGGCGTTAGACAAAGCCTGGTTAAAAGCAGGATCGGTGTTATTGTCTGACAAGGATTTTACCAGTTCGGCCAGCGAAATCTGCATCGTAACGTTCATTCCGCCTTTCAAATCCAAACCCAAAGCCAGCTCTTTTTCTTTGCAGTACTGATAGGTATGGTTAAAAACAGGATAAACCGGTTGTGTTGAGATAGAATCGAGATAAGACCGTTCCTTTTCGGGGTTGCCTTTAGCATAATTCCTGGCATTGCTTTCCACATGGTGCGCCACCCAGGTGAAGGATAGCTGATAGAGGCAAACAATGGCCAGAACAATCGCGAAGAATTTAATTACTCCTTTACTTTGCATGTGCTGTTAAATGTATAAGATATGTTGTTTATGGGTTTTTTAACAAGACGGCAAAGCTAACAAAAAAACGGAATTTAGGTTTTTTTTATATGATAAAAGAAGCACGGTTGATTTAAAGCCGGTTTAGGGTAATGTAGGAGTATGGAAAAGGGTTTTTTTCATCCGCAGGAAAATCTTCGTGCTGTGTTTCCTGCCATTGGTTAGGGTCAATTTCAGGAAAAAAAGTATCGGCCTCAAACTCGTGATGAACTTTGGTAAGATAAATCCGGTTGGCTTTCGGCAGTGCCAGTGTGTAAATTTCTGCGCCGCCAATCACCATCACTTCCTCATTTTTATCTGCTAAAAGAAGCGCTTCTTCCATTGATGGCACAACTTCGCAACCTGCAATTGCTTTTACACTTTTGCTGATGACGATGTTCCGCCGGTTTGGCAACGGTTTTCCAATGGATTGGAAAGTTTTTCTGCCCATAAAAACAGTATGCCCGGTCGTAATCTGTTTAAAATGTTTCAGATCGGCCGGCAAATGCCAAAGCAATTGGTTGTTTTTACCGATGGCGTTATTGGCTGCAACAGCTACTACAAGGGAAATTAACATGGTTATTTTACCGATAAAGTATTGTTACTGGTATCGGCATCCATAAAAATACCGCCATCTAATTTTATAGAATTGATTTTTTTTGCCGATAAAAGAAGTATCGCGGCCTGCTTTTCATCTTTCTGCCAAACTTCCGGGGTTTGATGAAAGGTTTGGGTTGAACCATCTGCATAAACAACATTCACATCAAAAGGGACTGCAAAACCACCAATGTTATCAACCACTAAAGTATATCCTTTTTTGGCCGGGTTTAATGTTTGGATGGAAAGATCAATATAATTGGTCGAGAAAAACCAATTGTTCCAAAACCAGTCAAGGTTTTTGTCCGAAGCATTGCTCATCGAATAAAAGAAATCCCAGGGGATCGGATGTTTGCCATGCCAGCGGCTCATAAATTCCTGCAAACTTTTTTTGAAAAGTGCATCGCCCAGCATGTCTTTTAAAGCCAAATAAGCTAAAGCAGGTTTTCCGTACTCGTTGTCGCCCAAAATATTTCCCGGCGTTAATTCGCCGCGCGTAACAATTGGCACTTGTATCGTTTTTAAATTGCGGTTTTTGATCCAGCGGTTTACGCGGAATTGTTTGAAGTTTTCAGAAGCCTGCTCTTTTCCTAAATCTACCTGGCCAATCAAATATTCCAAAGTGGTTGCCCAGCCTTCGTCCATAAAACCAAAACTCGATTCGTTGATGCCCATGTAAAACGGAAACCAGGTGTGCGCAATTTCATGTTCGGCCACAAAGCGCGAAAAAGTTGTGTCGCGGTTCGTATCGTCGTTTACCATCATCGGGTATTCCATATCGGCAAAACCCTGAACGATGGTTGTTTTTGGAAAAGGATAAGGCACGCCAGGCCAGTTTTTTGAAAACCAGTTTAAAGCGTGCTGGCCGTACCGAACCATTTGATGAAAATCCGCGGCCGAATCATTATAAGCAGATTGAACACTTGCCCGTCGGTTTGTTTTTTCGTCCACAATGGTACTGCTGGCGTCCCAATCGTAATGATCGCTTAAAGCCAAGGCAACATCGCTGATGTCGTTGGCTTTCCATTTCCAGGTATTGGTTGCGTTTTGGGCAGTTACCTCGTGGTTTAACAATTCAGTTTTTGTAGCGATGTGAAAAACAGAATCTGCCGTCATGGACTGGTTTAACCTTTGGGCGTAAGCCGGTTTTAAAACTTCGTTTGGATTTTGCAAAGTTCCGGTCGCCCAAACCACAAAGTTTTTTGGAACGGTAACTTGTAAGCTGTAGTTGTTAAAATCGTTGTAAAACTCGCGCCCGCCGGTAAAATCCAATCGGTCCCAACCGTTGTAATCATCGTAAACCGAAACCCGCGGATAATAATAGGCGAGGAAGTAGGTCGTTTCGTCCAAAATATACCTTCGCGGCCTTTTTGCGGCGAAATGTAGAAATGCCAGTTCACAGAAAGTTTAATAGAATTGTGCGGCAACAAAGGCATGTCTAAATCCACATTTTGCCAGGTGTAATGGCCTTCATTGTCTGGCAATGGTTTAGTTTTGCCGTTCACTTTAAACTGGTCAATCACAATCCCGTTGCTCAGCGTATCCGCTTGGCTGTTCGGGTTTCTCCGGGTGCCGCGTTTGTGGATATTTTGCACGAGGCGTATCACCAACTGCTTCAACGTATCCAGGCTGTTGTTGAAATAAGTAATATCTTCCGTTCCGCGGATATTCCGCTCCGGCGGATTTGCGGTAATTGAGATGTTATAATTGCCGGTGTTTTGCCAGTAGTTTTTGCCGGGTTTTCCGTTGGTCAAATGCGTGCCTTTTTGATAAGCTTTTTGGATATCAGGCGGCATCGGCAGGTTTTGGCCAATACTTTTTAAACAACAAACAAAAACCAGCAAAAAACTTACTGATGAAATAATTTTAGATTGACCGTTGAATTTCATTACCAATTTTATAGGGGTAAAAGAAGCATTGCGCTTTTTTGTTCGATTCTGATATTTAAACTGCCACCGTACCTTTGATATGCGGCCAGGCTTCGTAATTTTCTAACGTAAAATCTTCAAACTTAAAACCAAAAATATCTTTTACTTCGGGATTGATCTTCATCGTTGGCAATTTTTTCGGCTCGCGGCCCAACTGCAAATTCGCTTGTTCGATGTGGTTGTTGTAGATGTGCGCATCGCCCAAAGTATGTATAAAATCGCCCGGCTCCAAATCGCAAACCTGGGCCAGCATCAGCGTAAGCAAAGCATAAGAAGCAATATTGAAGGGAACGCCCAGAAAAATATCCGCACTTCTTTGATACAACTGACAGGAAAGTTTTCCATCGGCCACATAAAACTGGAACAAACAATGGCAGGGCGGCAATGCCATTTTGTTCACATCGGCCACGTTCCAGGCCGAAACAAGGATGCGCCGCGAATCCGGATTGTTTTTCAATTGATGAACTACTTGTGCAATTTGATCAATGTGGTTTCCGTCCGGCGTTGGCCAGCTTCGCCATTGGTAACCGTAAACCGGGCCGAGGTTTCCTTCGGCATCGGCCCACTCGTCCCAAATTTTCACGCCGTTGTCTTTCAAATAGTTAATGTTGGTATCGCCGCTTAAAAACCAAAGTAACTCATGAATGATGGATTTTAAATGCAGCTTTTTAGTCGTAACAACCGGAAAACCCTGCTGCAAATCAAAACGCATTTGGTAGCCAAAAACGCTGACGGTTCCGGTTCCCGTTCGGTCGTGTTTTTGGTTGCCGGTTTCCAAAACATTTCGCATCAAATCCTGGTATTGTTTCATGTTGATTTTTAGGTGATAAAAGAAGCATCACTTCGGTACAAAGAAAAATAATCTATTTCCTATATATGTTTAAAAGTAGGTTTATCAACATTCATGATCGTTTTCCCCAACGCAAAAATAAATATCGGTTTAAATGTGGTTGAACGCCGGGCAGACGGTTACCACAATTTGGAAACCATTTTTTACCCGATCCAAATTAAAGATGCGCTGGAAGTTGTGTTGAGTGATGAACTGCGCTTTGCTTCTTCCGGCATTTCAATTCCCGGAAATGCGGATGAAAATTTGTGTTTGAAAGCTTATCACCTCATCAAAACAAGTTATGATTTGCCGCCGGTCAACATCCATCTGCATAAAAATATCCCAATTGGTGCAGGTTTAGGCGGAGGATCGGCCGATGCCGGGTTTTTTATCAAACTATTAAATGAAGTTTGCGAAATTGGATTAAGCGTTGATGCAATGGAAAATTACGCGCGGCAGTTAGGAGCGGACTGTGCTTTTTTTATCGGCAATAAACCGGTTTTTGCTTTTGGAAAAGGAGACCGGTTTGAGAAAATCGAACTTGACCTTTCTGCTTATCATTTGGTTTTGGTGATGCCGCCTGTCCATGTTTCCACGGCCGAAGCTTATGGTGGTGTCCAACCTAAAGCTTCCGAAAATAATTTAAAATCAGCATTAAAACTTCCGGTAGAAAAATGGAAAAATTTTATTAAAAATGATTTTGAGCCGTCTGTATTTCAACATCACACTAAAATATTAGGGATAAAAGAAGCATTGTACCAACAAGGTGCCATCTACGCTGCCATGAGCGGGAGCGGGGCTTCGGTGTTTGGCATTTTCAACAAAAAACCTGATTTGCAAGGTTTGGAAAAAGCAAACCAGGTTTTTTATGCTGTTTAAGTTGGTTTACAATCCGGCATCATCGGTAACGCCGCTTCCAAAACCTTCCACCCAGTCGCGTTCGCCTTTGCCTTTGGCCATGGCTGTCAGCAAACGGTTATGTATGGTTGCAACCATTGGCATGGGCGTTTCGCTTTTTTGTGCCAAAGCAAAAGCTAAACGGGCATCTTTAAAACCCAGCTTTGCTTTAAACCCAACCGGTTCGTACTGTTTGTTGGCAATCAGTTTGCCGTAATTCTGATAAATCGGCGCATTAAACAAAGTAGAACCAAAAAAGTCGGCCATTTTTTTGGGATCAATGCCGTTTTTTTCGCCTAAAGTGAAAGCTTCGGCCATCATTTCCATTGATGCCATGATCATAAAATTGCCGGTGATTTTGACTACGTTGGCATTTCCCGGTTCTTCGCCAAAATCAACTACGCCTTGCCCCATGCTTTCTAAAATTGGTTTGCATGCTTCTTTTACCGATGGATTTCCGGAAGTGCAAATCCACAATTTTTGCGCCGCCGCCGCTTCCGGCCTTCCAAAAACCGGTGCTGCCAAATAATGCGACCCGTTTTGCTGATGTATAGCGTTTAACTTGGTAGCAGTTTCAGGCGAAATGGTACTCATAGAAATATGCACGCCACCGGCTTTCAGAGATTTTAGCAACCCTTTTTCTCCGCTCACGGCTTCTTCCAAAATCGTGTCTTCCGAAAGCATCGTAACCACAAACTGTACATCAGTCGCCGCTTCCTCCGGAGAACTGCAAACGGTAATGGCTGCTTCTTCCAACTCATCTGCTTTTGATGCCGTACGGTTGTAAACCTGTAAAATGTAGCCTGCTTTGATCAAGTTTTTGGCCATAGGCAAACCCATGTTGCCCAATCCTATAAACCCTATTTTTTCTTTCATTTTAATCGCTGATGTAATCCCGGTCTTCCTGGCTTAGTGTATCGTAAGGAGGCGGGTTGTTTTGGTTTGATTGGTTTGTGTTATTGTTTTTTGATTTGGAAGAGCTGCCCATTATAAAACCTAAAATGATACCGATGGCGCCAACGCCCGTCATGATTACTAACTTAGGTAAATACATTTCCCAGAACAAAACCTTGAATTTTACTTCGTCCGCATTTTGCATCAGGACAACGGTAACCAGCACCGTTAACACCACAACAAATAAAGTTTTCGCCCTCATGGTTTTCTTTGAATTAACATTTCTTTTTTAAAGGATGTTTTGATTAAAAGCGTGGTAATTTTTGCTTTGAAAATTAATAACTAATAATTAAATCAAAAGCAAAGTTTGGTACGCGCTTTGTACTGCTAATATCGGTTTTGCTACAATAAAAAATTTTAATCATTCTCTTTGGTTACCGGTAGTTAAACCCGCTCTGCAACAACACCAATTCTTTTTAAAGCTGCCGTTTTAACAACTCTATCAATTGTTTACAATCTTCATTTTAAACTCCTGACAAATAACTTGTTAAACCAAATAATTAAGCTTAAAACAGATTTTGCTAAAAATTGTAGTTCTCTTTTTGTAGTAATCTTTCTTTTGCTTTTACTTTTTCTCTAATTAAGTTTTGTGATAGTATGATTATCAGTAGCTTATTTAATTTAAAAAATCAACTCATTTTGAATGAGGTTCTTTCTTTTCTTTAAAAATTACAGGGTAAAAGAAGCATCAGCCAAAATAATAGCGCACATGTGCAAATACTCTTTTTAGCTGTTATCAATTGATGAAAAATGTATTTTGAGGAACACGACAGAATCTAAAAAAAGGAAGAATGTTAAGTGTTTTGTTTCTTGAGCCGATAATTGGCCAATTTTTGCTGGGCGACAGGAAACAAAAATATAGTTGAAAGGATTAAACCGGCTCCTATCCAGAAGCCCGGCGTCATCTTTTTAAGGTCGCCAAAAAAGATAAAAGCCATAATGATTCCGTAAACCGGCTCTAAATTGGTAACCAAAGCAACCCGGAAAGCGGACAATTGGCGCATCACAGCAACGCCGGCAACGTAAGCAACAGAGGTGCAAACGGTTCCGAGCAGGATCAGATAAGCAAAATCATTGCTGCTTAAACGCAAGGAAGCTTTGAAACCCCCAACAAAAAACAGGTAAACCGAGAGCCAAAAAAATGCGCCTGTAAGTTCGTAAAAGGCAATAACAGGGGCTGGCTTTTGCTTGACCAATTGGGAGTTGATGATAGAAAATATGCTTGCAGCGGCCGCACTGATCAGACCTAAAATAATCCCCTTCGTGTATTGAGATTCAAATTTAAAAATCAAAACAATGCCACAAATAATCATCAGCCCGGCCAAAATTTCCAACCGGGAAATTTTTTTATTGGTTACCAAAGGCTCAAAAACAGCCGTAAACAAAGTGATGGAAGAAAGGCAGACCAGCGTAACCGATACCGTTGAAATTTTGATGGATTGAAAAAAAAGCAGCCAGTGTATCCCAACCAAAACGCCGGTACAGGCAAGCTGCAAAAACGTTTTCCAATCTACCTTAAACTTAACTTTAGCAAAAACCAGGTACAGCAAAAGCGATAAGGAGGCGATGAGCAACCGGTACCAAACCAAATAAAAAGCGGAAACAGAAATCAATGCGCCCAAAATCCCGGTAAAACCCCAGATAAAAACAGTACCATGCAGGATCAGCAGGTTTTTTTCTAAGGGGGTTAAAGCGGTTTTAAATTTCATTTATTTAGGTGCATTACGAAGCAGGTAAATGCCGAGCATCCCAAAAATAATATCGGGGATAAAAACAGCAATGATAGGCGGCAAACCTCCTTTTAAAGCAAAAACTTTAGAGAACTGTACGGTAACGATGTAGGCAAAGCACAAAAAAATGCCGATGCCCAAAGGCAGGCCAATGCCGCCGCGCACTTTTCGGGAAGACATGGCAACGCCGATCAAGGTTAAAACATAGGAAGACAAGGGGTAAACAAAGCGTTGAAATTTTTCGTACTGCAAATCAACCAAATTGCCGGTGCCGCGTATTTTTTCTTTTTCAATGTTGGCGTTCAGTTCTTTAAGCGGCATCGCATCAATATCATTATGTGCCTCAAAATCAATAGGCCGCATGTCCAAAAGCGTATCTTTTTTGGTGCCGTTTACCATTTTTTCTTTCAGTCCGTTTACATAGCGGATGGAATAATCCAGCATTGACCAAACCCTTTTTAACGAATCATAACTGATGCGCGTGGCCATGATTTTTTCTCTGAGCGTATCACTGTTAAATTTTTCCAAAACAAACTGGTAGCCGGTATGCTGCGATTGATCAAAAGATTGCAGGTACACAAACGTGTTTTTGTCCAACTGCATGTGCACTTCGTTTTTCTGTTCGCTGTTGCCATTGCTTACATATTTGTTCTCAAAACTGGTTTTAAGCTGGTTGGTATGCGGAATGATAAAGACGTTGAAAACCAGCGAAACAATAAAAATAATAGACGAAGCGAAGAAATAAGGCCGCAAAAACCGGTTAAAACTCGCGCCTCCGCTTAAAATAGGAACGATTTCGGTTTGATCGGCCATTTTTGCGGTAAAGAAAATAACGGCAATAAAGTTGATCAGCGGCGATAAAAAGTTGAGGTAGAAGGGGATAAACCCGAAGTAATACTGTGTAACAATATCCCAAAAACCGAGGTCGTGCTTTAAAAAATCGTCCAGCTTTTCCGAAATATCAAAAACAACAATGATAACCAGGAAAATGCCCAACGTAAAAAAAAACGTGCCGAGGTATTTATTGATGATATACCAATCAATGATTTTTAAATAACGCTGCGTCAGTTTCCGCATTACAATCGTTGTGATACTGTTTTTACCATACTATTTTTCCAATTGTAAAACGTGCCGGCGATGATTTGTTGCCGTGCTTCTTTTACCAATGCTAAATAGAAATGCAAATTGTGCAAAGTGGCAATCTGTGCGCCAAGCATTTCGCCGGAATGGATTAAATGCCGAAGATAAGCCTTTGTATAATTTTTATCGGCAAACAAAGCACTGCTTTCATCAATGGCCGAAAAATCGTTTTTCCATTTTTCGTTTTTAATGTTGATGATGCCGTTCCAGGTAAAAAGCATCCCGTTTCGGGCGTTTCGGGTTGGCATTACGCAATCAAACATATCAATCCCCAACGCAATATTTTCGAGCAAATTAACCGGTGTGCCAACGCCCATCAAATAACGCGGTTTGTTTTGCGGAAGGATATTGCAAACAACTTCCGTCATCGCATACATTTCTTCTGCCGGTTCCCCAACGGATAAACCACCAATCGCATTGCCTTCCCGTTCAAAAGAAGCAATCACTTCGGCAGATTTTTCGCGCAAATCTTTATAAACCGAACCTTGCACAATCGGAAACAAGGTTTGCGAGTGTCCGTATTTTGGTTCGGTCAAATCAAAACGGTCGCAGCAGCGTTTTAGCCAACGGTGCGTCATCTCGATGGAGCGGCGCGCATAACCATATTCGCAGGGATAAGGCGTGCATTCATCAAAAGCCATGATGATATCGGCACCGATGGTCCGCTGTGTGTCCATCACATTTTCGGGCGTAAACAAATGTTTGGAACCATCAATATGCGAACGAAAAGTAACGCCTTCCTCTTTGATTTTGCGAACTTCGGTTAACGAGTAAACCTGGTAACCGCCGCTGTCGGTCAAAATCGGCTTGTCCCAATTTATAAATTTATGCAGGCCGCCTGCTTTTTCCAGCGTAGCTAAACCCGGGCGCAAGTATAAATGATAAGTATTCCCGAGGATAATTTGTGCTTGGATATCATCCGCCAGTTCGCGTTGATGGACAGCTTTTACCGTTCCTGCGGTGCCAACCGGCATAAAAATCGGTGTTTGTATCGTTCCGTGGCCTGTGGTAATTTCTCCGGCCCGGGCTTTAGAATTTGGGTCGAGGGCAATTTGCTGAAACTTCATTTATCGTAAAACACCAATTGAGGCGCAAAATTAGAAAATAAAAGAGCCTGTTTAAATTTATACAAGAAAAAATGTCAATGCTTTTTTTACCCTATAAAAATTGGTGTTTGAATCAACCTAAACAAATCAAAGCCCAACTACGCACCAATTTTTAGGCGATAAAAGAAGCATCGAAACCTTAATAAGTAAAATTTTAAACAGCCTCAAACTATTTACCGAGCGATAATTGCTTTGGCTATACCGGATTGTGGTTAATTTTTAAGAAATTTGCCAGCCGAAATTTGGTTTACCATTGGAAATATTTTTACCTTATCTACTGTTTGCGCTGTTCCAAATATGTTTTGTTGTCCAGCTTTATTTCCTGGTTTACCAGCAAGGGGTTTTAAAATGGGCAAACAGCAACAATTCTCCTTCCAACCAAAATTTACCGGTTCCGGTGATTATTTGTGCCCGCAACGAAGCGCAAAACCTACAGGAAAACCTGCCGCTGATCCTCACACAAAATTATGCCGATTTTGAAGTAATTGTAGTGAACGATTGTTCGGTTGATGATTCGGCACACATTCTTGATCAGCTTAAAAACAGTTACCTAAATTTAAAAGTTGTTACCGTAACCGAGCATAAACGTTTTAAAACCGGTAAAAAGTTTGCGTTAACGATGGGCATCAAAGCAGCAAAAAACGAACTTTTATTGCTGACAGATGCCGACTGCCATCCCGCTTCCAACCAGTGGATCGAACTGATGCAATCCGGTTTTTCCGAAGAAAAAGAAATCGTATTGGGTTATTCGCCTTACCGAAAAACCGGAGGCTTTTTAAATACGTTTATCAGGTTTGAGACGGTAAAAACAGCAATCAGTTATCTTTCGGCCGCTTTGCACAGCAAACCTTATATGGGCGTTGGCCGCAATTTGGCTTATACCAAAACTTTGTTTTTTCGTTCGAAGGGTTTTGCTGCACATTTGCATTTAATTTCGGGCGATGACGATCTGTTTATTAACCAAAATGCAACCGCCTTAAACACAAATGTGCAAATTAACCCCGAAGCATTTACTTTTAGCGAAACTAAAAAAGGTTTATTGGCGTATTATCGACAAAAAAGGCGGCACATGGGCGTTGGTAAGTATTACAAGGCCGAAAACCGTTTTTTGATAACTGTGGATGCTTTAAGCGGCTTTCTGTTTTACGGGCTGCTCATTGCTTTGCTGGTGCTTAAATTTGAACCTTTGCTGGTTGCCGGTATTTTTATTTTTCGGTTTTTGGTGCAATGCTTCTTTTACCCGGCAATTTTTAGGAAGCTGGATGCCGCCGACCTCGTTTGGTGGTTTCCAATTTTAGATTTGTTTTACTATGTTTATTTAAATGTATTTGGTGTTGTTGGCTCAGTTACAAAAAATCTGAAATGGAAATAAACGTTAACTTCTCTGAAAACGCAAAAAACGATTTTAATTTGGTGGTGCGTGCCAAAAACGGCGAGCAAAAAGCTTATGCCGATTTGATGCAGCGTTACAAAGAATCAATCTATTTTATGGTTTTGAAAATGGTGAACAATAAGGACGATGCCCAGGATCTGACTGTGGAAACCTTTGGCAAAGCCTTTCAAAAACTGGACAAATACCAGCCCGAATTTGCTTTCAGCACCTGGCTTTTCCGTATCGCCACCAATAATTGTATTGATTTTATCCGCAAAAAAAAGCTGAACACGCTTTCTATTGACCGTTTGGTGGACGAAGAAGGCAACAACCAGCCGCTGCAAATCAAATCGGACACCTTGAACCCGGAAGAATCTTCCATCAAAAAACAACAAGCATCCGAACTGAAACTGATTGTTGAAGGTTTGCCGCAACGTTACCGCAACCTCATCATGCTGCGTTATTTTGAAGAACTTTCTTATGATGAAATTGCCCGCGAACTGGACTTGCCTTTGGGAACGGTAAAAGCGCAATTGTTTAGGGCGCGTGATTTATTATCAAACGTGTTGAACCGCAGGCGAAAAGATACCAATAGTGACTTTTGACCTGATCCTTAAATATTTTCCTGATTTAACCCCGCAACAGCAAGAGCAATTTAAGCAATTGCAGCCGCTTTATCATTTTTGGAACGAGCAGATCAACGTCATCTCCCGAAAAGATATTAATTTGTTGTACGAACGCCATGTGTTGCATTCGCTTGGGATCGCCAAAATTTGCAGCTTTTTGACCGGAGAAACTGTTTTGGATGTTGGCACCGGCGGCGGTTTTCCCGGCGTTCCTTTGGCCATTCTTTTTCCCGAAACCCATTTTCATCTGGTTGATTCTATCGGCAAGAAAATTAAGGTGGTAAAAGAAGTATCGCAAACAATCGGCCTAAACAATGTAAAAGCGACACATGCAAGGGCCGAAGAAATTGATGAAAAATTTGATTTTGTAGTTTCGCGCGCTGTTACGCAATTGAAAGATTTTTATCCCTGGGTGAAAAACAAGTTTAACCAGCAATCTAAAAACCAATTGAAAAACGGTATCTTGTATTTAAAAGGCGGCGATTTGCAGCAGGAAATTAAAGAATTTAATTTGAAGGTGAAGCTATTTGAGTTGAGTGATTATTTTGAGGAAAGTTTTTTTGAGACGAAGAAAGTGGTTTACGTCCAGGCTTTTCAATAACCCTTCACCAATTTTATACCGATAAAAGAAGCATTAGCATTTATACTTTAAAATAAATTTTTAATTTAGACGAAAGTATTTATGTCGCTACTGCACCAACTTGCCTTAAAATTTGTTCCCGGAATTGGGGATGTCCTCGCCAAAAACCTGTTGAGTTATTGCGGCAGTGCCGAGGAAATTTTTAAAATCTCCAAACATAAACTGTTGTTTATTCCAGGTATCGGCCCAAAAATGGCTGCTGCTATCCTCAACCCAATTTGTTTTGCACGTGCCGAAAAGGAGCTAAAGTTTTTGGAGCGGAATAAAATCCAACCTATTTTTTATACCGATAAAACCTATCCCAAAAGGTTAAAAAGTTGTGTGGATTCGCCTCTGCTGCTTTTTTACAAAGGAAATTCGGATTTAAACAGGCAACGAGTCATCAGCATTGTTGGCACACGC
>CAXTKQ010000035.1:0-13859 GCA_964244955.1 uncultured Sphingobacteriaceae bacterium | reverse complement strand
GCCATGCAACGCCTTACGGCAAGCAAATTTGCGAAGAATTGGTCGCCCACTTAAAAGCTTTTGATGTTACCGTGGTTAGCGGTTTGGCTTACGGCATTGATATTTGTACGCATAAAGCCTGTGTGAAACATCAGGTGCCTACAATCGGAGTTTTGGGGCATGGCTTAGACCGATTGTATCCCGCACAACATCGAAATACAGCGGAAAAGATGCTCGAGAACGGCGGTTTGCTGACCGAATTCCCTTCAGAAACTAATCCTGATCGTGAAAACTTTCCGAAACGCAACCGGATTATTGCAGGAATGGCTGACGCAACGGTTGTTGTAGAAGCAAGCATCAAAGGCGGTGCTTTGATTACTGCGGAAATTGCCAATTCATACAACCGCGATGTTTTTACTTTTCCCGGAAGGATTGGCGATGAGTTTTCGGAAGGCTGCAACTTTTTAGTGCGTTTTAACAAAGCTGGCTTGCTCACCGGTTATGATGATCTGGCCACGCAATTGGGCTGGCTGGATGAAAAGCCGAAAATAAAAACCCAGCAATTGTTGTTTCCTTTGGACCTTTCGGCAGATGAAAAACAAATATTTGAAACGCTAAAAATTTCAGAACAATTGGGGATTGACGATCTGGCTATCCGAACTAATATTTCTGTTAGTACGCTGGCCATGAACTTGTTGAATTTAGAAATGCAAGGCTTGGTGCGTTCTTTGCCTGGCAAAGCTTATAGTTTAGTGCGGTAAGTTTTTTAAGGAAAAAAATATTGAAGCAGTTTCCCGGTCCCGGTACTTACTTCGTTCCAGTGTTCTGCTTCAAACGAAATTATAACAAAAGCACAGGCTGGCATCGTTGTTATTTTACCGGTTAAATAATACAATAAATCGCTGATGCCAGGATTGTGTGCCACCAAAGCTGCAACCTGGTTTTGGTCAACCATCGAATTGATTACGGCCAACAAAGCTTCAACTTCCGCTTCATAAATTCTTTTATCAGTTTGAGGTTCTTGTAAATTTAAAGTGCTGCTGAAAATATTTGCCGTAGTTAAAGCGCGCAACGCTAAACTGCTGATTATTACTTGCGGTACTGTGCCTGCTTTTTTTAATAATACGGCCATTTTTGCCGCATCACTTTTGCCGGTCGTGGTCAAAGGCCGATTAAAATCGGATGTTTCCTCCAAACTGTTTTCGGCCTCGGCATGGCGGATCAGTACTAAAATTTTCATCGGTAAAAGAAGTGTTGTTATTTTTGTTTGAACAGGTAGGAAACGCCAATACCGATAACTTTGTTCCGTGTTTTTAGATTGGCATCGTCATAAATTCCGGGCGAAGCAATATTTCTTAAACCGTATTCATAATTCAATTCGAAGCCAATGCCATGTAGAAAATGTATTTCGGCCTTTAGATTGATGCCATAATCTGTACGTTTATAATCGCTGTTCTCATTATTTCCAAACTGTGCTTTGTCGCTTCCGTCCACATCCGAATCAAATATAATCCCCGAAAGCGAATAATTTCCCCAAAGCCCATAGGCTGCATAAACGCCTCCGCCAAAATATAAATCGCCAATTTTAGTTTGCGTTCTGTACAGTAAATTCAACGGAACTTGAAGGTAATACAAACGGGAATCTTTTTGCCGGTTGGTGCTTGTTCCCTCGTTGATATAAATGTCTTTTCCACCTTTGCCATCTAATAACAAACCAGATTGCAATACTAAATTGGGCCATTGTTTTTCGGCAACAACCCCAAGCTTAACATTGCTGTAAACTCTTGACTTGTCAATAGAATTGGTTGGATTATCGTAAGCACTTATGGTTGGAAAATTGATGCCCGCAGTTGCGCCAAATTTAACAGACTGGGCGCAAAGTTGCTGTCCTAACAGTACAAGCACCGCCAATACAAACCCATACTTTTTTAACATCATGAAATTAATTAAAGAAAATACTTTTATAAAATTAACCATTCGCAATGATTAGTTGAGGCAATTTTATCATTGGTTTGCAAAATCAACCAACTGCTGGTTTGGAATGTCGTGCATACATTTGAAATGGCTTAAAGGACATTTTTCCAAACCAAATTTTGAACACGGCCTGCAATACAAATCTATACCTACAACCTGTGCGTTTTTTGCTTCGTAAGGCCAAACGCCCAGCAAATCAGGTGTTGTGCTGCCCCAGATAGAAGCAATCGGCCGGTCAAAAGCTTCGGCAATGTGCGTTAAACCGGTATCAAAACCCATAATTTTTTTGGCTTTAGTTAAGATGAAAACCGACTGGTCCAGAGTGAGTTTGCCACAAGCATTGTAAGTTTTTATGCCAGTAAAAGAAGCAACAACATCTCCATTTTGCTGCACATCCGCGCCACCAAGCAAAACAACCGGCAAATCAATTCCCCCACAAATGGCTGCTACTTTTTCGTTCGGCATCCTTTTGGTAAAATGTGTGGCGCCAATGATAAAAACCACAAAACCGGGCAGGTGAGAAGCAGGCAACAAATCTTTTAACTCATATTGTTGTTTTAAATAATAGTTGATTGGCTGATAATCGTTTTTCACGCCCAAAAAATCAACCGCTTCCATATAGCGTTCTACCAAATGTTTGGCCGAAACTAAATTCCAGCGCCACTTCAAAAAAAACCATTTTTTTAAAGGTTGTTTTTTGTAGGTTGAAGCAGGAACGCCAACACGAAATTTGATAATTGCTGTTCGTAAATTGTTGTGCAAATCAATGATTTGATCGTACTTTTCTGCTTTAATTTGTTGGATGGTTTCGGTCAAACTTTCCTCAAGCAGCATTAATTTATCTACAAAAGGGTTGCCTTCATAAATATATTTAAAGGTAGCTTTTGTTAAAAAATGGATTTCAGAACCGGGCAACTGTTGCTTTAAACAACGCACAATAGGCGTGGTATAAATAATATCGCCCATCGAACTCAAGCGGATCACCAATATTTTAAGCGGTTTTTTCAAGCGGAACGAAATTTGGAAATGAAACGGTTAAAGTGCCATGCTTCTTTTATCGTGCAAAAATCTTTCTTTTTTAGATTCAAAAAACTGCGCAATTTCTGCTGCCGATAAAGCATTTAAACATTGTTCTTTGGTCAGTCCGCCTTTCCGCGCAATGTGGATGCCGTAGTGCATGTCCCACAAACCAGTTGTCCGGTGGGCATCCGGGTTGATGGAAAGCCAGACGCCTTTCTCCAGCGCGTACTGGTGCCAGCGCCAATCCAAATCCAAACGCAAAGGGTTGGCGTTAATCTCAATCACCACACTGTTTGCCGCACAAGCATCAATCATCTTTTTATAATCAACCGGATAGCCATTTCTGCTTAACAACAAACGGCCAGTTGGGTGGCCGAGAATTGTGGTGTATGGGTTTTCAATCGCTTTGATCAGCCGTTCCATGGCTTTTTCTTCGGTCATCCGCAGGTTTGAATGGACGGAAGCAACCACAAAATCAAAACGTTTTAAAATCTCGTCCGGATAATCCAACGAGCCATCGTTCAAAATATCCGATTCAATTCCTTTAAAAATCCGAAAGTTTTGCAGCTTTTTGTTGAGCGAATCCACTTCTTCAAACTGCTGCAAAACGCGTTCGATGCTTAAACCGCTGGCGTAAAAAGCACTTTTGCTGTGGTCGCAAATGCCAAAATATTCCAGTTTAAGCTGGTCGCGGCTGTACAAAGCCATTTCTTCCAACGTGTTTACGCCATCGCTCCAGGTGCTATGGTTATGCAGTGTGCCTTTTAAATCTTTGAAAGTTATCAGTTCCGGTAGTTTTCCTTCGGATGCTTTTTTTATCCATGTATTTCCTTCGCGGAGTTCTGGTTCGATATAATTTAAACCTGCTTTTTGGTAAATCTCTTCTTCGGATTTGGGTTGAAAATTTGGATGATCAATCCGTGCCAAAACAGCTTCTACATGTTCATCGTCGCCAGTAGCTTTAAACAGGTTGATGGTAAAAGCCTCCGGTTTGCAGCAAGTTATTTTTAAAGCCAATCCGTGTTCAGTTTGTCCGAGCCAGTTTTGTCCGTTTTGTTCAGAAAAAGTTAGGGTTGAAAGATTGTTTAAACCGGCAAAAACGGCTTCCTCATCTTCGGCAGCAATTACAAAAACCAGTTCGTTGGTGATTTCCAAACAACGCCTAAACTCTCCGGCAACTGCTGTTTTTATGCCGATAAAAGAAGCATTGAAAATTTGTTTCAGTTCGTGCACCACACCTTCCACCTGCGCATACAAAAACTTGCCTTGCGCCGCCAAATTAAATTCGATGGTTTTGCGGATCTGTTCCTGCGTTTTTAAACCGAAACCTTTTGCTTCAATCAAGCGGTTTTCGTTGCAGGCATAATACAATTCGCCAACGGTATCAATATGCAAATCATGCCAAATGATTGCAACTTTTTTTGGGCCGATGCCTTTTATCCGCATCATTTCCACAACGCCCTCCGGAGTGATCGACAAATAATGTTCGGTTTCTTTTAAGGTTCCGGTTTCTAAAAGTTCTACAATTTTTTCGGCGATACTTTTACCGATGCCATCAATTTTATCCAAGTCTGCAATGCTTTTCCCGGCCAGCGGAAAGGGCAATTTATCTACCTTAAAAGAAGCATTGGCAATGGATTTTATTTTGAAAGGGTTTTCCCCGTGCAGTTCCATCAATTGCGAAAGGAAACGGAGATGCCGGGAAATGAGTTTGTTCTCCATAAAAAATGATCGGTAAAAGAAGCATCAAAAATACAAAAGCCACCCATTAAGGCAGCTTTTGGAAAAATTATTTAATTTGATTTTTAGCGGATATCCAAGGTATATGGCAAACGCATTTGTGTGCCGCTGAATTTCAGGATCGTTTTCAGTTCCTCATAATATTTGTAGCTTTCGCCCAGTTCCTGTTTCACCATATAGGTTTTTGCTTCGGAAGCCAGGCCAGAGCCAAAATTTTCGAACAAACTTTTTTGCTCCGGGTAAGCAACCAATTGGTAATCTTTCAGTTTTGCTTTCGCTGCCGCAGAATGAATCGCATCATCAATATTTCCCAAACGGTCAACCAAACCAATTTTTAAAGCTTGTGAACCTGTCCAAACGCGGCCCTGACCAATGCTGTCAATATATTTCTGCGATTTTTTACGTCCGGTTGCAACGGCACTGGTAAAATCTAAGTAACCGCGGTTCACCTGGTCCTGCAAAATAGCACGTTCGGCAGGGTTTAGCGGACGGGTAACATCGCCCAGATCGGCAAATTTGCCGGTTTTAACGCCATCGAAAGTAACGCCCAGCTTTTGGTTCAAAAAGTTTTGCATGTTGGGCAAAATGGCAAAAATACCGATCGAACCCGTAATGGTATTGGGCTGCGCGAAAATAGAATCGGCAGCGCAAGCCATGTAATAACCGCCGGAAGCGGCAACATCGCCCATAGAAACAATAATGGGTTTTACTTTTTTAGTCAGCATAACTTCGCGCCACAACACATCCGAAGCCAGCGAACTTCCGCCCGGCGAATTGATACGCAACACCACCGCTTTCACTTTTTTGTCCATTCGGGCTTTACGGATTGCTTTGGAAATCCCTTCAGAACCGATGCTGTTATCGTCGCCTTCGCCGCCGCCAATATCGCCGGAAGCATAAACAATAGCAATACGGCTGTTGGACGAACTTTTTTCCTGGTCGTCGTTCGGTTGTACGTAATCCGATAATTCCACCATGTTTACCGTTTCGTCTTTGTCTTTTCCGGTGCGCTTTTTCAGCTCGTCCAAAATTTCGTCTTTGTATTTCAGCCCGTCAATCAACTTGTATTTTAAAGCATCTTCGGGATATTTGATGCGCAGATTATTGGCGATATTAAACAATGAATCCTTGTTCAGCTTTCGGCTTTTGCTGATGCCGGTTAAAAAGTAATCGTACAAAGAACCCAAATAGGAGTTGACTTGCAAGCGGTTTGGCTCGCTCATTTTATCCAAGATAAAAGGTTCAACCGCACTTTTAAAAGTTCCAACTTTAATCACTTGTGCTTCGATACCTAATTTTTCCAGCGCACCTTTAAAAAACGTGTATTGAGAATGAAAACCGCGGAACTCAAAAATACCTTTTGGGTTAAGGTAAATTTTATCGGCAACAGAAGCTAAATAATAAGCGCCTTGTGTATAAATTTCGCCGTAGGCCAACACAAATTTCCCGGATTTTTTAAAATCAAGCAGCTCATTTCTGATTTCTTCGGAAGTGGCCTGTCCCGAAAGCATATAACTTTCGTCGAGATAAATGCCTTTGATGTTGTCGTCCGTTTTCGCCCTTTTGATGCTGGCCAAAATCTCATTTAAGCCCGGCGTTTTTTTTACGCTAAGGTTTAAAAACGGAATGCCGGAAAGCGGATTGGCAGAAGTGCGTTCTTTAATGGCATAATCTAAGGACAGCCGAAGCACCGAATTAGCTTCAACTTCGGTTTTTTTATCGCTTCGGGCAGAAGAAATCAGGCCGAGGACAACAAACGTAAAAATAACCAGGCACAACAAAACACCAATAATGGTGGCAAAAACATACTTAAAAAATTGTTTCATTTAACAGCTAATTCTATTTATTTGCGAAGTTAACAAAACGGCAACGTTAATTGTAAGAGCTTTACGGATATAATTTGTTACAACATGCAAACAGTTTATCTTTTATTGGGCAGCAATTTGGGCGACAGAAATACCTATATAAAAGAAGCATCCGTGCTTTTAGAACAGTTCGTAGGCAAAATCAAACGCAGTTCGGGCATTTACGAAACACAATCCTGGGGCGTGGAAAACCTGCCGGATTATTTAAACCAAGTGCTGGAAATAGAAACCAGCCTCGAGCCGGAAATTATTTTAGAAAAAACACAAATAATCGAAGAAAAACTGTTTCGGGAAAGAACAAATAAATGGCAATCGCGTACAATTGACATAGATATTTTGTTTTATGGATCTGCAATCATCAATACAAGCCAGCTTAAAATCCCGCACCCGGAAATCCAAAACCGTTTGTTTACCTTGGTGCCTTTAAATGAACTGATCCCTGATTACATCCATCCCGTCCTAAATAAGCCGATATACCAATTGAAACAAGAAGTTAAAGATAAACTCTTGGTGAAAATATTTACCAGTTAAAACCAATTATATTTGAATATATGAATACGCAACAAAGTGAACCTGATTTTGACTTGTCGTTTTTAGAAGAAATTGCCGACGGGAACAAAGAATTTATGATCGAATCTATTGACATGTTTCTGGTACAAACACCTGAAATCTTTGGCAATTTAACCAAGTCTATTGCTTCCAAAGACTGGACCACCACTTATGCACTGGCGCACAAAGTAAAATCCAATTTAGGGTTTTTTGGGATGGACCGGATAAAAGGGGTGATGCAGGAAATTGAGGCTGGTGCCAAAGCAGGCGGAACCGATGCAGGACTGCCTTTGAAATTTGAATCGGTAAAAAAAGCAGTTGCCAAAAGTTTGGAACAACTCACCGAGATCAAAAAGCAAATAGAAGCCGAAGTTTAATCGGGCTGGATTTTGAAAGTATAGCTTTCCATAATTAAGTTGGCCAACAGTTTTTTGCAGGCCTGTTCTACTTTTTGGGTAGCGTCGTCTTCAGAATCTGCTTCGATTGCCAAGGAAATATGTTTGCCGATGCGTATGTTGGTGATTTCTGACAAACCGAGGTTTTTCATGCTTCCGGAAACAGCTTTTCCTTGCGGATCGAGGATTTCCTTTTTTGGCATGACATCAATTTCTGCTTGAAACTTCATTTTTTGTGGTTCTGATTTGGATAATGGATAATAGGATATAAAAAAATAAAATAACCGGTATTGCCGCAAACTTAAAAATTACCAAACAAACAGTCGCAAAAAACAGCAGTATGTAGCGGTAAATATTTTCGGTAAAATGGAGGTTTTTAAATTTGAGGGAAAACAGCGGCAACTCGGCAACCAGCAGCCAGCAATTGATTAAGATGAAGCTGTACAAAAAACAGTGGCTTAAAATTATACCGGTAAAAGAAGCATTGCCCTGAAGCAAAATCAGAGGAAAAGAAGCTGAAAACATAGCACTTGCCGGCGTAGGCAAACCGATAAAACTGTTGCTTTGCCGGGTATCAATATTAAACTTGGCCAGGCGCAATGCCGAAAAAACAGCGATAAAAAAAGCACCGAAATAATTCCAGGTTAAATGATTTGGATCCTCGTTCGGCAAATAAAATAAATGATAAATAATGGCTGAAGGCAAAACCCCAAAGCTGACCATATCGGCCAGCGAGTCCAATTGCTTGCCCAAATCAGAATGCACTTTGAGTAATCGGGCAGCCATGCCATCCAAAAAATCAAAAAAAGCAGCGGTAAAAACAGCATAAGCCGCATAGTCCAACCTGCCATGAAAAGCAAAAACAATACCTGTGCAACCGGTAAAAAGGTGTGCACAGGTGATTGCGTTTGGAATATGCTTTTTCATTGAAAGTTGTCAGTTTCGAGTTGCGGGTTGCCAGTTGATGTAGCTAACAGGCAACTCGCAACCGGCAACTTACAACAAACTCAATTAGCTGTTCATGCTGATCAAAAACTCTTCGTTGGATTTGGTCCCCCGGATTTGGCCTTGTAAAAATTCCATCGCTTCCTGCGAGTTCATATCGGCCAGGTGGTTTCTCAAAATCCAAACGCGTTGCAAAGTTTCGCGGTCCAACAGCAAATCATCACGTCGCGTGCTGGAAGCCGTAAGGTCAATGGCAGGGAAAATCCGTTTGTTGGATAGTTTACGGTCCAACTGCAGCTCCATATTGCCTGTACCTTTAAATTCTTCAAAAATCACCTCGTCCATTTTAGAGCCGGTATCAATTAAAGCCGTTGCAATAATGGTTAAACTTCCGCCGTCTTCAATGTTTCGCGCAGCGCCAAAAAAGCGTTTTGGTTTGTGCAAAGCATTGGCATCCACACCGCCGGAAAGTATTTTTCCGGAAGCAGGCGCAACCGTATTGTAAGCGCGGGCCAAACGGGTGATTGAATCTAACAGAATCACCACATCGTGTCCGCATTCGACCATGCGTTTTGCCTTTTCCATCACAATATTGGCGATTTTTACGTGGCGTTCTGCGGGTTCGTCAAAAGTTGATGAAACCACTTCTGCACGAACGCTGCGTGCCATATCGGTAACTTCTTCCGGGCGTTCGTCAATCAATAAAATGATCAGATAAACTTCCGGATGGTTTTTGGCAATAGCATTCGCCACATCTTTTAACAAACTTGTTTTACCGGTTTTTGGCTGGGCAACAATCAAACCGCGCTGGCCTTTTCCGATTGGCGTAAACAAATCAATGATGCGGGTAGAATAATTGCTGGCTTCCGAAAACAAGTTCAACCGTTCCTGCGGGAACAAAGGCGTTAAAAAATCGAAAGGGACACGGTCGCGCACTTCAGAAGGAATGCGTCCGTTGATCGCTTCCACCCGAACCAATGGGAAATATTTTTCGCCTTCTTTTGGCGGACGGATGCTTCCGCGAACGGTATCACCGGTTTTTAAACCAAACAATTTAATTTGCGATTGTGACACATAAATATCATCCGGGGAAGACAGGTAGTTATAATCGGATGAACGCAGAAAACCGTAACCATCAGCCATAATTTCCAACACGCCTTCGTTTACAATTACGTTATCAAAATCCAGGTTTATCGCTGGTTCTGCATGTTTGTTTGGCAAATTGCTGGTATTGGTTTGCGGCTGGTTGTTTTGGTTTCCGTTATTCTGGTTTCCGTTGTTTTGGTTGCCGTTGTTTTGATTGTTGTTATTCTGGTTGCCGTTGTTGTTATAACGCTTCTCAAATTTAGGCTGCCGGTTATCGGCCTGTGGTTCAGGATAACGGCGAACCGGCTCGGCAGTAGGGCTTGGTGCAGATGAAGCCGGAACATATCGAGGCATTTGGCCGTCTTGCTGTTCAGTTCTCGCTTGAACAGGCTCTGCGTTAGGAAAAGCAATTTCTGCAGCGGCACCTGCGCTGCTGTCTTTGGCAACTTTAAGTGTCCGGGTCCTTTTTCGTGGTTTATCGTCTGCCGTTTCAGGTTCGGTAGTGGCGGCGGCAAGTGTTTCTTCTGTATTTGTAGCTGTTTGGGCAGGTATTTCTGTAACAGCCGGTGCAGCTTCTACCACTTTTGGCTTTCTGCCGGGTTTGGCTTTTTCGGGCGCTGATGGTTGTTGTTTATTGCTGATTTCGGTGATCAAGTCCTGTTTGCGTAAATCTTCTGCCTGGGCAATGCCCATCGTTTTGGCTATTTCACGCAACTCAGATACGAGCTTGTCGTTCAGTTCGGAGGTATTAAACATGCGAAGGAATAATAATGTATTATCTTTTTAACTTAAGATTAAATGGTAGCTGTAATTTTTTCTGTGCTGATACCGTACATCTCAGTTTTTACACTGATAAAAAAGCATTGGAGAATAATCTGCTATTTTGAAATGCAGGAAAACCGTCAGGAAAACGATGCAATTCTAAATAATAATTCTAACTAATCAAACTATTTGTGCAAAAAATTTATGCTGCTGTTTTTATCGGCATAAATTGTTTATTTTGAATCACCTAAAATAAAAAAATGTTCTCCAAACAGCAATTGATTGATTCCATCCGCCAAAAAAAATCTTTTTTATGCATTGGTTTAGATACCGATCCCGAAAAAATACCTGCCTTTTTGCACAGTTTCCCAAACCCAGTGCTGGAATTTAACCGCCGTATCATTGATGCCACACACGATTTGTGTATCGCCTACAAACCCAACACTGCTTTTTACGAATGTTATGGTGCAAAAGGTTGGCAAAATTTAATTGATACCTGCAATTATATCCCTACTGCCAATTTTAAAATTGCCGATGCCAAACGCGGCGACTTGGGCAACACGGCCGAAATGTATGCCAAAGCTTTTTTCAACAAAGAAATATCGGGGATGGCGTTTGATGCCGTTACGGTTGCGCCTTATATGGGCAGCGATTCGGTGATGCCTTTTTTATGGCATAAAAATAAGTGGGCCATTTTGCTGGCGCTTACCTCAAACCAAAGCCATCAGGATTTCCAGTTGATGGAGAACGAGGAAGGCACTTTGTTTGAACAGGTTCTGCAAAAATCACAAGCTTGGGGAAACCCGGAACAGATAATGTATGTAGTTGGTGCTACGCGCGGCGAAGCTTTTTTAAAGATCAGAAAAACCGTTCCCAACCATTTTTTACTGGTTCCTGGAGTTGGGGCGCAAGGCGGAAGTTTGGAAGAAGTTTGCAAATATGGAATGAACGCAGATTGCGGCCTGATCGTAAATTCTTCCCGCGCAATTATTTATGCATCTTCCGGCCGTGATTTTGCAGAAGCTGCCCGGGCCGAAGCTTTACAAGTTCAACAAACAATGAAAACGGAACTGGAAAAACACGGCTTTTTGGAACAGTAAAATTTTTTGTTTGATGGTTTAAGGCTTGTTTGATTTTTTTCAAATAATTCTGATGCTTCTTTTACCACATAAAAATCATTGCCATTTTGTGGTTTCTGAAATAATATAACCCAACACTAAATTTATAGGCATAAAAGAAGCATCAACATATTTTAGTGTATCAATTTAAACAGGCCGTAACATTGAGGCAAATTTTAAGGTGATAAAAACAGTATCAAAACATGAAAAAATTTCTGTTTTAATAATGACAAACAGAAAATCACCTGCATTGTATTATTGTTAAGCTTAATCGCCAGAATAACACTACTTTTCAGAAATCTTTAAAAACCATGCAAACCTCTTCTGATCCCAAAAAATTTCTTTCTATTGATATTGGCGGTTCCCACATTAAAGCCACCGTTTTAGACCAGGAAGGAAAACAAATCAAGGAATACGAAAAAATCCAGACACCAAGCCCTGCCTCTCCGGAAAACCTGATACAAGCCATTAAAACACTGACAAAAGATTTCCCGGCATACGACCTGATTTCTGCCGGTTTCCCGGGCTATGTTAAAGACGGTACTGTTTTTACCGCACCAAATTTAGGGACAGACCTTTGGCGGAACACCAACCTTAAAAAACTGCTGAAAGATAATTTAGGCAAAGACGCCATTGTGGTGAACGATGCCGACATGCAAGGCATGGGCGTAATTGGCGGCAAAGGTTTTGAAATGGTGATTACACTTGGCACCGGTTTTGGCACGGCTTTATTTTTAAACGGAAAACTGTTGCCGCATTTAGAACTGGCCCATCTACAAGTTACCAAATCCAAAACTTACGATGTATATCTGGGCGATAAAGCATTGCACGAAATTGGCGCCGGCCGGTGGAACAAGCGCGCAAAAAAAGTGCTTGACAATTTTAATACTGTTTTTAACTATGATTTTTTGTACATCGGCGGCGGAAATGCCAGCAAAATAGATTTTAAGTTGGAAGGCAATGTCAAAATTGTATCCAACCGCGAAGGCATCAAAGGCGGCCCCAGATTGTGGCAGCAGGACGAAAAGCCGGTTTAAAAAACAATTACAGCAAATACATCTTACACCTTTTTATATTAAATTAAAAATAATGAATGTAGAAACTCAAAACGTTGAACAGCTTGGTATTGATACGGTAAGGGTATTATCGGCCGATGTTGTTCAGAAAGCAAATTCAGGCCACCCGGGCGCGCCGATGGGCCTTGCAGCCGTAGGGCATGTTTTATGGTCTGAAGGCATGAACTACAGCCCAAGCAATCCCGAGTGGCCAAACCGCGACCGTTTTATCCTTTCCAACGGCCACGCTTGTGTGCTTCAGTATTGCTATTTGCATCTCACGGGTTATGATTTATCAATGGACGACCTGAAAAACTTCCGTCAGTTAAACAGTAAAACTGCCGGCCATCCTGAATATGGTTTGGCTCCGGGTGTGGACGTAACTACCGGTCCGTTAGGCCAAGGTTTTGCAAATGGCGTAGGTTTCGCCATCGGACAAAAACATTTAGCCGCACGTTATAACCAACCTGGCCATCATATTTTTGATTATAAAATTTTCGCAATTTGCAGTGATGGCGATTTAATGGAAGGCGTAACTTCCGAAGCTGCTTCCCTGGCTGCCCAGTTAGAGTTGGGCAACATGATCTATTTGTATGATGATAACCACATTTCTATTGAAGGCGATACCGATATTACTTTTACAGAAGATGTGTCTGCACGTTTTGAATCTTACGGCTGGCATGTACAGGTTGTAGAAGATGGCAACGATATCGAAGCGCTAAAAAATGCCGTGCACAATGCCAAAATAGAAATCCGCAAGCCCTCGCTGATAAAAGTACGTACACATATCGCTTATGGCAGCCCAAACAAAGTAGATACTGCCGGCGCACATGGTTCTCCGCTCGGCGAAAAGGAAGTTAAGTTGGTTAAAGAAGGTATGGGTTTTGACCCCGACCAATTTTTTGTAGTGCCAAAAGAAGTATCTGATTATTATTTGAAATGCGGAAAAAAAGGCACGGCAAAAGAGCAAAAATGGAACGAAGCTTACGAAGCCTACAAAAAGGATTTTCCAGAACTGGCAGCAGAATATGAACTGTTAAGCAGTGGTGGCTTACCGGAAGGCTGGAAAGACAACCTGCCTGTTTTTAAAGCCGAAGAAGGCAAAATAGCAACACGCAAAGCATCCGGAAAGGTACTGAATGCGATTGCGGCATCTCTTCCGGGGCTGATTGGCGGTTCTGCAGACCTTTCCCCGTCAACCGATACCAACTTAGATAAATACGAATCGTTTACCGCAGAAGACCGTACCGGAAGGAATTTTCATTTCGGTATCCGCGAACATGCAATGGGCTCGGCTTTAAACGGCATGGCTTTAACCAAAGGGATTATTCCTTACGGTGCAACTTTCCTGATTTTTTCAGAATATATGCG
>CAXTKQ010000034.1:0-30774 GCA_964244955.1 uncultured Sphingobacteriaceae bacterium | reverse complement strand
CTTCCGGGTCTGTCCAGGAAATCGTGGCAACCAACGGGCCGTTTCCGGAAGAAACCACATTAAAAGTTTGTGTTTGCCCTTGCGCCAGACTGTTTTCGCTGATGAGGCTTTTCGTTCCGTTGTCCGTAATTGCCTGCGCGGCTTTGGCCATGTTGAGCAATCCCCAACCGTAAATATAATCCGGGCCAATATTTCCGGCATCAAAAGCAGTATGGCAAACCAAGCCTTTTAAAGTAGCGGCACGCATAAAACTCCCGGAGACTTTTTGCGCATAATATTCCTGCAACAAAAACACCGAACCGGCAACATTGGGCGAAGCCATGGAAGTTCCGGACAAAGCTTCGTAAGCATCAGGTGCGGTATAACCGGTTGAAGTTACGTTAACGCCATCGCCGCAAATATCCGGTTTGATGCGGCCGTCGTCCGTTGGGCCCCAGCTACTGAAATAAGCAATGGAAATATCCGCAGCAGAAGCCGGGCCAAAAGGCAAAGGGTTTATCGCGCCAACAGCCAATACATTTTTGGCTAAAGAAGGTGCATCCATGCTATCATAACTATCGTTACTGCTCAAACTTGCCGGCCTGGCACCTTTGTTAACGATGGTTTGATCGGTTCGGCTTTGGTAACCATAATAAGTTGCACCAACAGCCGGGCCGGTTTCGCCGCGTGCGTTTCCGGCAGCTACCGTAATCAGGTAATAAGGCGCGTTGTAAGCAATCCGGTCAAAACTTTGTGCATAAGCACTGTAATAACCAAACTTGTAATCTTCGTTATCGCCCGGCAAACCGTACCATTCCCATCGGTTTGGTGTTACGCTGGTATTATAGCTCCAGCCGGCAACAATACCGTACGAATGGTTGGAAACAAGCAAGTTGACCGCAGCGGCAGCCATTTCCGAAGCATCATTGTTAAAATCATAAGCAATTAATCCGTTTGCGCCAAAAGCCATTCCTCTTGCCGGTGCATAAACACCTTTGGCAATCAACGTTCCGGCTACGTGGGTGCTGTGTTCGCTTACCGTTGCGGAGTTATCTAACATGGTTACCGTTTTTCCGACAAACTCCTGGTGATTGGGGTAGATTTTCCCTTCGTCCCAAATACCTAATTTACTGCCCAAATAAGCACTGGAACCGGAAAGGTTTAAGCCGAGCAAACCTCCGGAATAAACAGCCGTAGTTTGCGTGGTTGCCGCGGCAATGATATTGTTGTTGGTTTGCAGGTAAATGGGGAAACCCAAAGCATCCACACCTTGTAATGATACAATCCTGCCATCTTTTTGCCTGCGTAAAACCGGCCAGCCTTTTACTTTGGCCAAAGCAAAAGCTTTGGTGCGGTTGTTTTCAAAATCAGTTTTTAAGCGGCCCGAAAAACTAATCAGCTCTTTCCTTTTGTCTTCGCCCACCAACTGCGCAAAGCCTGGAAGCGTTTTTAAAGTAATAAAGAAGAATATAAAGCAGGTAAAATTTTTGATCATAAAAGAAGTATATTTAAATTAACAAGGCTGGTAGGCTTATCTGTTATTGAAGCGTTTAAGATAATACATTTACTTTTATGTTATGAGAAGTTTTTTATCTATAATCCTATTTTTATTGGTGCCTTTCTTTCAAACCAAACCTGAAAAAAAACCAAAGCAGGGCATTTGCGGCTATGTGTTGTTAAAGCAGGGCAACCAAATGCCAGGCCCGGGCCGTGCGCCATCCGTTCCGCAGCCTGTAAAACGCGAAATTGCCATCTACAACCTCACCAATGTAAATGAAGTAAAAAGCAACGGTGCTTATTTTACCGACATGAAAACAGTATGCGTAGCCAAAACCAGCAGCAATGCAAAAGGTTATTTTGAGGTTGCTTTGCCAGTCGGCCAGTATTCGGTTTTTGTGGTGGAGAAGGCAGGTTTGTACGCCAATAGTTTCAACGGCAAAGGCAGCATCAATGCGGTTGAAGTTTTGCCGGATAGCCTGGTTTGCAGGGATATTTACCTCAGCAATAAAGCAGCTTTTTAATGAAGCTTTTACCGAATGCTTTTTTTGTCCTGCCAAATATCAGTGGTTTTAGTAATTTAGGATTTTACTAAAATATAGAAGCTATGCACCAGCAAATTGAAAACGTAAAGAACACCAGAACTTTTTTGCTTACACTAGTTGAAGATTTAAGCACCGAACAGTTAAACCAAATACCCGAAGGCTTTAACAATAACATCATCTGGAACATGGCGCACCTTGTATCGGCCCAACAATCCATTTGCTACAAGCGTTCCGGCTTGCAACCTATTGTGCAGGACAAATATGTTACGCCTTATGTGCCCGGCACCAAACCGGAAGGTTTTATAGATACCAGCGAAGTAGAAATCATCAAAACATTAATGCTTTCCTCTTTAAACGAGTTTGAAAGCGATTACAAAAAAGGCTTTTTTACCACTTATACGCCCGTTGTTACGCGTTATGGCATTGCTTTAGATAATATTGATGATGCGGTCAATTTTTTGCCTTTTCATGAAGGTTTCCACATTGGGACGGTTTTGGCTTTAAAAAAGTTGGTGAAGGTGTAAGAACATTTCCCGCTTTTATTGTCTTTCGTAAACAGAAATACTTCCGCCGTCGTTCGCAAAACAACCGGAAGCAAGCGTTAATTCATTATTCGAAATTTTTATAAACGTTTTCGTGGGATCATCTTTTCCATCAAAAACAATCCTGCTTTTATACTCCTTGTTTGATAATACTAAACAAACGTTTACTTCGACAGTAGTATCCGGTATCAAGGTGTAAACGCCGCTTTTTGAAAGAACATTATCTTTATAAATTTCATATTTTGAAGCAGTAAATTTTAAGAGATTGCCATTTCCTTTAGGAGAAGTAGAAACAGGAAATGAACCAGTCCGATATTGTTTCAGTTCCCAAGTCCCGATAATTGATTTTGAATAATTACTGTCCTTTTTACATGAAGCAAAAAACATCAGCATAACACAAACACTGCTTAAACAAATTAATTTTTTCATTTTGGTTTAATTGGTACGTTGATATAACCAATACGCAGCATTTGCAACTAACGCTACAAAGTTGAAATTTTTATTTGGCAACAACTACTTTTTATTCAATGCTGTTTTTTTAATAATTTTTTCTAATCCCTGTAGCGTTTCCACAACAACCAGCGTAATGTTTAATATTGATGTTAAAAAGATCATTATTTAAACAAAAAACATTAGTTCCGGCAGGGAATGAAGAACTGATACATGCCAAAACATCCGGCCATTGCCGAACAAGAGCTGGTTCGGCAATGTAAACGCGGCCATTTAAAATACCAGGAATTGCTGTACAAACAGTTTTATGGCTACGCCGTGGGCATTGGTTTGCGCTATTCGGCCAATCGGGACGATGCGCTGGAAGCAGTAAACGATGCATTTATCAAAGTATTTAATTCGATAAAAAGCTTTGACGAAAAACTGCCGTTTAAACCCTGGCTACGCAGAGTTATTGTAAATACAGTTATTGACCAACGCAGAAAAAACATTAAAAATTTAGCGGAAGCCGATTTGGATGAAGCTGCTTTTGCAGCCACGCCGGCATTGGTTGTATCAAAATTAAATGCAGACGATATTTTAATGCTGATGCAATTGCTGCCCGAAATGAACCGTATGGTTTTTAATTTATACGAAGTGGATGGCTACAATCATGAAGAAATTAGTTTGATGTTGGGGATTGCAGCCAGTTCGTCGCGGGTATATTTAGGCCGGGCAAAAGAGCGCTTACGAAAACTGATCCTTCAGCAAGAAGAAAAAGGATAATGGAAAAAGAAAATTTTGACGAGGAGTTAAAAAACCGGATCAAACAAATTTTTGAGGAATACGACGACGGAACGGCCGATGAAGGCTGGAACCGTTTGCGGGAAAAATATCCTGAAAAGAACCGCCGCGATTATTTTTTTTGGTGGTTTGCACCTGTTGCGGCTTTGCTTTTGGGTATTTTGTTGTTTTGGTTTTCATCATCCAACGTTGCAAACACCAGCCCGAAAATGATGAAACAACAACAATCAAAACCTTCTAATTCAAAATTGCAAAAAGCTGATTCTGTTTATAAAAACTTAACTTCTAACCAAAAGCTTTCCTTAACAAAAAAACTTCCTTATGATAAAGTAAGACCATCAGCCAACACCAAAAAAACACCGGTAAAAACAGTATCGCCAATAATTGCGCAACGTTTACAAGTACAACCACAAAAATCCGAACAACAAGAAACCAAACCAAAAAACCAGTTTAAAACGGAAACAAAGCTTCCAACGAATACTGTTTTTACCGGTATAAAAAAAGCATCGGTTGCAGATAGCGCAGCAAAAAAAACCAAGGTTGATGTAGCAAGTTCAGCGGCTTTTTCTTCAAAACATCAACAGGAAATTGTTGCTCTAAAAGCTTCAATTAGTCCGGCAGCTTCCATAGATTCTTCCCAAAAAAAACCTCGGCAAATTATTGTAAAAACAACAAACCCTGTCAACAAATCGGTTATTGCAAAAAAAACAGAAACGGTTAAAAAGCTTTCCGGTAAACCCTCAAAATTTGGTTTTGGTTTATTTGCCGGGGTACATTTAAATTATGCAAAAGGCAGCACTAACCAGTTGGGTTTGGGTGCAGGTGTTTTTATGGATTTCCGCGTAGCAAAAAACTTCAAATTATCTACCAGTTTAGGTTTGATACAGAATAATTTGAGTTACAGCCAGGGCGTTCCGGTAAATAGTCAACTGGCAGCAAATTCTTATTCAGCAATTGCTGCGCAACCTGTTCCGGTTACCTCAAGCGTTCAAACTTCCAGTTTAAAAAGTATGGATGCCAGTTTGCTGGCTTTGGATATCCCGGTTAATTTAACTTACACATTTTTGCCCGGTAAAAACAGTATTTCGGTTTCGGCCGGATTAAGTTCCAATACTTTTGCCCGGGAAGTTTACAATTATCATTATGCTGTTTTTACCGCTGCAAATACTGGCCTTGCTGCTGCCGGTACAAGTATGCAAGTTTTGCAAAACCGCAAAAGCTTTAGCCATTTTAATTTTGCCAAAACGCTGAATTTAGCTGCCGGGTTTACTTATCCTCTTGGCAAAAAAGAGTTTCAAATTCAACCTTTTTTAAAATATCCTTTAGGCGGATTGGGTTCGCAGCAATTAAAGTTTGGTTCGGCTGGTATTAATTTGAGAATGAATTTACAATCTTTTAAAAAGTAACAGGCTCATACTTTTTTTACACCTATAAAATCAGTATCACGATAAATACTTCCCAACAATCGGCATCCTTCTGCCCATACCAAAAGCTTTGGCCGAAACCCGTAAAATGGGCGGCGTTTGGTAACGTTTGTGTTCGGAAATATTGACCAAGCGAATCACTTTTCGCACCACAGCTTCGTCAAAACCTTGGGCAATAATACTGGCAGAAGATTTTCGGAATTCAATGTATTCTTTTAAAATTCGGTCGAGAATATCGTAATCCGGCAACGAATCCGAATCTTTTTGCCCAGGCCGAAGTTCTGCGGAAGGTGGTTTTACAATAGAATTTTGCGGGATGATTTCCTGTTCGCGGTTGATGTGATTGGCCAGTTCGTAAACCTGCGTTTTGTACACATCGCCCAAAACCGAAATTCCGCCGCACATATCGCCATACAAAGTTCCGTAACCAACAGCAGCTTCACTTTTATTGGATGTGTTGAGCAAAATATAGCCAAACTTGTTGCACATGGCCATTAAAATAACGGCACGGCTGCGCGACTGGATATTTTCCTCCGCAATATTAAAAGGCAAACCGGCAAATTGCGGTTCTAAAGCGTGTTCAAAAGCATTTGTAATTTCTTTAATGGCAACAGTTTGGCTCATGCAGCCCAGATTTTTCACCAAATCTTCGGCATCTTTAATGGAATGATCGGAAGAAAAAGCGGAAGGCAGCAAAACAGCCATCACATTTTCGGCACCCAAAGCTTCGCAAGCCAAAACACAAACCAAAGCCGAATCAATACCGCCGGAAAGGCCCAATGTTGCTTTGGCAAAACCTGATTTTTTAAAATAATCACGGATGCCCAAAATCAAAGCCTGATGGATTTGCTCAATCTTGCTCATCCGCGAAACATCCGGCGTTAACGGTTTTTCGCCTTTGATGAATACTTCTTTTATGCCTATTTTTTCGATGTTGTAATAAGCGATCTGCTCTTTAAAATAATCCAGCTCGTCAATAATTTGTCCTTTCGAATCGTAAACCATTGATCCGCCGTCAAAAATCAGTTCGGTTTGCGCACCAACATGGTTTACATAAAGCAGCGGCAAAGCGTACTTTTTGGCGTTGTAGCTTAAAACCTGCATTCGCTCCTGGTCGTGCCCAATAGCAAAAGGCGAAGCGGCAATGTTGATCATCAAATCCGGTTTTTGCCCGATCAACACATCCATCGGCCGCGTTCGGTAAAGCGGGTCGTCAATGTTGTTCCACAAATCCTCGCAAATGGTCAATGCAATTTTTTGGCCTTTGTATTCAATACATTGAAATTCTGTTGCCGGTTCAAAGTATCGGTATTCGTCAAACACATCATAATTGGGCAGCAACGCTTTGTTGGCTACTGCTTTTACCGTACCATTTTCAATGAAGTAAGCGGAGTTGTACAAATCTTTTCCTTCGGGCGTAGCATTAATGGTTGGCAAACCGATGATGCAGGCAATGCCGTAGCAAGCGGCTGCAATTTGCTTGGCCGAACCATCGCACAAAGCAATAAACTCGGTAAACTCTAAAAAATCGCGTGCCGGATAACCGCTGATGCACAGTTCGGCAAAAACCACTAAATCTGCACCGTTTTGCTGTGCTTCTTTTATGGCATCAATTATTTTATGGGTGTTGGCCTCAAAATTCCCAACGTGGTAATTAAGCTGTGCTAATGCGATCTTCATATTAAAAAGGTATCTGTAAAGGCAATATTAGCGTTTAACAGATTAAAATTTTATTTTCGTTTGATATGAACCAAACTGTTTCCCAAATCCTGAAAAAACAAAGCTATCTAATTTTTCTGATTTGTGTTTTCCTTGCTTCTTGCAAAAGAAAAGATAAAATTGATGTCAGCGGCATCAACCTTAACGTAAAAATAGAACGCTTTGACCACGATTTTGATGGTTTCAGAAACAGCAATTATCCAACCAAAGCCAACCAATTGTACCGGCATTACGGCGATTTTTATGTTGATTTTATCGAACGAATTTTGGGTGCCGGAAGCGTAAAAGACACGGCTTATTTTGCAAACCTCAGAAAAGTTTTTGCCGCAAGGCCTTACCTTGATTTAAAGCACGAAGTGGATTCTGTTTACCCGAATTTAGACAGGCAAGAAGCCGAAATGACGGACGCTTTTAAGCACATTAAATACTATTACCCGCAAAAAAACCTGCCGCATGTTTACGCTTATTTCTCTGGTTTCCAAGCACAAAACTCCATCGGCAACCATTATATCGGTATTGGTTTAGACCTTTTTTTGGGTGCCAATTCTAAGTTTTATCCGGCTTTGATCGAAACTTTTCCGCATTATATTTCGCGCCGTTTTATGCCAGACAATATGGTGCCACGTGTTGTAGAAAGTTTGGCGCGCGAAGAAATGTTTGAGGAGCAAACGGAGGATGACAAATCGTTGCTTTCGCGGATGGTTTACAACGGAAAGATCATGTATTTTATGGACCATGTTTTACCCGAGGTTCCTGATTCCACTAAAATTGGTTATACCGATGCACAGTTGAAATGGTGCAACGAAAACCAGGCAAACATTTGGGGCTATTTTTTGGAAGATAACCTGATTTATGAAACGGATTATCAGAAGATACAAAAGTATTTAACCGAAGCACCATTTACGCCTGGCTTGGGCGACCATAATAATTCGGCACCAAAACTGGCGGTTTGGACAGGCTGGCAGATTGTAAAGCAATATATGGACAAAAACCCGAAGGTTACTTTGCAGCAATTGATGACAGACCGGGACGAACAAAAAATCCTGAGCCAGTCTAAATACCACCCAAAATAAGTTTTACCGATTTTTATGCGGTAAAAGAAGCATCATTTTAAAATGGCAAAAACACTGCGCAGGCAAATGGCAATTGCGGCTATAAAAAATATATTGGCAACAATTGTGTAGAAAAGGGTATCACCTAAAAAGCGAAAATATACACCAAAAATTCCGATAAAGATACTGATCGTCAGGATGATATAGTGCCGGGTATCATTGGCAGAAGCAGATTTGTTCATGTTTTAATAATTTGCTTTCAAAAGTAAGCATTTTGCCGAAAGCGGAAAACAGAAAGATGGTTTTTGTAAAATTAAAGCTGCCTTCACCAAAAATATGCCGGTAAAAGAAGCATCAACAAAAAACCCGACCAAAGCCGGGTTTTTTAAGTTTATAATCGGAAAGGTTTTATCCGTTAGATAATACCGCTGCACCACTAACAATTTCGGTCAGTTCGGTTGTGATGGCCGCTTGGCGCGCCTGGTTGTACGAAAGTTTTAAAGCTTTCAGCAAATCGCCTGCATTTTCTGTGGCTTTGTCCATCGCCGTCATCCGTGCGCCGTGTTCAGAAGCGTGCGAATCCAAAACGGCTTTGTACAACTGTACTTTGATGTTTTTCGGGATCAATTCCTCTACAATTTCTTCCTGCGAAGGTTCCAGGATATAATCTACCTGTGCTGTTTTTACCGCCTCTTTTTTAGAAGGCTTTGCAACCGGCAGCAATTGTTCGGTAACAATGTATTGAACGGCAGCGTTACGGAAATGATTATAGATTAATTCCACACGATCGTAATCACCATTGACGAAACCTTGCATAATAGCTTCAGTAACCAACGAAACATTATCAAAATTCAACTCGGTAAACAACTCGTTGTTGTTGCCGATTACGTTGTATTTGCGGCGTTCGTAATATTCCTGCGCCTTTCTTCCGATGGCAACCACAGAAACGTTTCTTGCCCGCAACTGTTCGGTATATTTTTCGGCAATCAGGTTATTGGCAGCTTTGATGACGTTGGCGTTAAATGCACCGGCCAAACCACGGTTGGAAGTAACGGCAACAACCAAAACACGGACAGGTTCGCGCACTTGCATGTAAGGCGAAGCTGCATCTTCCAGGCTTAACGACAAATTAGCCAGGATTTCGTTCAGTTTCGTTGCATATGGCCGCATTTGCGTAATAGCGTTGGTTGCACGCTTTAGCTTAGCCGCCGAAACCATTTTCATGGCTTTGGTAATTTGCTGCGTTGATGATACTGAAGAAATCCGGTTTCTTACTTCTTTTAAATTGGCCATTTTGTTCAGTTGTCAGTTACAAGTTGTCGGTTGTCGGTTTTTGAACTGGCAACTCGCAACACAAAACCTTTCTTAATTATAATTTGCAGATAATTCTTTTGCTACGGTTTCTAATACACTGGTGCTCGAATCTTCCAGCTTTCCTGCTTTTAAAGCGGCTAAAACTTCGGGGTGGCGAACTTCCAACTGGCTGGTAAATTCAGATTCAAATTCTCGTACACGGTTTACCGGAACGTTACGCATCAGGTTTTTTGTACCCAAATAGATAATTGCTACTTGCTTTTCTACCGGGACCGGCGCAAATTGTGCTTGTTTTAATATTTCCACATTGCGCGAACCTTTATCCAAAACTGTTTTTGTGGCAACATCCAAATCAGAACCGAATTTGGAAAACGCTTCCAGTTCGCGGTATTGTGCCTGGTCTAATTTTAACGTACCAGCCACTTTTTTCATGGATTTTATTTGCGCGTTGCCACCTACACGCGATACGGAAATACCAACGTTGATGGCCGGACGGACACCTGCATTGAAAAGATTTGATTCCAGGAAAATTTGGCCATCGGTAATCGAAATTACATTAGTTGGGATATAAGCAGAAACGTCTCCGGCTTGTGTTTCGATGATTGGCAAAGCCGTTAAAGAACCGCCGCCTTTTACAATACTGCGGATGGATTCAGGTAAATCGTTCATGGCTTGTGCAATAGCATCATTTGCATTGATTTTTGCAGCACGTTCTAATAATCTGGAGTGCAGATAAAACACGTCTCCCGGATAAGCCTCGCGGCCCGGCGGACGGCGCAACAGCAAGGAAACTTCGCGGTAAGCTACGGCTTGTTTTGAAAGATCATCATAAATAATCAAAGCAGGACGACCGGTATCGCGGAAAAACTCGCCAATGGCCGCACCTGCAAAAGGCGCAAAAAATTGCATTGGAGCCGGATCAGCAGCAGAAGCGGCAACTACAATGCTATAAGGCATGGCACCGTTTTCTTCCAAAACCCGAACAATATTGGCTACCGTCGAATTTTTCTGGCCGCAGGCTACATAGATACAATAAACAGGTTTGCCGACTTCGTAAAATTCTTTTTGGTTGATAATCGTATCAATACAAACCGCCGTTTTGCCGGTCTGCCGGTCGCCGATAACCAATTCACGCTGTCCGCGGCCAATCGGGATCATCGCATCAATCGCTTTGATTCCGGTTTGCAGCGGTTCTGTTACCGGCTGGCGATAAATTACACCTGGTGCTTTACGCTCCAACGGCATTTCGTAGGTTGTGCCTGCAATTGGCCCTTTACCGTCAATTGGCTGGCCTAACGTATTTACCACGCGTCCTAACATTCCATCGCCAACACGGATGGAAGCAATTTTTTTAGTCCTGCGGATCGTGTCGCCTTCTTTCACTTCATCGTAAGCGCCCAACAAAACCACACCTACGTTATCCTCTTCCAAGTTCAAAACGATACCTTGCAGTCCGTTTTCAAACTCAACCAGCTCGCCTGATTGCACTTGCGTTAAACCATAAACACGGGCAATACCATCGCCCACTTGCAATACGGTCCCAACTTCTTCTAACTCTGATTCTGACTTAAAGCCTGCCAACTGCTGGCGCAGGATGGCGGAAACTTCGTCTGGTCTTACATCTACCATTTTTTGAGTTTATTTTAAATCGTTAAATTCTTCAATTTGAAAAGTAGATTTTATCAATATACTTCTTTTACCCTATATTTTTTTGCTTCGGATATTTTTCAAAAGCAAAATTGTTTAAACCAGTTCTGCGGCTGTTTTATGTTCAAACTCTTTTTTAAGTTTGGTTAAAGTGCCGGAGATGCTGGTATCAAACTGCCTGTCGCCAACGGTTAATATAAACCCGCCGATTAAGTTTGGATCTACTTTTTCTTCCAAAACTACATCGCCTGCCGTGGCTGCTTTTACTTCGGCCATTGCTTCCATCCGGTTGCTTTCGGACAGAGGAACGGCCGAAACGATTACTGCTTTTACAATGTGTTTTTTAAAGTTGTACTGCTCTACAAACTCTTTCGCGGTATCATACAAAATTTCAGAACGCATTTTGTTCACCATAATTTTCAAAAATGCCAGCGTTGCATCCTGTACTTTTCCCGTAAAAACATTCACCAAAATAGCGGTTTTTTTAGATGGAGAAACGATCGGGTTGCGCAATACCGCGCCAAGCAAAGGATTGGATTTTATGGTTTTTACAAACAATACCATATCGTCATTGATCTGTTCGAGCAGGTTTTGCTCTTCTGCAAGGTCAATTAAAGATTTGGCATATCTTGTGGAAACTTGAAACTCAGACATATTTATCGGTTAGAATTAATTCAGCTTAACTTCTTTCAACAAATCAGCTACCAGCTCGTCTTGCTTGTGTTTATCTTCAAACTGTTTACGTAAAATCTTTTCGGCAATATCCACAGAAAGCGTTGCAATCTGGTTTTTAACATCAGCCATGGCAATTGCTTTCTGGCTGTTGATCTCGATTTTTGCTTTCTCGATGATCTTGTTGCCTTCTGTTTGTGCAGCAGCTTTTGCTTCACCAATAATCTGGTCTTTTACCTGTTTGGCTTCTTTCAAAATCAAATCCCGTTCTGCACGGGCCTGCTTTAACAAAGCTTCGTTTTCGTTGGTCAAACGGGCCATTTCTTCTTTGGCTGCTTCCGCTTTCAGCAAAGCATCTTCGATAGATCTTTCCCGCACATCAATGGCACCCATAATTGGCCTCCAGGCAAATTTGGCCAGTAAAAAGAACAAGATCAAAAATGATATTGTCGTCCAAAATACCAGGCCAATCTCGGGGGTTACTAATTCCATATCTATTTAAAAATTAACTGATACAATAAAGCCGGCCAATTGCCAAACGCAAATTGGCCAGCTTGGATAAATTACTTAGGGTTGTTGCCCAAGAAAGCCACTACCACACCAAATAATGCAGCGCCTTCAATCAAAGCGGCTGCAATAATCATGGCAGTTTGAATTTTACCTGAAGCTTCAGGCTGGCGGGCGATACCTTCCATGGCTTTGCCACCTACCTGCCCGATACCGATACCTGCACCGATAACAGCTAAACCTGCACCAATTGCAGCAATACTTCCAGTCATCATTGTTCTAAATTAAAGTTAAATATAAATATAAAGTTGTTTACAAATTAGTGGTGGTGCTCTTCGGTTGCCGTACCGATAAACAGCGCCGTGAGCAAGGTAAAAACAAAAGCCTGCAGCAAGGCCACCAGTAGTTCCAGCACATCCATAAAAACTACAAATGCAATAGAAACCGGCGCAACAGCAATGGATTTAAAAACAAATATCAACGATATTAAGCTCAATACAATAATATGCCCTGCGGTAATATTGGCAAATAAACGGATCATCAAGGCAAACGGCCTGGACAAAATGCCCACCAGCTCTACCGGCCACATTATCGGGTACAGCCAAAAGGGTACGTCAGGTGCAAAAATATGTTTCCAGTAATATTTGTTGCCATTTACGTTCACTACAACCATGGTAATAATTGCCAGCACAAACGTAACCGCAATATTGCCCGTTACATTGGCGCCACCAGGAAAAAACGGCACCAGCCCAATAAGGTTATTGATCAATATAAAAAAGAAAATGGTTAAAAGCAGTGGCATAAAACGCTCGTATTTGTAACCAATGTTTGGCCGGGCAATATCATCCCGCACAAAAACAATCACCGGTTCTATAAAAGATTGAAAGCCTCTTGGCGCTTTGCCAACCCTTTTTTTATAAGAAGAAGCAACAGCAAAAAACAGGACGAGCAACAATACACAAGCAATCCAAAGGGCAACCACATTTTTGGTGATCGAAAAATCGTAAACTTTTTTGCTGGCTGCTTCGTCCAATTTCCCAGAAGAATCTACTGCTTTTACCTTATCTTTTTCTAAAGCATAAGTGTAATATTTGCCTTTGTAAGCTTCGTTCCCGTGCCCGAAATTGGCAGAAGAAAACGTTTCAAAACCTTTGTTGGTATATAAAATAACCGGAAGCGGGATGGCTGTTTCGCCCCAAAGGTGCCAGTAATGCGAATCGGCGATGTGTTCTAAAATAGCAACAGACGGATCAAAGGCTTCCTTTTTGTCCCCGGTTTTTTCCTGTCCCGGATTTTCCTGAACTGCAAATGCTTTTCCAACAAAAAGAACAGACAAAACAGCAAGAAAGAAGCTTAGCTTAATTTTTTTTGAGTTCAAAATATGGCTTAAATCCATTAAATATCGCGATTTTTACTTTTGATTTTGGAGGCGCAAGTTACACAACAAAGCATAAACTTCAAACACCGTATTTAATAAATATAAATAAAAAAAGCATGCTAAAAAAAGCGCCTGGTTTACGTGGTTTTTGGCCAAATAAACCGGCACAAAGAACATACAGATTAACAGCTTAACCACAGTGGCAACCAAAAATACCTGAACCGATAATTGATTGTTTTTTAGGTTGCTTATCAAGGTAGAAAAGCACACCAAAAAAGTAAGTACGGCAAACATCAAAAACACGACCCAAAAATGCGGCATCAGCCCTAACCCTTTGTAAAAATATACGTATGCAACCGGGGGCAGGGCGATAAAAATCATCGCCAAACAATAACTCAGGATGAAATTAGAAATTCTCAATCTTTTAAAGATTTTAAAACAATGTACAACGAAACAAATACACCGCATAAAGATAATACAGCCGTAACCCATTGCGTTTGATGGTGCAAATACTGGTCTGTTTTATAGCCCGCAAACGAAAACAGGCCGATGATGATGATCATCTGGAAACCGAGCCCGCTGTATTTGATGTAATTGTTCATTTAAATTGGTTTACTTGGATGAATGAGGTTTCAAAATTAAGGGCTTGTTTAAATTTTATCAAACTTATTCTATGCTTCTTTTACCACCTAAAAATCATTGTCCTTTTGCAATAGATGTACCGGTACAATATCCGCAAACAGAATTTATGGGCATAAAAGAAGCATTATAAACTTTTACGATAGAAATTTAAACAGGCCCTAAGTAACCAAAATAATTTTTTTAGTAGTTTGGCATTCGGTTGGTTTTCACAAAAATACTTTTGATACGATATTTAACAACGATACGCTTGGCCCGGTCTTTCAGCTTTAACAGCATACTGTTTTTATCCCTGTTTTTTTTGCTTGCAATAAGCGGCTGTTCTTTGGAAAAAGAAAGCGGCTTTAACCGAAGCATGCAAAACCTGACGGCGCACTACAACATTTTGTTCAATGCGCGGCAAATTATCCTGCAAAAACAGGAACAGATGGCGCAAGTTTACAACGATGATTATTCGGAGATTTTAAGCGTTTACCAGGATACGATTGCAAAAACTACAGCAGGAAACAAGGATTTGGAAGCCGTTACCAGTCGTGCTAATTCCATTATCAGCCTAAAAGAACAAAGCCATTATTTAGGCGATGCTTATTTTTTGTTAGGCCAGGCCAATTATTTGGGCAGCGATTATTTTAATGCGGTTGAGTATTTCAGTTACGTCATCCGCTCCTTCCCGCAAAACAAAGAACTGACCCGAACGGCACTGGCCTGGAAAGCGCGTTCGTTGATGAAATTGAACCAGCCCCAAAAAGCCGAAATTGCTTTAGACACCGCACGCCAGCTTTTTGAGGCAAAGAAAGCTTCGGCAGAAGACATCACCGGTGCTGATTTGCAATTTAACCTGAACGAGGGCAATTACGAACAGGCCGAAAAGTTGGCCGTGCAGGCCGTAGATTTGGCAAGCGATAGAAAAAGAAAAATCCGCTGGACGTTTATTTTGGCACAGATACAGGAAGCGAACAAAAAACCGGAAGATGCCTACAAAAACTATTCAAACGTTGTCCACAGCAATGCTTCTTTTGAGCTTGCTTTTAATGCCGATTTAAACCGGTTGCGCATCGAAGAAAAGCAGCAAGGCGAACAAACCAACCGCATCAGCCGTTTGCGTTTGTTGCTGAAAGACGATAAGAATGCGGACTTTATTGATCAGATTTATTTTCAGATCGGGGAAACGGCTTTGTCATTTAAAAAAATTGACGACGCGGTAAAAAACTATAAATTATCCGTTAAAAACAGTACCAAAAACCAGAAGCAAAAAGGATTGTCGTACCTGCGTTTGGCCGACATCAACTTTAAATATAAATCGGATTATATCCAGGCCAAAAAATATTACGACAGCACGTTGCTCAACCTTTCGCCTTTGTATCCGGGCTATCAGCAAATCCTTAAAAAAGCCAATAATTTGCAATTGCTGGCCAGCCGTTACCAAATTATTTCCCGCCAGGATACTTTGCAGGCTTTGGCCAAACTAAAAGAGCCAGACCGTATTGCCCGCATCAATTTAATGGTAGACCAGGATGCCATGCAGCAGCAAAACGCGCCCGTTACCATAGACCCGGCCACTAATGCAGGCAATGTTTCTTCTACGCCAAGCCGCAATTCAAGCTCTTTTTACTTCTACAACCCGGATGCGGTAAACCAAGGCATCGCCGCTTTTATCCGTGTTTGGGGAAAACGAAAACTGGAAGACAATTGGCGCATCAGTTCGCGCGTGGCAAATTTGACCGCCACCAATCCGAATGCGGTAAACGACCCCGATGCTGCACAACCCATCCAGGCACCTGCGCTGGCAACGCCGGGAGTTGGGAATTACCGGCAGGAATTGTTAAGCAGCATTCCGCTTACGCCTGCTTTGCTGGAGCAATCCAACGCCATCATTTTTAATGCTTATGCCGATATTGCCGGTTTTTATAAAGATATTTTGAGTGATGAAAAGGAATCAATCCAGACTTACGAGTACATCGTCAACCGCTTTCCCGATAATCCAAACTTAGCGCCTGTTTATTACAGCCTTTACCGATTATACACCGATGCGCACAACGAACCGCAAGCCGAAAAATACAAAAACCTGTTGCTGAGAAACTACCCGCAAACGCAGTATGCACAAATTATTTTGGACCCGGACTACAGCAAAAAAATGCTGACCGAAGATTCCCGCCAAAATGCTTTTTACAATTCCGTTTATGATTTGTACCGAAACCGGAAATACGATCAGGTTATTGCCCAAACAGATTCGGCCTTAAAACTGAACCCGCAAAACCGCTTGGCCCCACAACTAGCTTACCTTAAAACCATTGCGCAAGGCCATCAGCAAAAGCTGGATCCTTTTCTGCTGGAACTGCAGCAAATTGCCGCGCAATATCCAAAAGATGGCCTGATTACGCCTTTGGTAAAACAACATTTAAATTTCATCAAAGAAAACCAGGCTGCCATTGCCGCGCGCCCTTTTGCAATTATGGACAGCGACCCGAACGATATTCCTTTTTCGCAGGACCGTTTTCATCCACAAACAATAGCCTCAAATCCGGTTGTTGCGCCTGCCCCTGTTCAGCCTAAAACACCGGAAGTTTTGGTTGCGCCCAAAAGCAATAGTTTGGTTAACGTTCCGGCTGCTGCTTTAAACAACAAGCTCAATGTTACTTTGCCAACAGACACCAAAAAAACAGGGGTAAAAGAAGCATCGCGTATTTTTACTTTGTCGGACAGTACCGAACTGTATTTCGTTATCAACGTTAACGGCGCGGCTAATTTAGCCCCTTCGCGTTTTGGCATTGGCCAGTTTAACCGCGCCAATTATCCTGATACGCCGCTGAAACACCAACTGAAAGAAATCGGCCAAACCAACCAGTTGATTTATACCGGCCGTTTTTATTCTTTGGGCGAAGTAAAAGATTATGCACGCCGCATTGCACCGCTTTTACCGGAAATAATGAAAGTTCCGGCAGAGAAATATAATTTCTTTATCATCAGCCGGAAAAATCTGGATAAATTAGCCGATTCAAAATTGCTAAACAGCTACTTTGAATTTTATCAAGCTAATTATCTGTAATGCGATATAAAGAACCTGCCCGAGACAAAAATTTTCGCCGCTACACACTCAACTTCTGGAAGTTGGTGGCCGGTGTATTTTTCTTTTTTGTTTTACTGTTTATGGCCGTTGCCTTCCAGTTGTTTGGCAAATTGCCCTCCTTCCGCGATCTGGAAAACCCGAAAAGCAATTTGGCCAGCGAAATTTTATCAGAAGACAAACAGGTTTTAGGTACGTATTATGTCCAAAACCGTTCGAACGTTACTTACCAGGAACTTTCGCCAAACGTAGTCCATGCTTTAGTTGCTACGGAAGACACGCGTTTTTACGATCATTCCGGTATTGATTTCCGGCGCGTATTCTCTATTATTTTTTATAATTTGATCGGGAAAAAGCAAGGCGGAAGTACGATCACGCAGCAATTAGCGCTCAATCTATTTTCGGAACGGGCGCATAATCCTTTTAAACGCATCATTCAGAAGTTACAGGAATGGATTACGGCCGTAAAAATCGAACGTAATTATACCAAAGAAGAAATCCTGACGATGTATTTGAACACCGTTGATTTTGGTGCCTACAATACTTTCGGCATTAAATCTGCCGCACATACTTATTTTAATGTTACGCCTGACAAATTAACGCCCAACCAAGCTGCGCTTTTAATTGGGATGGTGAACGGCCCGGGAATTTATTCGCCCATCAACCATCCCGACAATGCCATTAAAAGAAGAAATTTTGTGTTGAAGCGGATGGCAGACGAAAAGTTTCTAAGCGAAGGGCAGGAAGCCGAGGAGAAAGTAAAACCGCTGGGATTAGATTTTAACCCGATTGACCAAAACGATGGTTTGGCCACTTATTTCCGTTCTGTTTTGAAGAAAGATGTCCAGAAAACATTGGCCGATCAATCCATAACCAAAGGGGACGGAACGCCTTACGATTTGGACCGCGATGGTTTAAAAATCTATACCACCATCAATTACCAAATGCAGGAATATGCCGAACAGGCGCAAAAAGAGTACATGCGCGATTTGCAAAACCAATTTAATGCACATTGGAGAGGCCATAGTTTATGGAAATCTATTGATGGTTTTAAAGATATTTTAGACCAGGGCATGAAGCGTTCTGACCGTTACCGGATGTTGAAAGACCAGGGAAAATCAGACCAGGAAATCAAAACTGATTTTAACACGCCAACTAAGATGAGCCTTTTCACCTGGAAAGGAGACATGGATACCATGATGAAGCCAATTGATTCCATCGTTTATACCAAATTGATTTTGCGTAACGCCATGATGTCTATGGACCCGACAACCGGTTATATCAAAGCTTGGGTTGGCGGCGATAATTTCGAGCATTTTAAATACGACCAGGTAAAAATGGGCACGCGGCAGGTAGGTTCAACCGCTAAACCTTTTACCTATGCGGTAGCGATAGCAAATGGCATGTCGCCTTGCATGGAAGTTCCGGTAGAACCAGTTACCATAGTTACGGATGGCAAGGCTTGGACACCAACTTCTCCTGCAAAAGACAATATTTACAGTTCTTTAAATCTGCGTAAAGCTTTGGCTATCTCGCACAACTGGATTGCTGCTAACATGATGCAAGCAGTCGGCCCAACACCTGTTGTCAACCTCATTAAAAAAATGGGCGTAAATAGCCCAAACCTACAACCATATCCTTCTATCGTTTTGGGAACTTTTGATGCTTCCGTTTTTGATATGACGGGTGCCTACAGTGTTTTTGCCAATCATGGTGCCTGGACGGAACCGATTTATCTATTGCGTGTGGAAGACAAAAACGGCAACATTATTTTTGAACGCAAACCAAAAGTTGTGGTTGTTATGGACGAGCAGACGGCTTACGTAATGACTTACATGCTAAAAGGCGTAATCCAGGAAGGCACCGGTTGGCGTTTAAGAAGCAAATATGGCTTGACTAACCCGATCGGTGGCAAAACCGGTACCACGCAAAACAATTCGGACGGCTGGTTTATTGGTATCACGCCGCAATTGGTTACCGGTGTTTGGACGGGCTGCGAAGATATGCAAATTCATTTTCGTTCTACCGATCTGGGTGAAGGCGCGAACACGGCATTGCCCATTTTTGCCTTGTACATGAAAAAGGTTTACGCCAATGCCAGCCTCGGCATTAAAAAAAATGTGGATTTTGACCCGCCTAAAAACGGCGTCAGCATTACGATGGATTGCGGCGCTTACAGTCAGCAACAACAACAAAGTACAGAAGTAGATAAACAATTAGGCTTTTAAGCGTTTACTAATTTTATACCGATAAAAGAAGCAAGCGTTGTTGGGCATGAGTAATTTCGATTATAAGGAAGCATTAAAAGCGATTCCGCACAAACCCGGCGTTTACCAGTACTGGGACGACGAGAACACGATCATTTATATTGGCAAAGCCAAAGACCTGAAAAACCGGGTCAGTTCTTATTTTAACAAAGATGTTTTAAGCAGCAATGGCAAAACGAAAGTGCTGGTTTCCAAGATCAGGAAAATTACGTTTACCATTGTTGATACCGAAATTGATGCCTGGCTTTTAGAAAACAGCCTGATCAAAAAGCACCAGCCGCGGTACAATGTGCTGCTGAAGGACGATAAAACGTATCCCTGGATTGTCATCAAAAACGAACCTTTTCCGCGCATCTTTTGGACGAGAAGGATTATCCGCGACGGTTCAAAATATTTGGGGCCGTATGCTTCCATCAGCATGATGCATACTATTTTGGATTTGATCCGGGAAACTTATCCGCTGAGGACTTGTAACCTGCCACTTACTGAACCTAATATTGATGCCGGGAAATTTAAGGTTTGTTTGGAATACCAATTGGGAAACTGCAAAGGCCCTTGCCAAAAATATCAATCCGGAGAAGATTACCTAAACAACATTGAGGAAATTAAAGATATTTTGAACGGTAAAACAAGCTCCGTTGTAAAGCAACTGAAAGAGCAAATGGAACAGGCCATCGCGGAACTGAATTTTGAGTTGGCGCACAAGCTGAAAAGAAAGTTCGAATTGCTGGACAATTACCAAAGCAAATCCACTGTCGTTAATTCTTCGATTACGGATGTGGATGTTTTCAGTATTGCTTCCGAAGAAAAATACGCTTTCGTCAATTTTTTGAAAGTGATGAACGGCGTAATCACCCAAACACAAACTTTGGAACTGAAAAAACGCCTGGACGAAACGGATGAAGAACTGCTGACTCTGGCCATTTCCGAATTCCGGACACGTTACAACAGCACTTCCAAAGAAGTTATTGTTCCGTTTGATATTACAGTGGATGAAGGTTCCAACATCCGTTTTACCGTTCCAAAATTAGGCGAAAAGAAGAAACTGTTGGATCTTTCGCAAAAAAATGTGCAGTTTTTTAAACGCGGGAAAATTGACCAGTACGAGAAACTAAACCCGGAAATCAGGACAGAGCGTTTGTTGACACAAATGATGAAGGATTTACGTTTGAACCAGTTGCCGCGGCATATCGAGTGTTTTGACAACTCTAACTTTCAAGGCTCGTTCCCGGTTTCGGCCATTGTGGTTTTTCGGGACGGAAAGCCTTCAAAAAAAGATTACCGTTTTTTCAACGTAAAAACAGTAGAAGGCCCGAACGATTTTGCCACGATGGAAGAAGCCGTTTACCGCCGTTACAAACGTTTGTTGGAGGAGAATCAGGAGTTGCCACAACTCATTATTATTGATGGTGGAAAAGGGCAATTGTCATCTTCGGTAAAAGCTTTGAAGAAGTTGGATATTGATAAAAAAGTAACCATCATCGGTATCGCCAAACGTTTGGAAGAACTGTATTATCCCGGCGACCAATACCCGATGTACTTAGACAAAAAATCGGAAACGTTAAAAATCATCCAGCAATTGCGGGACGAAGCGCACCGTTTTGGCATCACCGCGCATCGCAAAAAACGCAACAAAGCAACGATAGCTACCGAACTGGAAAACATCCCAGGGATTGGTAAAACTACGGCCGATAAACTGCTCACCTATTTTAAGTCGGTAAAAAGAGTACGCGAAGCTTCGCAAGAGCTGCTGATGGAAGTGGTGAACAGCAAACAAGCTTTGGCCATTCACGATTTTTTTGTACAAGAAAAAGCCCCGCAAGAGTAATTTTGCAGGGCGATGCTTCTTTTATCGGGTAAAAATTGGTGTGTTAGCAAACCCACAAATCCCGTTTGTAATATTGATGGAAGTGTTAAACGGCAAACAAGCTTTGGCAATTTACGATTTCTTTACGCAAGAAAAAGCCCCGCAAAATTGGTCTTGCAGGGCTGATGCTTCTTTTATCAGGTAAAAATTGGTGTGTTAATACTGCCACAAATCCTGTTCATAGTTCAGCAAAGATTTTTTGATCTTTTCCGATTCGTACAATTTATCAATTCCTTGTGCATAATCTTTGATCCGCTCGTCTTTATCGTTGGATTCTTTCACAATGTAGCTGGAAAAAATACGCTTCATAAAAATATCATCAAAGCTTAAACCGGTCGCATCGTTGTGGCGGTTAACTGCTTCTTTGGTAACCAAAATATTTCTCGCCTCCGGGAAGTAGATCCAAAATGCTGGCTGGTAATCTAAGCTTAACCCGCCTGCACGCACTCTAATCATTGGCGCAATACCGATAATACGAGGCTCGAAAACAGAACGTTGTTTATCAAAAATCCAATCTTCTTTAATCCTGAATTTAATGACACTGTCTGGGTTAAATTCGCCCATTTGCATTCTGGAACCTGTTTTTTCTCCCGTATTTTTATCAAAAGTATCAATCATCACACTATCGGCCATTTTTGCCATCGCTTGTTTTGGTTTCAACAGGGCAGAAAATTCATCGCCGTTCGGGTCATTTTTACTTGGTGAAGCATCGTATGCGTTTAATTCGCCTTTTTCAATCGCATCCATTAAAATATCAATCAAACGTGCTTTTGGAGAAGCCAGGTATTGGTTCATCCTTTCGCGTACATCAATTTCGCGCCAAACCCTTTTTGCAAATGCGACATCAGCCTCACGCAAATATTGGTAAGGCGTAACTTTTGCATTTAAAATACTGGTCTTTTTGTAATAACCATCCTGCGGTTTGTAATAGCCATCCTGCGGGCGCGCAAAAGCCTTTACATTGCTTGTATCTCCCAAAGCTTGCGATTTGGCAGCCGCTGCAGTTTGTTTTTTAGGTGCAGTCCTTCGGGTAGCCGTTCTCCTACGCGTTTGTGCGAAAGAACTTGCACACAGCAGGCATAAAACTAAAATAACCAGGTTCCTTTTCATCCTTTTTTTAATTTGCAATCAATGAAATTGGGTCTAAACCACGTTGCGTGCCATCCGGGCCAACAGCAATGATATTATCAAAAATCACGCGCGAACCTGGTCCAATGGTAGCCAGAGCAGACTTCATGGCACCGGAAAGGTCGCTGCCAGAACCGGAAATAGTAATTGGATCCTGACGTGGCTTAACAACCGTTAACGAAAAACGGGTAACATTAAATTTAGCATCAAAGTCAAAGTTTTCTAACCGTGCAAAAACCCGGTCCTGTGCTTTGATATTTCCTGAAGCAACAGCACCACTGCTTTTACCGGCAAATTGTGCTTTTGGGTCAGGGATTCTTTTTACACGAAACTCCTGAACACCTAAAACCTGCGTTTTTCCGGGAGAAGTTTCGCCGGAAACCGTGATTTTAGCCGTAGTTCCCGGTGAAGAAACTGTAGCTGTAAATTTTCCGGCAGAACCACTGATAGAACCACCGCTGATGCTTAAATGTAATTTTTCTTTGGCAATACCAGGAGCCGAAACCGAAACCGGGTTAGGAACGCCAACATATAAAACATTCATTTTATCCGGAGAAACTACCGCCGAAGGGCGTGCAACCTGATAAGTTTGCGGTGCAGTTTTGTACTCTTTAATCGTTCCGTCGTTTTGTTTTACGCGGATGCTTCCCACCCAGGTAAAAACACCTTCGCGTGCTGTTCCTACCGTATATTTTCCTCTGCCGCCTGTAGTTGATAACCTCGAGCCACCCACTGTAATATCCGGGTTAGATTTAGAATCTGATGCGGTTAAAAACACTTCGGCAGTATAAGGCTGGCCGGCAACCACATAACTGCTGGGTGCAACTGCCACTGCTGAGAACTGATCTAAGTTAACTACCGCCTGGTCCATTTTCCCGAAAATCCGTTTAACCACATCCGATTCGGCATTTTTGGTATCGGTTTGGATTTTAGTTAAAACCGTCATCGAAGCAGTAAGCGGTGTGCCCTCGCCAAAATTAATCTCTTCCCACCTTTTTTTGCCTTCAACCGATTTTGCAGGGTCTTTTGCTTCCAAAGAGAACGTTAACCCTGCACGGTCTTTCGGGTCAACCAATGCAATCAGTTTCTCCCGGGTTTCATTGATCTTGTTTTTCAGCTTTAAACCTTCGCCCTGGTTAACCATATAACCGGGAGAAATGTCCAGATTAGCCCGTTCGACCAAATCGCCTGATTCTTCACTGTAACCTTGTCCGGCTTTTACAAAGTGTTCTTTGATCTTTTCTACATAATTATTCAAATCTTCTGCCACTGCCCTGGCTTGCACCGCTTTATCATAAATCGGCTTTGCCCGTTGCGGTTCTTCTTTCAGTTTGGTGTTTTCAAAAGAAGTGAATAATTGGTTAACGCTGTTGTTTACATTGTTTTTAGAAGTATTTAAACTGTCGTTTATATTTTTAAATGCATTTAAAATTGTGTCCGAGACATTCAAGGCCAACATCGCAAGCAATACCAAATACATGATATTGATCATCCGCTGCCTTGTCGTTTCCTTACCTCCAGCCATTTGCTATTATTTTATCTATTGGTGTAGTATTTATGTTATAATATTAATTAGGAACGAGGCTGGTTCATCGCTGATAACATGTTTCCGTAAATGTTATTTAAAGAAGACAGGTTTTTTGCCAAGCGGCCTACTTCTTCTTTGAAAGCTTTAGAATCGTCTAATGATTCGTTAAAGTTTTGCATCGTTAAAGAAACGTTTTGGTAAAACTTGTTCATTGATTTCAGGTGTGCGCTCGAATCCTGCAGCTCCAGCTCATATACTGCGTTTAAGGCAGATAAATTTTTGGCCAGGTTGTTTACCTGGTCGTGGTAAGCTTTAGAATCAATGTTAGAATTTGCCATTTCGTTCAGGTTAGCTGAAGCTTTTTCGAAAGAAACGCTCAGTTTATCATAACCTGCAGCAGCAGTTTTCAGTTTGTTGGTAAATTCTGTTGTTGCAGTGCCAGCATCGGCAACGCTTGAAATGGTAGAAACTTTATCGCCAAATGTCCTTAATCCGTTGCCTAAACTGGTAATCAGTTCCGGGCCGATTTTTGCATCGGCAAGCATTTTATCCAAAGCGGCAGTTGATTGTACCGGAGCGGCAACGGCCTGTGTAGGACGGGCAGAAACCTTTGGCATTTCGCCTGTGAAATCTTCGCTTAGTTCCGGATAAACCCTTTCCCAGGCCGGGTCTTTTGCCGGTGGAAAAAACCCTGTCAAAAAGAACAGGAACGCTTCAACACCCAGTCCCAATCCAATCATAATGTTACCATAAATTCCACCTAAGTGAAGGATTTTAAATAACGCACCCACAATTACGACGCTTGCCCCCCAAGAAATTGCTGTGTGCAACCAGTCGAATTTTTTCTTTACAGCCATAGTAGTTTTAATAGTTTTTGTTTTTAAACGTAGATGATATAATAGTTCAATTAGTAGTTAGAGCGTTTGTCTTTGATGTCCCTGCCCAGGAAATGGGTTACGCAGCGGAAACCAATGTAAGATTTTGCGGTATCCTGATATTCATAACCGCGGGTAGAGTTTTGAAGGAAGTAGCCAATATCTTTCCAAGAGCCGCCGCGCACCACTTTGCGTTTCAGCACCTCCGGATCGCTTGCTTTGGCTTCGTAGTTAAAAGTCGGGCTCATATCGTGCACAAAAGTAGAAGCAGCTTCATCATAGGCAGAAGCTGTCCATTCTGCTACATTTCCGGCCATGTTGTATAAGCCAAAATCATTTGGAAAGTAAGAGTGCACACTTACGGTATAATAGCCACCATCAGATGCATAATCCCCGCGGCCGGGTTTAAAGTTGGCCAATAAACAACCTTTAGAATTTTTGATATACGGGCCGCCCCAAGGATAATCATTACCAATCCGACCGCCGCGTGCTGCATATTCAAATTCTGCTTCGGTTGGCAGTTCATAAGGCTGGCGGTGCGGAATACCGCGCGCATCTTTATAAGCATCGTTATAACGGCCGCGCCAAACGGTGTAAGCACGAACTTGGCGCCAGGTAACACCAACTACCGGATAATTTAAATAAGCCGGGTGCGAAAAATAACCTTGTACCATTGGCTCATTGGCAGCGTAAGAAAAATCGTTCAGCCAGCATAATGTATCGGGGTAAACCGGAACGGTATCGCGCAGGATAAAATCAGACCGTCTTTTTGTTTTGTCAAAGCGGTTGTTGGATGCTTCGCGCAAAACCATCAATGCGTAATTGTATTTCAAAAGGCGCACGTCAATTTCATTTTTATCAAAAATGCGGTCATCGCCCTGGTAATACATGCCTTGCAATTTAGATTGATTGGCACTTGCTGCAGCACCTGCCTTACCTTTTCCTCTACCACCGCTAAAAACCGGGTTTTTAGCTACATAATTCCAGTTGATGTATTTTTTACCGCTTGGGTCAGGCTTGGCATTTTTGCCGCCCGGTTTGTAATAGTATTTATCGTCTTGCAGGTAATTGGTAATGGCGATAGAATCGCGCACCTGGTTTACAAATTCTTTGTATTTAGCGTTTGAAGTTTCAGTCTCGTCCATAAAAAACGGAGAAACAGTAACTTGTTTATTCTGGGCAGTTTGGGCAAAAGTTACGTCCTGGTCGGTTTGTCCCATTAAAAAGCTGCCGCCGGGAATATAAACCATGCCGTAAGGCTGTTCTTGTTTAAAAGCTTTCCCGGAAACTCCCCTTACCTCGCCCCTGTCGCCTCCGGAAGTTTTGCAACTGTTTAAAACAGAAAGCACAAATAAGCCTAATACACCAAAATAAAAGTTTTTCATTTTCAAATCCAAAGTATAAACAACTCGGTTAAAATTAATGCAATAACTAAATCTAAGGTAAAATATTTTCTATTGATGCTAATTTTTTCATCGTCAAAAAATATTTTATCGTTATAAAATTAACCAAACTATTCATCCTGACAATACTAATGTGATGAAAATTAAAAATTAACAGCTACACACATTTTTAGTGCATAAAAACAGTATGATTATTTGATTTCTTTACGCAGGTTTGGAAGCTAAAGTTTCGGAAATTATATGGTTTGCATTAATAACTGCAACAAACAAAAATTATTTTATTTGTTGGCCTGTTTTATATACTGCTCGATCGCCATGGTCATGGATGGTGCCTCCGGAACTGGCGCCGGAATATCCAGGACCAGCCCTTTTTCGATGGCTGCTTTGTGGGTGGTAGCACCGAAAGCGGCAATGCGTGTGTTTTTTTGTTCGAAATCAGGAAAGTTTTTGTAAAGCGACTGGATGCTGGACGGGCTAAAAAAAGCAATGATGTCGTAAAAAACGTCTGCCAGGTCAGATAAGTCACTGCAAACCGTACGAAACAAAACGGCAGGCGTAAAATTGTAGCCATTGCTTTGCAAAAACTTTTGGGTTTCTTCCGCCGCTACATCGGAGCAGGGGTACAAAAACTTTTCGTTGGTGTGTTTTTTTAAAACCTCGGCCAGGTCTGCCGCGGTTTGCTTGCCAAAAAATATTTTTCGTTTTCGGTACTGGATGTATTTTTGCAGGTAAAGCGCAATCGTTTCCGAAAGGCAGAAGTATTTCATCTCTACCGGAACCTCGAAACGCATCTCTTCGCAAATCCTGAAAAAGTGATCGGCAGCGTTGCGGCTGGCAAAAATCACGGCAGTAAAATCGCCCAAAGCAATTTTTTCTTTCCGGAATTCTCTGGCCGGTACGCCTTCTACATGGATAAAAGACCGAAAATCAATTTTTAAATTGTATTTTTTGGCCAGTTCTGTGTACGGGTTTTTATCTGAATCGGGTTTAGGTAGCGTAACTAAAATACTTTTTACTTTCTTCAATCTTTCAGCGGCAATCTGCATAAGTAGCTGTATTTCTTATAATTTTAAAGCTTTCACCAAAATAAAAACAGGGCATAGTTCGAGGGCACAAAGATAAATAAATAAATAAACTTTACTGAATCTGTACACCGAAAGAATATTTATACTGCTGCGGATGTATTGCCAAAACAAAACCACCACGATCAGCAAGCCAAATACCAGTAAAACGGCAGGTTTTAAGCTGTCGGCAATCAAACCAAAACTGACGACCAATGGCAAACTGATAAAAGTGAGGTTAAAATAAGTAAGGTAAAGCACCGAAATATATTCTTTAACCAAACTGCGGATATTAAATATCAGCCCTAAAACCCGTAAAACCACAATTTTAAGGATAAAAAAAACGATGACGGCAAAGGTAAAACCAAGGTAAAGCTGCCAGCCGTCGTCTACATAGTTTCGGTTGTAATAAGCCACAACCTGAAAAAACAGCAAACCAATAGTTGCCCCAAACAATAAAAACAGCAAAATAAACGACCACGAATTGATGAGGTTTTCTTCTTTAGAAAATTGAGAAAGCACCCTTTTACTATAAAACGATTCTATAATATCGGCAATGGATTTGTTTAAAAAACGGTTGAGTATGGCCAGGTACAAAAGCAAGCCCAGCATCACGGCCAGCATCCAGCGGTCTCTGAAACTGCGCGGTTTGCCGGTTTGCACTACTGTTTTTACCGGCTTAAAATGCAGGTCTAAAAATGCGTAGCCGGTGTACAAGTTGGCTTTGATAACGCTGTCTATAAACTGGTTTGCGCGGTTAGGGTCAGGCGGCGTGATAAAAAACCGGGCAAGCGAATCAGAACGGAGCTGTTGTTTGGCTAAAGTTGCAGAATCTAAAACGGGGGCTTCGGCCTCGACCAAAGTATCCGCAACGGCTGTTTGTGCAGATGCTGTTTTTACCAGTAAAAAAACAAGGAGCAGGATAACCGTTAAACGCATGAAATATTTTGGGCCGGATTAAACGGGCATTTTTTCTGCCGCAAATTTACCTCAATATTTTTGGATTGATGATCGTTCTGCCGTATTTATCTGTGCCAATTGGTGCATGCTTTCTTTCAAATCATCATACAATTTTACAAACAAGCGGTAATAACTGCTGTAAACCTGGTGCTTTTCGAGGTTTGGTTGGATAGTTTGATTGGTTTGCGCATCGTCCTTCAACTTAAAGCCATTAAACTTTCCGGTTTTGATGGCCAGAAAAGCCGCACCAATTGCCGATGCATCTTCGGCCTGCACTACGGTTAATTTTTTGCCGGTAATGTCTGCCATCAATTGCACCCAAACCGGCGAAGCGGTAAAACCACCGCTTACGCGTATTTCTTCAATTTTTTCTGCGGATTGATTGAGCGCATCCAGCACGTGGCAAATGGCAAAGCAAACGCCATCCAAAGCAGCTTTCAAAAAGTTGGCTTGTATGTGCGAAGTTTTAATCCCGAAATAAACGCCGCAACTGTTGCTGTCCCACAAAGGCGTCCGCTCTCCTGTCAAATAAGGCAGAAAAAGCAGGCCGTCGTTTCCGGCTGGTACTGTTTTTACCGCATCAAATAATTGCTCATAATCTTTTGCTGCCAATGCTTCTTTTACCATAAACTTTTCGAGCAGCCAGTTCAAAACTAAACCACCGTTGTTGATGGCGCCACCGCAGATGTAGGTTTGTTCGTCCAAGATGTAATTAAAAGTCATGGCCGTAAAATTGTACAAAGGCTTGCTGCTGGCCAGGCGCACGGCGCCGCTGGTCCCGATAGTTAAAGCCGCGGTTTTGGGTTGATTGGCGCCACTGCCCAAATTTGCCAAACAGCCATCGTTGGCGCCGATCATCCAGGGCAATGCTTCTTTTATGCCCAATATTTTGGCGATAGCTGCTTTTAAATCCTGGCGCATGTAACTGGTGCTTACCAGTTCCGAAAGCTGTTTTGCACTGATCGCGGCAAGTTTTAAAGCTTCTTCGCTCCAGCAAAATTTTACAATATCAAACAAACTGGTTGCTGAAGCAATAGAATAATCAATTTGAAATTGGCCAAACAACCGAAACCAAACCAGTTCTTTAATGGATATAAATTTGGCAGTTTGGCCAAACAAATCTTTCCGGTTTTCCCGAAACCAAATGATCTTGGTTAATGGCGACATCGAATAAACGGGCGTTCCGTTTTGTTCGTACAGATTTTTTCCTTCGGTAGAAGAACGAAGCTGTTCTGCAATGGTCGCGCTTCGCGTATCGGCCCAATTGATCATGTTGGTAAGCGGTTTGCCTTGCGCATCAACCAAAATCAAACTGTGCATTGCGCTGCTTAAACTGATAGCCTGCGGCTGGCCTAAACGTGCAACAACTTCTTGAATGCAGTTTAAAAAACCCTGCCAAATCAGTTCCGGGTCTTGTTCGGCAAAACCAGTTTCTACTGGCAACATCGGATAATGGACTTGCGACGAATCAAATGCTTCGCCATCAACAGCCACCGCAACGGCTTTTACGCTGCCCGTGCCAATATCAACGCCTAAAATGTATGGTTGCAATGTGATGCTGTTTTTATCGGGTAAAATTAGAAGTAATTTGTAATTATATTTGAACGATATTTAAACAGGATGGACAAAGAGTTTGCACTGATAATAGCTGAAATGCTTATCAAACAGGATGAAACAACAGCACAGCTAAAAAATGTTGCCGCACGGGTAGATACTGTTGCTGAACGGGTTGATAACCTTGCTGAACGGGTTGTAGTAGAATTAAAGGAATCTAATGGCATCCTTAAAGATTTTATGGCATTGTCTGTTAAACAATGGGAACAGCAGTACAAGTTTAATGAAACCATTGTGGGCGAACTGAAAAGTATCAAAGAAGTCCTTTCTACTTTTTCGCAGTTAGAAAGCAGGTTAAAAGCGGTTGAGGAACGCGAAAACAAATTTGAAAGCAGGCTAGCTAATATTGAAAAATTGCTAAAAGCATCTTAAAAATAATTTTTACCTGTTGTTCTCTGCCTGAAATATTCGATAAATATCCTTTTTTTAGGTTCTTATCCTATTGTTATCTTTGCCGTTATGGCCGGCATCTACATCCACATCCCGTTTTGCAAGCAAGCCTGCCATTATTGCGATTTCCATTTCAGTACTTCTTTTAAGCATAAAAAAGCGTTGTTGGATGGTTTGCGGCAGGAAATTGAGCTGCAAAAAGGTTATCTCGAAAACGAAACCATAGAAACGGTTTATTTTGGCGGAGGAACGCCTTCAGTACTGGAAACTTCGGAAATCAATGCTTTGCTGGAAACCGTTTTCACTAATTTTTCGGTAAAAGCAGATGCAGAAATTACGCTGGAAACCAACCCGGATGATTTGAACCTGCAGAAAATCCTCAGCTTAAAACAAACGCCCATCAACCGTTTTAGCATTGGCGTTCAATCTTTTTTTGACGAGGATTTGCTTTGGATGAACCGCGCCCACC
>CAXTKQ010000033.1:0-31481 GCA_964244955.1 uncultured Sphingobacteriaceae bacterium | reverse complement strand
GGCCTAAATGGGAAACCAGGGACAACACAACATCAACCGGCTACAATAATTTAAGCACCCCGGCAGGTACAAATTATACTTTTTTAACCATCAATTATTACGATGATTATAGTTTCCCTGGCGCAGATGCCTTTGGCAGCCCTGCCCCCAATACCGTTGCCGGGCAAAGCGCAAGCGTAAGGGGTTTGCTTACGGGGAGCAAGGTGAACATTTTGGGTACGGCCACCATGTTGCTCTCGGTAAACTATTACGACGATAAAGGCCGCGTGCTGCAAAGCAAAAGCCAGAACCACCTGGGCGGGCAGGACGTGGCAAACAACACCTATGGCTTTACAGGCGAACTGCTGGCCGGCAACCGCAGTCATACCGGCACGAACGGCAACAGCGTAACCATTGCCAACCGCTACGATTACGACCATATGGGCCGGAAGAAAAACAGCTATGAGCAGATAAACGGCAACGCCCAGGTGCAGCTTTCGGCATTAGAGTACAACGAGACAGGCCAGCTTAAAACAAAAAGCTTGGGTGGCGGGCTGCAAAGGGTTGATTACAATTACAACGAGCGCGGCTGGCTGACGGGCAGCACGGCACCGCTGTTTGCCATGCAGTTAAACTACAACAGCGGTTCTGCCCCACAGTGGAACGGCAACATCAGCAGCCAGTACTGGGGCACGGCAGGCAACCTTTCTAAGCATTACGACTATGGTTATGACAAGCTGAACCAACTAACAAGGGGCATCAGCAGTGAAGGCTACAACGAGACCGGGCCCGGGGGGAACGATATTGATTATGACGGGTTGGGCAATATACTGCACCTAAGTCGGACAGGCGGTGCCAATAGCGGCAATTATACTTACAATTACAACGGCAACCAATTGGTATCGGTAAGCGGGCTTACAAATAACAATTACCATTACGACCTTAATGGCAACATGGACTATGACGCACGCAGCGGCAACAACATCAGTTATAACCTGCTGAACCTACCGCAGGGCATCAGCGGGGGCCAGAACCTAAGCTATACCTACGACGCCACGGGGCAGAAGCTGAAAAGGCAAAGCGCGAACAGCAGCTTTGGCACGGAAGACTATGTGGGCGGTATCCAGTACAAAAACGGCACCATCGAGTTTGTGCAGACGGAAGAAGGCAGGGCAAGGAGGAACAGTGACGGCAGCTACAGTTATGAATACACTTTGACAGACCATTTGGGCAACAACCGGCTAAGCTTTGACAACAGCGGCGGCACTGCAAGGGCAATCCAGCAGGACGATTACTTTCCTTTTGGTTTAAACTACAACCGGCTAACAAACGGGTACAAAAACAACTATCTTTACAACAGGAAAGAGTTGCAGGAAGAATTGGGGCAATACGATTACGGCGCCAGGTTCTATGACCCTATCGTGGTAAGGTGGGGAACAGTTGACCCATTAGCAGAAATAAGCAGGAGATGGTCGCCTTATAATTATGTTGAAAACAACCCAATCAGGAATATTGATCCCGATGGGATGGAAACTTATTATGGACAGGAAGCCCAAGATGTATTTAGACAGCTACAGGCTCAAACGCAACAAGATCCTCCTAATAAAAAGAAGGGTAAATCTACTGAAGATTGGATGGAGGAGATTGATGCAAAAAAGCTTAAAGATGCTCCTCATTTAAAATCGTTAACAAATTGGTGGCAAAAAGCACTTTATTTTGTAAATGGAAGAGAGTTTAACGGGGTATCATATGATGATCAAGGTAACCCAACTGGAATTCCTTTTCACTACATAGGCGGAACAATTGACTTAGTAGGTCCCGCAGGTGAATTGAATGAATTAAAACATTTAGTATATTTGGCTAAAGGAGCTGAAGACGTTGAGTATGTTGGAATAACAAACAACTTAGCGCGGAGAGCAGCCGAACAATTAGCAGAAAAAGGAATTAAAATTGAGCTACTTATGGAAAACTTAACCAGGGCTGATGCAAGAGCAGTTGAACAAGCTTTAATAGAGATACATAAGTTACCTAAAAATGGAGGAACGCTCATAAACAAAATCAATAGTATTTCAAAATCTAATTCTAAATATGCTCAATCTGTAGAGAGAGGATATGAATTATTAAAAAGTATTGGATATCCTAAATAATTATTATGGCAAAAATTGAAATAGGTGACGTGTTTGAATTAAACACGAAAAAGGGAAAGGCTTATTTTCAGTGTGTAAATAAAGATAAGCTTAGATGCGATACTATAAAAGTTTTTAACAAAATATATACTGAAAGACAGATTATTAATAAAGCAGTAGAGATTGAAGATTATTATTTTATAGGCTTTGCTTTGAGTGCTGCATTAAACAAAAATCTGGTTGAAAAGGTTGGTAATATAAGTTTGGGAAATTTTGAATTACCAAAATATATGCGCAGTAAACTAGTTATAGGTGGCAAATTTCTTGGATGGCATATTATAGATGTTAAAACATTAAAAAGGCAATTGGTGGAAACATTATCTTCAGAGCAAAAAAAACTTTCGCCTTGGGGGATATGGAATGACACGTTGTTGAAAGAGAGGTTAGAAAAGGGATGGAATCTTGATAATTGGGACTAAGTTTTAGTATTATATAGTATAGTAGTTGGAATTGCAATATTTATTTGAGAGATTTTACAGACCCGAATAAGCTATTTTCTGAATCGATATATTTTCACTAGTTAAAGTTTGTAACTCCGATCTTTAAGTTACGGGTTTTCAACCTTGTTCAATCAGCACTTATTTTAATACGGTAGAAGAAGCATGCGGCAAAAACTGGCTATGCTTCTTTTACCTGCCTAAAATCTGGCAGCCAGTGGGTAAAGTACAGTTACGACAAGCTGGACCGCTTAACGGACGGCCAGTCGAGCGCGGGCTTTAGCGAAACGGGCATCAGCTATGACGGAATGGGCAACATCGCTTCGCTTAACAGGAGCGGGCCGGGCAGTGCATCTTTGGGCTACAGCTACCAAGGCAACCAGTTAAGCACGGTCACCAATAACGGCAGCCCCTTCCGCAGTTACGGCTATGACCTGAACGGCAATGCCACTACCGATGGGATTGGCCATGCAATCAATTACAATATGCTCGACCTGCCGCAAAGCCTGCCAGCCCTCAACTTAAGCTACACTTATACGGCAACCGGGGAAAAGCTGAAGAAGACAAGCAATGGTTCGACAACCGATTATATAGCAGGTATACAATACAAAAGTGACGGGACGATCGACTTTGTAACGACAGAAGAAGGCAGGGCAATCAGGAGCGGCGGCAGCTATAACTACGAATATACGCTTACCAACCATTTGGGCAACAACCGGGCAACGTTTGACCAGGTAAACGGTAAAGTTGGGGAAGAGGATTATTACCCGTTTGGTTTAAACATCCACAGGCAAACAAATGCCGGAAATAAATACCTTTACAACAAAAAGGAGGTACAGGAAGAACTGGGGCAGTATGACTACGGCACCAGGTTCTATGATCCGGTGATAGGGAGGATGACCACGGTAGACCCGATGGTTGAAAACCATAATAATTATACTTCCTATAATTATGTCCTGAACAATCCATTAAAGTACATGGATAATATGGGTTTAGATACCATACCTGCAAATAAAGTAGATTTTAAAAAATTCAATACTGAATCAGATGTTATTGCTTTAAACGAAGTAAAGGTAATTGCTCCCCAAAATGAGAATGGTGCCAATCAGGGAGGAAATGATAATAGCTGGTTTTATAATAATGATGGTACAATCAGCAATTATGCAGCTGGTTGGGGATATGTCGCTGGAGCTACTGGAAACCGGATAGGTAAAATTATACAAGCAAACTCTTTGTATGGCGCTCCACTGGAAACAACATTTGTAAAGACATTAGTTGGTAGTGCAGAGGTTTCAACAAACGCATTAAGGACAACAGGTACAGTATTAAGAACGGCAGGAGCTCTTGCTGGCGTTGCGGGATTAGGTATAACCGCTTATCAGTACGCCAATCATCAAATTTTGGGAACAGAAGCGACAATAGATGGTGTTTTTGGTGTGATAGGTTTTATCGGCCCTTGGGGTGCTGCCATAAGTATTGGCTATTTTGGCGGAAAATACTTATATGAACATTATTCTGGAAGCACTTTATACGAAAAACCAGCCCCATAATGAAAGTTTACTATTATTTACTTTTTAGGATATACAGGTTTTATATTGACAAAATTAATGAGAAACAAATTCCATTATTTTACACATGCTGTGTAAGCACTACCTTAGTTTATTTTAATCTGTACACGACATATACATACCTTATTTATAAAGGGCTTTTTAAAGACATATTACCCAATAAATATTATGTTTTAATTCCTATAGGTGCCATATTAATTTTGAATTATTTTGCCTTCGTGAAAAATAAAGTCTTTTTAGATTACAAGTTTAAAAAAGATATTAAAGGAGGAATGGCAATTATTTTTTACTTGGTTATTTCAATAGGTTTATTTATTATGGTAGCAAATTGCAATCGTGCTAAAATAAAACAACAAAGGCTTAATCACCCAACGGCAAATCCCATAAAGCAAAAACCATCACTGGAGGGAAAAATAAGGAAGTGGTTGAATGATGCTTTTTAGTGTTTGTGAGAAAATGATGAGGATGCCAATCAGGGGGGAGTTTTGGTAAAACAAAGAAAAGTCAATAGTAACTATGGGAAAATTTGTTTGGTACTTATATTTTTCGATCTATTGGTCTACATATGATTGGGGAGAAAAAAAACACCCGGAAGACAATGCAATAAATTTAATACGTTGGATTTTATTGATAAATCTCTCTGCCATATATCAGGTATTTATTTATTTTGGATATCCCTTTTCTGTAATTTCAATTATTTGTATTTGTGGCATCCCTGCATTTGTCATTCCATATTTATTAATTCAGAATAATAAAAAAGGATTTAACTTGAGATTTGAGAAATTTGAATTTTTAAAAGAAAAAGAATACAATAGAAAACGTCTTACAATTGTTATCGCTGTATTATCTTTTTCGATTGTTCTTAACGCGGCGGTTGCAATATTTAGAAATATAATGAAAGGATAGTTGGTAACCTATTTATTCTAATAATTGACTGTCCCTAATGGTTAATTTGTAACCTTAATATTGGGGCTACAGATTTTTAACCTTGTTTAATACGCACTTATTTTAATACGTTAAAAGAAGCATAAGGTAAAATTTAACCATGCTTCTTTTACATACGTAAAAATTGACAAGTATATATTTGGTTTATTTAAGTTAATGCAAACTCTCACTTTAAAATATGTATTAACATAAAAATTAGAATTAAGAACTAAAAATGAAAGCGTATTGTTATCTATTTTATAAGCTTTACAAATTTTGGAATGCGGTTTCAGTACCTAAATTTTGGAGTGATGCGAAAGCGGTTTTAATTCTTGCAGTTTTACAAGAATTTACTGCACTGTCTTTAATGATGTATTATAAAACTTTCATCAATCAAAATACCCATTTGTTTGCCGAAAAGTGGGTATATATATTAACCTGTGCGCTTTGTTTTTTTCCTAATTTTTTCTTCTTCTACTATAATGATTATTGGAAACAGATTGTGCATCAATATGAAAAGTGGCCAGAAAGTAAGAATAATAGAGGAAGTGTATTAGTAGGGGTATTTATTTTCGTTATCATCAGTAATTTTGTCGTTGCTTGTTGTCTTTACAAAAAGTCATAGCTGGTCCTATTAACCTTGTTCAATGGGGCACTTATTTTATTGCGGTAAAAGAAGCACCTGGTATAGTCCCTTTGGGGTATAGACTTTTAACCTCATTTATTACAAAGCATTTTTATTAAAGAGGGTACTTCTTTTACCGGCAAAAAATTAGTTTGCGCAGATGCCTTAGGCAGCCCTGCCCCCAATACCGCTGCCGGGCAAAGTGCCAATGTACAAGGTTTGCTGACAGGGAGCAAGGTGAATATTTTGGGCACGGCCACCATGCTGCTCTCGGTAAATTATTACGACGATAAAGGCCGCGTGCTGCAAAGCAAAAGCCAGAACCACCTGGGCGGGCAGGACGTGGCAAACAACACCTATGGCTTTACAGGCGAACTGCTGGCCGGCAACCGCAGTCATACCGGCACGAACGGCAGCAGCGTAACTATTGCCAACCGCTACGAGTACGACCACATGGGCCGGAAGACCGAAACCTGGCAGAAGATGGACAGCGGCAACGAGGTGCAGCTTTCCAAGCTCGAATACAACGAGGTGGGCCAGCTCAAGGGCAAAAGTTTGGGCGGCGGGCTACAGACAACTAGCTATGCCTATAACGAAAGGGGGTGGCTGAACACAGCAAACAGTACTGGCAACCTGTTTAACCTGGACTTGCGGTACAACAGCCCCGATGCCGGGATACAGCAGCAATGGAGCGGCAACATCTCGCAGATGAACTATCAGGGCAGCTACTCCGGCCCCAAACAGTTCTCCTACAGTTATGACCGGCTGAACCGCCTGACCTATGCCCAGTCATCCAACAATTTGTTGAACGAGGGCATAAGCTATGACGATATGGGCAACATTGCCCACCTGGACAGGGGCGGCAATGGCAACGGCGCGCTCCAGTACAACTACAACGGCAACCAGTTGGCCAGTGTCAGCGGCTACAGCCCCAGAAGTTATGGTTATGACCCGAACGGGAATGCCACGGGCGACGGCCAGGTCGAACTACAAGGATAATAAAGCAGTCTGCGTTTTAATAGCATAAAAGCGTTTTTTTAAGATAAAAAATAAGAACAAATTGGCTGTTAAAACTGATTTTCCCAGTATGGTAGCCCATGGAGAATCGAACCACCGTTAATAATTAAACTTCACCATTTCAGTACTCGTGGTTTCACACAGTTAAATTATGATTTAACATCCAAAATTTTATTTTGAAAACAGATTATTTCCATGATTTTTTTTATTTTCGTGTAAGTTCTTTCAAATTCAATCAAAACAAATCAAATTATTCGGTTACCTAATCGGTTACCTGTTGATTTCTGTAATTATTAAATCATTGATAATTAAGCGCATAAAAGAATGGTTCGAGTCCCGTCCATTCCGCTAAAAACAATTTAAAACAAAAAAACGCTTAAACCAATGGTTTAAGCGTTTTTTTTATGCTATAAATTTTTGTTACAAGCTACATCTATGGTTCATTTGGCTACCCGGTTAAATGGCATGCTTCTTTTACCACATAAAATTCATTGTCTTTTTGTGGTTTTTGTACCCTTAAAATATCTGTATACACCAAATTTACAGGCATAAAAGAAGCATGATAAATTTTTATGACAGCAATTTAAACAAGGGCATGTTTCCTAACAATCGCCGTTCACCTACTTGGTAAAATTGCTGCAGCTTTTATTTGCTTTATTTTTCTGCTCGTAATCCGCAAAATTTGTTAATTTTTTAACACGATGTAGGAATAAGGCTCCAGGTTGACCGTGCTGCTTAAAGTTGTTTTGGCACCGGTATAAGCATTTTTCCAGGAAGCGGATGCCACGGCAGCAGGAACGGTAAACGTTACCGCTTTGTTTCTTAAATTGGAAATGACCAATACTTTTTCTGAACCGGCTTCCTTTGTAAAAGCACATATATCCTGATTGGTATAGGAAGTTAAGTTTCCCCGCCTGATCGCGTTGCTTGCATTTCTGAAAGCAATGATTTTTTTGTACTCAGTGGTTACATCCGGGTTGGTCGCCCAATTAATTTTCTCGGAAGTGAACGGAAATTTCAATCGGTAGGGCGTTCCTACTTCCTGTCCGTTATAAATCATCGGAACACCTTTCATATAGGCAACAACCACAAACGCAGCCATTGAACCTTTTTTGCCGCTAAAAAGTTCTAAAGGCGTGCCATCTGAACTGTTGACATCATGGTTTGTAACGTATCTTACGGTTTGCTGGCCGTCTGTTGTGCCGATATAATTAACAACATTTAAACTATCAATGGATTGAACAGATTTATCCTTTTTATAAACTGCTTCTAAGTCCTCAAAAAAGTTAAAACCAAAATTATAATCAAAACCTGCGGTATAATTGGCGGCACGTTGACCTTCTGCCAGCATCAATAAACGATGTCCGGGGATACTTCTAAGCGAATCAATCGCCTGTTTCCAGAAATCAACCGGTGGGCCATCAGAATAATCACAACGGAAACCGTATATACCCAGTATTTCATATCGCTGATCATAGTCGCGCGCATATCGGCATTGGCAAAATTTAGCTGTGCAATGTCGTTCCAGCCATTGGGGCTGATGATTTTTCCGGTAGAATCCCTTTTGTACCAGTCCTTGTTTTTCATCCAGGGGTTATCAAACGAAGTATGGTTGCCTACCCAGTCCAGCATTACAGCCATGTTTCTTTTGTGCGCGCCATCAACCAAGGCACGCAAATCCTTTATTGTTCCGAATTCTGTGTTTATCCCCAAATAATCTTTAACGCAGTAAGGGGAATTGGTGCTTTTTAACACACCAACCGGATAAATAGGCATCAGGTAAATCAAATTGGCGCCTAAAGCTTTGATAGAATCCAAACGTTTGGCAACCCCTTTAAAATCCCCTTCTTTACTAAAAACACGCATGTTTACTTGGTAAATGGTTACATCGCGGCGGTCGGGGACGTGGTTAAAAGGTTTGCCAGATTGTGGCGGGTGCATTTCGTTACGTGCCGGGCCTGATGTCTGGCCTATTACACTAACAGGGCTGATACTGAAAGAAACAGCTATCAGCAGTAAAAAAATAATACTTCTTTTCATAATTTTAAAACAATCATTTATTTAAATATTGATTCAGCTTAATTTTATTTAGGGTCTGTTTAAATTTGTCCGGCTATTTCCCATGCTTCTTTTACTGCCTAAAAATCATTGCCTTTTTTGGTTTTTGTACCGAATAACGCCCCGCATAAAATTTATAGGCATAAAAGAAGCATCGGTATTTCTTATTGTTTAAATCTAAACGGCACTTATTCTTTGGATATAACTTGTTGTGTGTTTTTTCCTGAAATAAATTTTATATCCTTGGCAAATTCTATTTGAAAATCTCCGTCGTTAATACCGGAAAGGGGTTTCCCTGCTAAAAAACAATGGTCAAAAGTTATGTCCTCAATCAGGTTGGTAGGGATTCCGGCGATGACAAATGGTTTGTTTGCATTTGCCCAACGGATGTTTTTTAAATAAACCCCTTTGATATTGCCGGGCCCGGCAGTTCCATACCTTCTGCCTTCGGTTACAATCAGTTCAAGGTTTTTGTATTCAATTTGATTTTCAACCCGGATATCTTCAAAACGGATATTTTGGACTAGGGAAGGGCCATCACAAACAATACTGAACCCGGAATGCCCTCCTGTTCTGCCCTGGCCGTTTGCAGAAATAATATCACAATTTTTTACCAACACGTTTTGCACTAAACCTCCCTGCAGTTCAAAACCTAAAGTAACGCCATCGGCGTGCGCCCAGCCCACCAGCAAACAGTTGGTTACCGTTATAGAATCTGTATTGATGTTTTTAACGGTATCGCTACCAAACCTGCCCATAGATTTGATCGAAATACAATCATCCCGGGTACGGATAAAACAATCGTTGATTTTAAAATCTTTGCAGGAAACGGGGTCAATGCCATCAATCCCCCAAACGCCTTTGTAGCTAAAAACCTTTACATTGTTGTAAACAGTATGCGCACAATCAATAAGCGTATTGCTCCAGTTAGACGTATTACGGATGAAAACCCCGCTCACATTCATATCGGAGCTACCGGAAACCCGGACATTACCGTTTAAGGTGCCTCTTCCCTCAATTTTAACGTTCTTAAGGTTTTTGCCCCTAATGTTGGCATTTACAACTGCCCCTCCGGCAATGTAAACCGTTTGGCCGCTCTTTAAATTAATTTCGCCCTCGTTATGGGTTCCTTCGCCAAAATACAAAACTCCGGGATCTCCGTTTTTAGGGATATGTGTTTCTAATGGGTTTGCAAAAATGGCTAAAGCAGGCAGGCCATCAATTTCAATGTACAATTTTTGAGGGCCCGAAATGGTAAAGGTAAGCTCGCGCCCGTTTACCTTTGCTTGAATTGCCCGGCTTGCAGGCCCAATTTTATATTTGCTGATTTTGGAAGAGGCAACAACCGTAATTGCCTGCGGCCCGGAACAAGAAAAATTGGCCACATGCAGGTTTTCCATGCCGCCGCTGCCTACCTGTTCGGTCCAAACCGGAGTATTGTTTACCCTGACAGTAAAGTTTGCACTGGTTTGCAGGCCATCAGGTTTTGGATAGGCAACAAGTGTGCTTTTGGTGCTTGGCGGTGCGGCAAACAAACTAGGTTTTAGTGAAAATAAAACCAGAAAAAGGCTTATGGTTATGCGTATAGCTGTTTTAGACATATTTTCAAAATCGTTGTTAAATTGGCTGTTTTATTTATCCTAAAAAAGGCAATGCTTCTTTTATCCCTATAAATTTGGTATTGCCTTGATTTAAAACAAAAGGAATACCCGGGCCAATGATTTTTATAGGATAAAAGAAGTATCGGAAACAGGTTTTTATCCAGCCTTTCTTTTAATGATTAACCGTGTAATATTCATAGCTGATTTTCCAACTCACTTTTTGTCCGGGCTTTGCCCTTATTTTTATATAAGGTTCAGGGCATAAGGTTTTTAAGGATGACCAGAAAGCCAGTTTTGATATTGGGCGGTCTCCTGTAATTTTTACCCCTGCGCCTGTTTTTTGGTTTTCAATTTTTATATGATAAGACGCGCCTTTGCCATTCGTCAAATCTTTAAATGCAATGTATTTATCCTTCAGTTCTTTTAAAAATATAAGCTGGTTGTTTTTGATGCTTACATAAGCTTCCATTCCATCCAGGTTTTCATGCAGGTCATCCGGGAAAGTAACCACAAAGCCAGGGCCGGTGGGCTGCCGGTCAATAACAAAAAAGTTATGGTCATAAACCTCGGTTTCTGTAGTTTTTTTACCTGTGTTTTTTAAAGTATGGGTAATAACCAGGATAGGCCGGTGCTTTTTCAACTGTATGCTTTTCTTGTATTCATAAGCATATTCCTTTTCATTTAATGCCTGAAAAAACCTCACTTTATCAGGTTTTGATTTGACTTTCCAGTTTCCGTAGTTTGAAATGGCATAGGGCCTCATAAAGTTATAAGCCGAACTATCGGGCTTAACAAGGGCGCCTATGCCAATTTTGATAAACGTTTCCCCTGGTTTTGCCTCATCAAAACCCAAAGGGTCAAAAGCTTCAACAGGCCCCATAACCGCGTCGTGGCTTGTCGGGCTGTAAGTATCAATCCATTGGCCAAAATATGTATGGCCTTTATAGCTCAAATCATGGATAACCCCCGCCCAATCAAATCTCGGCCCGCGATTGTAACCGGTATGTTCATCGGGCAAATATATTGTGGCATCAATTATACCGTTGGTGATTTTTGTTTCTGCCGGCTTCACAGTTGTTTGGGCGCATACAGTTGGAATTGACAAAGGGAAAAATATACAACAAAAAGAAACCGTAAATATTTTCCTGTTCATCGCATATCAACTACTGCGTTAATACCATATGCTGATAAGGCTGTAAATACATTTGGCTGTTTAAAGTAACCGAAGCACCGGTAAAAGCATTTTTCCAACCGGAAGCGCTTAAATTTGCAGGTATGGTATAAGTAACCGCATTGTTGCGCAGGTTGGCTATCACCAGTACCTTTTGGCTGCTTGTTGATTTTGTAAAAACGGCCACATCATCACTGCTGTATTGGGTTAACTGTCCGTTTTTTACCGCATCGCTGCCTGCCCTGAAATTCAGGATCTTTTTGTACTCTGCGGTCATATCCGGGTTGGTAGTCCAATCAATCGGGTTGTGGTAAAAAATGTTTAAGTCTCGTGTACACCCAACCTCTTGTCCGTTATAGATCATCGGGACACCTTTCATATAAGCGGTTACTAAAAATGCGGCCATTGACCCTGTTTTGCCCCCGTAAACTGTAATCGGGCTTCCATCACTTGAATATACATCATGATTAGTGGTATATCTTAAAACTTGAGAACCAGGCAATGCACCGGCATATTCCGAAGTATTTAAGTCTTGAAGTGTTGTAACAGATTTTGAACTGCCAAAAACACCGGCTTCAAGGGCAGAATAATAGGCAAAACCATATCTCATGTTAAAGCCTGCATTAAAATGGTCGCTACGTGCACCTTCGGCCAGCATGATAAGTTTATGAGTAGTAATACTTCTTAATGCGTCAATTGCCTGTTTCCAAAAATCAAACGGAACATTATCTGCAAAATCACAACGGTAACCATCAATATTTGCGGTAAAAACCCAATATTTCATGGCATCTATCATGGCTGTGCGCATGGTTTGATTGGTAAAATTAAGTGCAGCAACATCATTATAACCGGGCGGAGAAATGATATTGCCATTGGCATCCTGCTGATACCAGCTTTTATTGCTGATCCAGGCATTGTCCCAGGAAGTATGGTTGGCAACCCAATCAAACATAACAGCCATGTTTTTTGCATGTGCCGTATTCACCAAATTCTGTAAATCGGCCAAAGTGCCAAATTCAGGGTTAACTGCTTTATAATCTTTAACTGCATACGGCGAACCTAAGCCTCCTGCCGATTTAAGAACGCCTACCGGGTAAATTGGCAACAGATAGACCACATTGGCACCTAAAGCTTTAATAGAATCCAACCTTGCGGTAACGCCTTTAAAGCTGGCATCACTGCTAAAAGCCCGAAGGTTTACCTGGTAAACGATAACGTCCTGCGTGTTGGGGACATTGGCAAACGGCGTACCATACTGCGGGTAAGAAGTATCTGAAACAGGCGTATCATTATTTTTTTTACAATTGCTAAAAACAGTAATGAATGAAAGGAGCAGAAGTTTAAATATATTCCTGTTGTTTATTAATTTCATAGTAAGTTTTAAATAAGATCAGGCAGTTGATGAACTGCCTGATGAATTAGTTTTTATGGAGCGTATAATTATAGTTGCTTGGATTATGCAAATCCAGGGTAATGGTATAATTTCCGCTTACCGGTACGGTTATGTTTGTTACGGCAGAATTATAACCGTAAATAGAAGCAGGGCTATCGGCATATGCTAAATTGCCATTGGCATCAAGCCCAAAATCAATGTTCCAGGCATTGTTTGCCCTGAATTTAAACGAGCCTGTTGAAAGCATATTGGCGGTAACCGTCCAAACCTGTTTTGCGGCATCATAGGTGAGCTGGGTATCTGTACTCCAGCCGCCTGGTGTCGCATCCCCTAATATAGACCAGGTAGTTTTGGTGTAAGTCCAGGTGTTGGTATTTAAATTTGCAGAAAGTTCATAATAACCAGGTCCTGGCACTTGCAAACCGGCTGCAGTACCATCAGTTGTCAATTTGCCTCCGCCTGCATCCCCATAGTTGGTATGGTTCCAATCCCTGGCGTTTGTATATTTAAAATAGTTAGTACCTCCGGCCGGGATATTAATATAACCCTCATAAATTTTATTAGATTTTAACGCAGATAAGGTAGGTGCAGATGGTGGGTCCCATCCCTGGTAATCGCCCGGGATATACAAAAGCGGATAAGTAGCGATTAACTGGTGAGGGGTTACACTCACGGTAACACCTTTAGAATAAGCATACCGGTCTTGATAGGCCAACACCCTGAAAGCCAGGTTTCCTGCTGTGCCTGGAGAAACGCCGAGAGACATGGCAAGGGTGTTTAAATCCGCTCCTTTGTAAGATTTGCTTAAAACATCGTTGCCTACAACCACGCTGGTGGCATTGGCCCAGGCATTGCTGCCCACGGTATCTGCAGGAATATCTGCCTGAAGCGTATAAGTTACCGATGCTTTAACCGGATAAACAACCGCCGGCCATGAAAGGGTCAACACGGCAGATGAGTCGTTTTTGGATGTGAGCATTGCAGAAGTTGCAGAAGCTTTAATTGACGAATTAAAAGAAACTGCTTGTAATGTTGTCAGGGTTGCCTCTTTTTTACAAGACATGGTAAAAAGGAAACCGAGCAAAGAAATACTGTAAATTATTTTTTTCATAATAAAATGATTGATAGAACGCATTAAAAATCTGTTCTGCTTATTTTAGATGCTTCTTTTACCGCTTAAAAACTGGTGAAGTGCTGCCTTTGCTTTATTTAGGGCAGATACCAATTTTTAGGTGGTAAAAGAAGCATGGTAAGCTTGCAACGGTTAATATCCCGGGTTTTGTACTAAAGTTGGGTTAGCGTTAAGTGCGGCAGTTGGTATCGGGAAGATAAGCCTGTAGGCAGGTGTTGTTTGAACAAAACCATGCGGCAGCAAAAACTTGCCAAACCGGATCATGTCCTGCCTGCGGTGGCCTTCCATGTTCAGCTCAAAGCCCCTTTCGTCATAAATATTGTCCAAAGTAGGGGTTGCAATGGGGCCTAAACCAGCCCTGTCCCTCACCTGGTTGATAAACGGCGCTGCTGCTGCCGGGTTTCCTAAACGAACGTTACATTCTGCCTGCATCAGCAACAGGTCGGCATAGCGGTAAATAGGGAAATCGTTTGATTCGCCGCTGGCATCTGATGGTGCTACCGGAAAAAACTTAACATCCCTGATGCCTTCATTCGGGCCTGCACCTGGGGAAATAATGGAAGACACACTTGCAGTATAAGTAATGCCTCCCAACTGTGGCCCAACCAAAAACTGTTTCCTCCTGATGTCGCTGGCATCATATTTATTATAAAACTCTTCGGGGATAATTGTACCGTTCCAACCGGAAAAGCCAATCAATGCCGTACCATTCGGGCCGTTTAAACTCCTGATGGCATAGATGTTGCCGCTAACTACATTTTGGGTGATAAACTCGGCCAAGATAGTTTCATCATTAGGGCAAGTGTTCCCAAATAATTCAAAGTACTGGTATCCGAGCGGACTGGCTGAATTAGCACTTCCAGGATGCAATGCAAACCCGCCCGATGCCACTTTATTACAAGCGGCCAAAGCATCTGCCCAAGCGGCAGTACCGGTATATACCTGGGCGTTTAAATAAACTTTTGCCAGTACCATGTAACCAGCCCATTTATTAAACCGGCCATAGTAAGTGCCGCCCCTGGTTTCAGAAAGCAGGTCAACATTTGCTTTAAGTTCAGATACGATAAAGTTGTAAATTGTTGCCCTTTTTGCCTGCGGGATTTTAGAAATATCGGTATTGTTGTCTGTGTAAAAAGGCACATCCCCAAAATCATCAATCAACAAATAATACAACCATGCTCGGGCAACTTTAGCTTCCGCAATTTTGGAAGGGTCGGCTTTCGCTGTTGTAAGCGTTGCTACTGCCAGGTTCACACTGTAAATAGAAGAATATAGCCAGTTCCAGGTATTGTTAATGATCCCAAGGCTGGGCTGTTCAGTACGGGTGTATAATTGTGCAAAATCAAGCTGCCAATCACCTGTGTTACGGTGCGGTATTACCTGCTCATCAGACGAGAAAGAGTTAAGGTCATACCAGCAATTGTCGCGGCCGGCATAGTTGCTGCCCCAACTACCGGTGATTTTAGCGTAAACGTTAGCAAGTACATCATTAGCCCCTAATGGTGTTGCAAAAAATTGATTAGCAGGATATTGATCATACACTTTTTCATCAACCTTGGTGCAGCTTTGTGCAGCAAGGCCAAGAATAAAAATACTTATTAATACTTTTTTCATAAATTAATTATTTTAAAATAACATTTAAACCTACGGAGAAAGTCCGGGTACGGGGGTAATAATTACCAAAGTCGCCACCTGTTGAAACTACACCATTTTGAGGATTATAATAACTGCTCACATCCACTTCAGGATCCAATCCTTTGTATTTTGTAATCAATGCTAAATTTTGACCAGTTAGGGATACGCGTAAAGCACTGATATATTTAACCTTGTTTAAATTAAAGCGGTATCCAAGCGACAGGTTTTCCCACCTTAAAAATGAGCCGTTTTCTAACCAAAGGTCCGAACCATATTGTGAGGAAGCTATTCCTAAGGGGATGGCACTTTCCAATAAGTTTGATTTACCCAAATTCTGTTCTAAACTTAGTGTTTGACGTAAGCCGTTGTAAATCTTGTTGCCACCTGAACCACGCCAAACCATAGAAGCATCAAAGTTTTTATAAGTGAAGCTTGGTGTAAAGGCATAAGTGTATTTAGGTAGTGATTGCCCTTCGCTTATCCTGTCTTTACTTTGATTGCCCTGGTCAATTATGCCATCTTTATTTTGGTCAACAACCGTTTCTGCATTGTTCGCATCTTTACCTAAATGTTGTAAAATAAGATAGGAACCAATAGGTTTGCCCACAACCAAATAGGCATTTGGCCCCCATCCTACATAATTTGTAGGTATATCAAAACCTTGTATATTACCGCCCAGGCTCAATACCTTGTTTCTCAATAATGTTCCATTACCGGCAAGGGTTAATGTGGTGTTATTGCTTTTAATAACTGTGTAACTTAAAGTAAGCTCCAAACCTTGGTTTTGTAAACTACCAACGTTTGCAAGAATGTGGTTAACAAAAAACTGCCCTTGTATTGGCACGGAATAATTGAATAAAAGATTATCTGTATTAGCGCTAAATACATCAATAGTACCCGTAAGCCGGTCATTAAGAAACCCAAAATCCAAACCCGCATTTGCTTGCTTTTTGGTTTCCCATTTTAAATTTGGGTTTGCATTTTGGCTATAAAAATAATTTGGAATTGTAGTTCCACCAAAATAAGCTGTACCAGCTTGCCCTACTAATGCAATAGATTGTTGTGGGCCAATTCCTTGCTGATTACCGGTAACACCATAACCAACACGCAATTTAAGGTTACTTAAAACATGCTGGTTTTTCATAAAATCTTCTTGGTCAATACGCCATGCCAAGGATGCGGAAGGAAAATTTCCCCATTTGTTATTGACGCCAAACACCGTTGAACCATCACGCCTGAAACTTGCGGTAAGCAGGTAACGGTCATTGTAGGAGTAATTAACCCTGCCCAATAAAGAAACCAGCCTTCTGTCATTTTTATAGGAAGAAATGTCATTCTGCAAAACTTTTGAAATATCGCCCAACTGTAAAGCATTATAACTTGCTAAATCGTTCACAAAGCCTCTTCCTTGTACAAAACTGCCATTGTAAGTTTGTGCCTGCCACTCATATACGGCGGTTGCATCCAGGTGGTTTTTACCAAAATCATGTTTGTAACTTAAATTAATATCCATTAATTTTTCGTCTGTATGGTTATTGCTGATGTTTCCTATACCATTATAATCAATAGCTGTTTGAACCGTTGAGGCAGAAGGCAGATAATAACCGGAATTGAAATCTATTTTCCTCCAACTGCCAAACCAGCCAGCAGACAGACCTTTATAAATATCCAGGTCGCCCCTTAAACTGCCAAAAAGGTTATTGGTGGCACCATTATTTTGAACGGTTTTAGCAACCGCATAAGGGTTAGTGTATTGAAACACATTTGGGTCACGGTAATAAGTTCCATCTGTGTTAAACACCGGGTCAGTTGGCCGGGCAATATATGCCTGGCTGATCAAATTTGACGTAAAAGCAGCATTTCCCACACTTGTAGGGCTGTAAGTAGCATTGTTGATACCACTGTTTAAATTAAAAGTCAGGGTTAACTTATCGTCTAAGGCTTTTTGCGTAGCGGTGATCCTGCCAATATATTTTTCATAATTAGAATTGATGACCACACCGGTTTGGGTAATAGCGGTTACTGATGCACGGTAATTAAACGAATTAGCGCCACCGCCAAAAGCCAGGGTATGGTTTTGGGTAAAACCGTTCCGGGTAAGCAAACTATACCAATCAGTATTTGAGCCGTGGTTTGCAGCAATATTTACGCCTAATAGGTTGGCCTGGTTTGACCATTCGGCTGCATTTAATTCATGTAATTTTTTGGGGATTACATCCAGCGAGCTGTTTTCGGTATATTCAACACTGGTTTTGCCGGCAGCACTTCTTTTGGTCGTGATAATGATGACGCCCGGTGCACCACGCGAACCATAAATGGCAGTGGCAGAAGCATCTTTTAATATATCCACAGTTGCGATTTCACTTGGCGGCACCTGGTTTAATAAGTCCAGATTTCCCTGTACACCATCAACCACAACCAAAGGATCATTACCGCCCTGAAGCGAAGTAATACCGCGGATACGCACCGATGGTGCCGAACCCGGCTCGCTGCCCACTTGGGAAATGTTTACACCTGCCGCTTTACCGGCAATCTGCTGTAATGGGTTGGTGATCGGCCCCGGGTTTAAATCCTTGCTTCCCAGGTTTGTTACCGCGCCAGTTACGTCCGATTTTCTTACCGTTCCATAACCAACCACCACGACTTCATTTAAAGCTTGTGCTGTTGGCTGTACCTGAAAATTAGCCTGGACATTGGCACTTCCGCTAACGGTTACCGATTTTTTAAGCGGTGTGTAACCTACAAACTGGGCAGTTAAACTGTAAGTGCCGGGTTGTACACCGTTTATACGGTAATTGCCGTCCACATCGGTTGTAGCGCCCAGGGTAGTGCCGTCTATGGTTACGCTGGCACCGGGCAGGGGCTGGCTTTTTTCGTCAACCACTTTTCCTGATACTGAAGCATTCTGTGCAAAAGCGATAAAAGCATTGATTAAAAATAGCATGGTCAGGCCATACTTAAAAAAGTAGATTCTCTTCATTCTTAATTTTATTTAAATTTTAGGTTGTTACAACTGTTTACTCCAGGTGTATTATAATTGTTACCTCAAAGTAAACGAGGTTTAAAGATTTTAGCAAATGCGATTGACGGCAATATTAAAGAAAGGGCAATCAATTTAAGCTTATATTTCTGAATATCAATTATTTAAAAATAAAAAATAGGGGAAATTATATAGATAATTATAAGGTAAAAAATCGGGTTGAAGCAGTTTTTGGGTAGAGGTATGTTGAGCTATTACCGGGTTTGTTTTCCATGCTTCTTTTACCGCATAAAAATTGGTGAAATTTTATCCCGCTGTTTTTGAAACAATAGCAGGGCACACTGATTTTTATGTGCTAAAAGAAGCATTCGAATTTTAAGAATGATTGCGGTAACATTTAAAATTAGCCCCAAAAACATACAATTTAAATTAGAGTAAGCTAACTTATTCTTTGACAGCTTTTATGGCTATCACCCGATCTTCAAACTCGTCATTTGGTAAAAAAGACCTGTTTTTTACTTTGGTTTTGTAAGTATAGATCGTATTGACCGAGTAGTTTAAAATTTTGGCTATCGTTTCATTGTCATCAATACCCAGCCTGATGAGTGCAAAAATGCGCAGTTCTGTGTTAAGCAGTTGGTTGTCATGCAAATGCACTTGGTGTTCGGCATCAAACAAGGTATTAAAATCTTCAATAAAATTGGGGAACAGGTTGAGAAAAACCCGGTCAAAGCTGTTCGACAAGCTTTCGCGCTCTAAACCGATGTTTAATTTGTTCAAAAACGGCAGCACTTCATCGTACCGTTTTTCTTTCATCACTTTTTCGATAAACCGCTTCAGCCGGTCAATCTTTTCAATATAGCTGGAGTGCACGTTAAAAAAATAACCGATGTATTCATCCTTGATCATGTTGGCCTCGTCCAGTTTGCTGTTCATGCTGGTTAAAGACCGGTTTGCAACATCCAAAGCCTGGTTTGCCTGGGTAAGGGCTTCGTTTGTGGCATTTAAATCAATGTTTTTATCAAAAATCACCTGGTCTGCCATACGCAGTTTTTTAAGCTGTTTTAAGGTGATGACCGAAAAAACGATCACAATGATGATCAGGAAGCTGATGATAGAAGCAAAGATGACCAATGACCGTTTTTGTTTCTCGATACTGTTGATCCGCTCGCTTTCGATCACGGGCAAAATGCTGCTGATCCTGGCCTCGCGGTGCCTGGCCCCATAAAAGTTGGCGTCTGTTATGGCATTGTTGATATAATTATACGCCAGTTGGGTGTTTCCCTCTTTAAAATAGTAATTGGCAAGCTCGGTTAGCGCAACCGATTCTTTTATAGAATGTGCATTATCAATGATGGCTGCATTTAACAGGGCCGATAAGGCGGGCTGTGGCTGCTTCAGCCTGAAATACGTATAGCTTAAACTGCTTAAGTTGATCGCGCTGTCTTGATAAGATTGGTGGATTTTGAGGATTTTGGTATAAGCTGCCAGGGCCGATCGGAAGTCGGCTTTGCGTATTGATCTCAGCCCGATTGCGGATAAAGACTGGTAGGAGTTTTGCCCGCTGATTTTAACCACCGAATCACAGTATTGCAGCCCTGTTAAGTTGTACTTCACGTAATAGTCGCTTATCCGGTTAAAATCGGCCATGTCAAAATAACTTCTTGCTTTTAAAAACAAAAAGTCTGCGCGTTGCCGGACGTTTAAATGTTGAGGGTCAACGGCATTTAAAGTATCCAGGCCCTCTTTAAACAAACCTGCCGATACCAAAACAAACCCCATCTGTACTTTAGAATAATTTATTTTATTAAGGTCTTTTAGCAAATAAGCCGATTCGTTCAGCTTTTTGCAGTACACATAGGCAGAATCGTGGATAAAAGATTTGTAGGCGTTGAACAATTTTTCATAATTAGCATAGCGGCTGCCCAGCGAAGAGAAGTTTGCCAAAAGCCCTTTTTTTATTTTTTTTATCTCGTTCATCCGGTTTCGGTCATATAATGCCTTGTTGCCGAGTTCCAGGTTCAAAACTTGCTGTAAACTGTCTGCTTTGGTAGCTGCTTTAGATGGGTTCGTCCATAAAATCCCCAAAAAACTAAAAGCCAGCCAAAGCCATTTCATGTTTTTAAGTTTACAACCAATGTGTATTGCCATAATTGAAACTACAAAAAAAATAATCTGAAATTCAAAATTAAGGTTTCTATTCTGTTAACGAACAGACAGAAACTGACCGTCGGCTATTTGGTATGATTAGGGCTTGTTTAAATTTGTGCCGGAAAAAATTACGATGCTTCTTTTACCCTATAAATTTTGGTGTTTTAATCATCTTAAACAAATCGAAAAACCAAACACTTGCCGGTTTTTAGGCGATAAAAGAAGCATTAGAAACCTTGATAATCAGATTTAAAACAAAGTTCTTAAATAAATTGCTGCTCCCGGGCGTTTGCATAAGCAGGAGGTTTGATTCAACTTATGGAAGACCAAATTTTTTTAACCGGCCGCTACAAACAATTGTTAAACGAAATACTGCCGGCATCATTTACAAAGCCGGTACGGTATAACCATTGCTTTAACCGTATTATATTAGACTGGCTTTTTCAGGATGTGTGGTACCGTCATTTAAATGGTTCAAAAACGGCCATCAGTCAGTTAGATAAAATACAGTTGCAAAAAATGGTTGAGCGGATGGAAGCTTGGCTGCAATATCCTGGTTTGCTTTTCGAGGACAACCAGAAATCTTTAACCTGGCGAAAAAATAAAAGTACCGCTACTTCCCGCTGACCAGCTTTTGTGGCAGCATGTTTTCGTTCAGGTTTTTATCGCCCAGGATGTTGCCGCCGTTTTCCCAGCCTTCCGGCTTTTGGCTTTGGTCTGCCAGCCACCAGTTGTTGTTGTAGTTGGCGGCGTTGTAAAAGTTGATCCGGTTCCCCTTAACCACCGCATGGCTGATTTTGTAGCCACCAATCGCGTTGACATATAAACCCACATTGGTAAAAGGCTGGGATTTTCCATAAATCCTGTTGTTGATGATGCTGATATGGTCGCCGCCGGCAACCGCCATCCCGTATTCGCCCGGATTGACCAAAATATTGTCTTTGGCAATTTGGTAGCTTCCGCCATTATCGCCCAGCATAATTCCGCCGCCCGAACCAGACGGGCCGCCGCCCCGAATCCAATTGCCAATAACTTTGATCGGGCTTTCGGCCGTGCCGCGGCTTTTGTACAGGTTGATGCAGTCTTCCGGTTTGCCCTCGCCCAAAATATTCTCGCCCTTGTTGTAACTAATGGAGCAGCCCGGGCCTTCCACCGTGTTAAACTGCGCATACTGCCCGCCGGGCATCGGGCCAACCATATTCAAAAACTGGTTATGTTCTACCACAATCCCGCCCTGGCAATGATCGGCCAATACGCCCGTTACCACTTGGTCAAAAAAATTGTTTTCAATGGTGATATTGTGGCAATTGTACAGGTAAATGCCGCGCGCCTTGCCGTTAACAAAACGGCAGTTGCTGATATGGATATCGGCACAGTTGGTAAGCGTAATACAAGTTTCATTTGTGCCCGAAATCGTTTTGCCCTTGATTTGCAGGTTGTGGGCACCGTTTAAATTGATTGCCGCACTGCCAGAATTAACTGTTTTTTCTGAAGTTTTTTCTTTTTCAGGCCAGTGTGCAGCGCGTGTATTATCGCCCGGGCTGGTTTTCTGGTGCTTTATTTCGATTTGTTGGTGGTTTGCCGGTAATGCCATACGTGAAGATACTAATTTTAAAGCTGATTCTTTTTAACTTGTTGTTGGTTCGGTGCTTCTTTTATCGCCTGAAAATCAGTAAAGCTTTTGGTTGATAGCGCATTAAAAACCAACACCAAATTTACAGGCATAAAAGAAGCACAATGATTAAATAATGGGTTACATTTATAACCTGTTAACCTTAACATAACCGTTATGACCCACTCGATTTCGGTAGATGATTTTGTCCGGCTGCCAGAGCCTGTGCCTTTGGCCGATGTGCGCACGCCTGCCGAGTTTTTGCAGGGTCACGTTCCGGGCGCGTTTAACCTGCCGTTGTTTAGCAACGAAGAGCGTGTACAAGTCGGCACTACTTACAAACAGGGCAGCCGAGAAGAAGCCATCCTTTTAGGCTTTGATTTAACGGGCAATAAGTGGTCGGGTTTTATCAGAACAGCGTTGGAAATGGCCCCGCAAAAGAGAATAGCAGTGCATTGCTGGCGCGGCGGGATGCGAAGCGGTGCTATGGCCTGGGCGCTCAATCTTTACGGTTTTGAGGTTTATTTGATCACCGGAGGATATAAAAACTACCGGAGATGGGCCTTAAAACAGTTTGAAACGCCATACGAACTTTGTGTTTTGGGCGGCATGACGGGTTCGGGCAAAACAAAAATCCTGCAACACTTTAAAGCTCTGGGCGAACAAATAATTGACCTGGAAGAACTGGCGCAGCACCAAGGCTCATCTTACGGAACGTTGGGGAAATTGATCCAGCCCACGCAGGAACAATTTGAAAATGACTTGGCTTTTGCACTGTCCCGGTTGGATAAGAACCGCAGGATTTGGGTAGAAGACGAAAGCCTGACCATCGGTAAACGTTTCATTCCCAACCCTTTTTGGCACCAGATGCGCAAATCGGCTTTGATTGAAATGAAAGTCCCTTTGATGCAGCGGACCGGCAACCTGGCCAAAGAATACGGCCGGCTGGATAAAGGGTTTTTGATCGAATGCACGCAACGCATCGCGAAACGGCTTGGGCCAGAGCAAACCCGTGATGCCATTGCAGCCATCAAAGAAGACCGGATGGAAGATTTTATAAAACTTGCGCTGGTTTATTACGATAAAACTTACAAGGTTGGGTTATCTAAACGAAACAAAGAAAATGTTTTTCCGCTTGAAACAGAAGGTGCCGATGTACTTGCCCAGGCAAAAAGTATTTTAAACTTTGCAGGCAGTTTGGCCGGTGATGCACAAAGCGCACAATAAAAAAATGGATGTAAAAGAAGTAAAACTGACCCAATACTCGCATGGTGCCGGTTGCGGTTGCAAAATAAGCCCGGCCATTTTGGACCAGATACTGCATAGCCCGGTTGCTGCCCCACCGGATGCTCGATTATTAGTTGGCAACGATAAACGCGACGATGCCGCGGTTTTTGATTTGGGCAACGGCACGGCATTGATTTCGACCACTGATTTTTTTATGCCGATTGTGGACGATCCGTTTGATTTTGGGCGGATTGCTTCGGCCAATGCCATCAGTGATGTGTATGCGATGGGCGGAAAGCCGGTTTTGGCGATCGCAATTTTGGGCTGGCCAATAGACAAGCTTCCTGCCGAAACTGCGCAACAGGTACTGCAAGGCGCAAGGGCAATTTGTGCCGAAGCAGGCATTACGCTGGCGGGCGGCCATAGCATTGATTGCCCGGAGCCGGTTTTTGGCCTGGCGGTAAATGGCTTGGTCAACATCAATCAGCTTAAACAAAACTCTACGGCGACTGCGGGCTGCAAACTATATTTAACCAAAGCTTTAGGCGTAGGCATTTTATCTACGGCCCAAAAACGAGGAATACTATTGCCTGAAGATGCAGCCATCGCCCTAAAAAGTATGGTTACGTTGAATAAATTGGGGGAAGTTTTTGCGGGATTAAACGGTGTAAAAGCAATGACGGATGTAACCGGTTTCGGCCTTTTGGGCCATCTTTCTGAAATGTGCGAAGGAAGCGGCCTGTCAGCAGTGGTTGAGTTTGATAAAGTGCCGGTCATTCCGTCCTTGCCTTATTACCTGGCGCAAGGTTGTATCCCCGGAGGGATGCAGCGCAACTGGAACAGTTATGGCCATAAAATAAGTTTGTTGACCGATCATCAAAAACAAATTTTAGCCGATCCGCAAACCAGCGGTGGTTTACTGGTTGCCGTAGCACCGGAAAGTGTAACAGCATTTGAGCAACTTTTAACCGAATATCAACTTTCGGAAAACCTGGTTTCGCCTTTTGGCTGGCTAAAAAATGCCGACAAAAACCCTTTAATATCTGTAATTTAATAAATCAACCGAATACTTCTTTTATCATGCAAAAATTAGTAAAAACCTTCGTCTTAATTGGCCTTGTTTCAGCTTTGATCTGCCAAAAGGTTAAAGCACAAACTTCCCCAGCACCGATGCCAACTTTGGGCGTAAGCAACCCCTGGACAGAAAAACAGGTAATGGAGCCAGCCGCTTTAGCTGCTATGATTGATGATGCTAAAGCGGAAAAACCGCTGCTATTAAATATTGGCGCGGTGGGAGATATCAAAGGCGCAAAACACATCGGTGCCGTGAGCAAGGCAGAAAACATGCAAAAGCTAAACAACACCATCCGTGACCTGCCTAAAAACACGCTCGTCGTAATTTACTGCGGCTGCTGCCCGTTTGGCAAATGCCCAAACATTCGGCCTGCCTTTACCGCTTTGCAAAAACAAGGCTTTGCCAACATCAAAGTGCTTGATTTGCCGGTTAATTTAAAAACAGACTGGAGCAGCAAAGGCTATCCTTTGGCAGGTGAGAAATAGGAGCAGGGCTTGGTTTAAAATTTGTCCTTCCTGTTTTTCATGCTTCTTTTATGCCTAAAACTTTGGCATCTTGTACTTTTGGCTAAAGCCATTTTTTGTTCCGCTTTGTCCACGGCCTAAAGGCCGTGGCAACTAATCTCCAAATAATACAGTATCTGTTGAGATCGGTTTGCTGTCAGCAGGTACAAAAAATGTTGCAAAATAAGGTAAACAAATTGCCACGGCCTTGAGGCCATGGGATGTGTAAAATTCAAGCTGGCTTTAGCCAAAACATTACTGAATGAAATTTAAATAGACTCGTAGTGCTTTGATCCGGGTTTTTGCAGAAATGAAACTTACTGCTTTTGCATGCACCAGGTGGTCATACAGCGCAAACCCTGAACGTTGGTTGTTTTGATGGGCTCAAAAAGCAGGCCGTTCAGTTCGTCAGTGTAGTTTAGCAGGAGTTGCTCATTTACCAAAAAACGTTCGGAACCATCGGGCAACAAATAGCGGCCGTTGCCTAAACCCTGTACCAAAGTTTCGATGCCAATATCAGAAGCCAGCCGGGCAAACAAGTAACCGCCAGGTTTGGTTGCCCGCCAGATTGCGCTGAGCATGCGGTCGAAATGGTTTTCGTCCCTGGCAAAATGAAGCACCGCGCTGCAAATAACCAGGTCGAAAAAACCGGCCTCAAATGGCAGTTCTTCGGCTGCTGCAACGCTGAAATTTGTTAAAGGGTTGTTTGGCGCCAGGCTTCGCGATAAGTTTTGTACGGCTGCTATCGCTTCCGGATTCAGGTCAACCCCGTAAACTTCAACCCCGTTCCTTAAAAAATAAACCAGGTTTCGGCCGCCGCCGCAGCCTGCGTCCAGCACTTTTTTAACATTGTCAAAGCGTCCTTTCAGCAACTGGTCAAACAGGTAAATGTCTATATTGCCGTAAAGCTGCTGCAGGTTGTTTTCCATAATTGGTATAGCAATTTGCACAAAGGTAAGCGGCAAAGTTATTGAACCATGCTTCTTTTAGCACATAAAAGTTGGTGTTGTGCAGCAACCTGAAAAATCAAAAAACGGGTGCCACCAATTTTTAGGCGATAAAAGAAGCATGGAAACACGGTAAGTAAATTTTAAACAAACTGTTCAGTTTATGCTTGGGTTTTTCCCAGGATTTCTTCGGCGGCCATTCGCCCAGTTTCTGCTGCGCCATTCATATAGCCCTGAAAGTTAAGGCTGCAATGTTCGCCGGCAAAGTGCAGGTTGCCAATGGCCTTTCTTTCGGCTCCGCGGATACTGGTATATTGCCCAACTTTATAGCAGGAATAACTGCCAAGCGTAAAAGGGTAAGTTGGCCAGTGCATCCTTTTTACATTGCCGTTAAATGCCTTTTTGCAGCCTGGCCACATTTGTTCTAACTGGTCAACAAATTTAGGTGCCTGGGATTCCGGCGTTCCGTTTCCTAATTGTAAACCTTCGTTTCCGCCTTGAAACACCGTATAACCGCCGTTGTTTCCGGGTTGGGCCCAACTGTTGTCCCATCCGGTTTGGATGGCATTATTGGTAAATACGTAGCCACTGTGTTGATATTTGCGCCAAACCCTGCTGTCAAAGCCAAGCAACAGTTTTGAATTGGTGCCATAGCCCAAATTTTTTATCGCATCTGTTTTCCATTGCGGCAAGGCTACTTCCAGTTCAACATTTCTTAAAACACTAAAAGGGACCGTACATATTACGATATCGGCATTAACTGTTATAACAGTATTATTTGCATTTGTAAAATAAAGCGTGTAGCCTGTTGTTGTCTCTTTTATTTTTACCAAAACATTTTCCTGGTAAACCTGATCTTTAACCTGCCCGTAGAGTTTATCTGTCAAAATTTGGTTGCCGCCTGCAATCTTATAACGCTCGTCGCTAGAGCCAAAAATTTCAAACCCGTCAGAGGTGTCAGGGTTAAACAAGTATAAAAAATTGATAGCGGACTGTACGTCTGTGTCCAGTCCGTATTCTGTTAAGTAAGCCGTTTCTATCCCCTTGCGGATAAATCCCGCCATGCCGATAGAATCCAGGTATTCTTTAACACTCATCCAGTCAAAACGCTTTGAAGCCTGGTTAGGATTATTATAAGTTATTACATTTGGCAGCGAATTTATATCGGCATCAATCCTGGAGGCATAAGGCAAAAAAGCTTTGATTACTTCGTCTTCCGAATAAAACCTCCCGTCTATATAAAAGCTGTCCCTTGCAAATTTTTCCTCCGTTTCGGATCGGGTATCTAATAAAGAAAGGCCAAACTCGCGGCACAATTGAAGCATGTCCTTATGTTCTGAATCAATAAATTCCCCGCCCAGCTCGGTGTAAATATCCGGTGCCAGGATATTGCTTTTAGAAAAAACCCTGCCGCCAACCCGTTTTGAACCTTCGTAAACAGTGGCAAAACGGCCTGCCTTTTTCAGTTGGTACGCACAGTTTAAACCGGCCAAGCCTGCGCCTATAATCACAGTTTTAGGCTGGCACTGGCTTTGGCTCAGGTTTGCCGAAAAATCCGGCAGTTGAACGGCAGGTGTTACCTCAACCGCTTTTTTGCAGGCGCTTAAAAGGCCAGCGGCACTGATTACAACACTGGTTTTCATCAGGTCACCAATAAACTTTCTGCGTTGCAGCCTGCTTTGTACCAATCCTTCAATCAGGTCATCAACTGGTGCGCTATTGGTTTTTTGAGATTCTTTGGCAATAAAAAAAGCTTTGCGCAGGGCGTTGAGCAAAGACGTGCGGTTTTGTTTTTTAAAATTATTCATAAAGGTTTTTTGTTGTTCTGGTTTTAGGCAACTTATACTGCTTTTTAAGGAAATAAGGTTACAGTTATGATGCTTCTTTTACGGCATAAAAATCAGTGGGCAGCTTTTTTTTAAGAAGATGAAAGGCCGGACACCCATTTTTTAGTGCTATAAGAAGCATGGCAATTTTCAGGGATCAACTTTTAATAAACCAAGATAACCACTTTTTGCAAAGTGAGCAAAGATTTTGTTGACAGCAGCGATATCCGCAGTTTAATGGCAGGAGATGAGCCTGCTTTTGCCGCTGTTTATAAGCGGTATGGGGGAGAAGGTTTACCGTTTTGCCTTTAGGTTTTTAAAAAATCAGGCACAGAGCGAAGAAATAGTGCAGGAAACGTTTATAAAACTTTGATCTTCTCGGGTTTGATGCCAATGCTTCTTTTACACTATAAAAATTGGTGCCTGCATCAATTTTTCAACTTGCATTAATTAGGTTAATGCTGATCCTGATCAAATTATGGCTAAGCCTTTTTGCCCAATGTCCATCCTTTTCGGATAGTTGGGGCAGATTTTGGGCCTGCAATAAAAGCATCTGTAATGGCGCCGGTTACAAAAGCATAAATCCCTTTATGGATTAAATCAATAGCTTGTTCATCTTTTGGCCAGGTCCAGGGCAAAGAACCGGCACCTGTTGCATTTTCCAGCGTTTGGTCGTTCAGTAAGCGCAGGTTCATAAACAAAAATGAAGCAAAAGGCCCTCTGATCCCTTTTTCTGCCATCAAACCTCTGACTGCGCCCAGCAAAATCCCTTGCCCCCAGTGCATGGCCCAGTTCATTGCCTCATTATTGGGTTTGGTAGGAAGGCTAAGCAAACGTTCTAAAGTATGGGCAGGCATATATGAATTTGGCCTTTTCGTAATCAATTGTTCCAGTTTTTCTGCCACGGTCATTGCGGCAACACCGGCTATTCCTGCTAAAACCCCTTGTAATGCTGCTTTACTGTTCATGGTTTTTTATCGTTCGCGTTGATATTTAACTACAGGTTTGGTGGGTTTTTGTTTATAACCATAACGTATTTTATTGATTTGTTATTTAGCAATAGGGAATTTAAAAGGCAAAAAAGTTTTACTTGTTTACCAACCCATGGTAAACTTGCCAATTTTTAGGTGGTAAAAGAAGCATCGGAAACCAACAAATATTTATACAACCTCAACATCGCGTAAGCAAAAATTGATAAAACTTAATTGCCGCCTGGCCGTATGCCCAAAACAATGAAAACGCCGGCGCAAAGCTTTAAAGCTGTTTGCACTAAGTTTATTAAACCCGCTATTGCATCAATAGGAAAAGGAAACAATCCATAAAAAATGTATTTTCTAATTTATACCAGTTATGCTTTGCACACAGATGGGCAAGCTTTAAAAACATTGTTGCAGCAAGCGCGCGAAAAGAACAAAAGGCAGGCTGTTACCGGGATGCTGCTTTATCTGAACGGTATTTTTATCCAACTGATTGAAGGCGGACAAAAAGAAGTGCAGCAATTGTACCAAGCCATCCGTAAAGACAACCGGCATAAAGAAGCCATTGTTTTAAAGGAAGGCCCGATAGAAAACCGTTATTTTACCGATTGGTCTATGGGTTTTAAAGCTTTTTCTACAGAAGAACTGGCGCACGAGGAAGGCTATAAATGCCTGAATAGCCCGGGCCAGCCGGATATACAATCGGTACTTAAAGTTTTTGAATTGTTGGCTCCAGTAAATTAAATTCACGGTTGCACAACTTGATGGACATCAATAACGCGGTTTATGCCCTGCGCATCCTGTTCCCAGGCTTTTTGTAAAATTTCTTCCGGCTTTAAATTTCCGTACAAACCATACTTTCCCGAAGGGATCAACTGCTGCTTGACCAGTAAGCCAAACGCCACAAGCCCGGCCAACAAGATAGCGATTGATAGGATGCTTCTTTTACCCTGCATATTTTGGTGGTAAAGCTATTGGCGGTACATTAATTCAAAGTTAAGCCGCGGTTATGTAAATGTAAGTTTAATTGGAAAGATAATAAAGACTCAGATTTGAAAAGCTATGGCATATATAGCTGGTTTTCAATTAGAGCAAAATTAACCCCGATAAAAAAAGCAAACCTTTCTGCTTTCTTTTTTTGCTTTAAAAGTAACACGAAATTGATTTTTTGGTAACAGTAGGAGCCTTCCTTTGCAGCAAATCAATACTTGTAATTATCTATTAAAACACATTTTCTTCAGCAAAAAAATCAAGCTTTTTATGGAAAAACTCTACAACGTTCTTTTCAAACATGCACCCGGAAAGTATAAGCGCAAATTCGTTCTGTTAATCGGTTTGTTGCTGATGGTTACGCCCGCCGTTGTTTTTTCACAATCCGGAAGGGTAATCAATGGTACGGTAACCGACGAAAAAAACCAGCCTTTGCCGGGCGTTTCTGTTTTGGCAGTTGGCACTGCCAACGGCGTTGCTTCTGATATAAATGGTAAATATTCTATCACCGTAAGCAGCAATACCAGCGTGTTAAGGTTTACATCCGTAGGTTTTGCCACTAAAGAAGTACTGGTTGGCAATCAAAATACCATCAACCTTAGTTTGTTGCCCAACAGCCAGCAATTAAAAGATGTGGTGGTGATTGGTTACGGAACTTCTACCAAACAGGATGTTACCGGTGCCATCACTTCTTTAAAATCCGAAGACTTTAACCAGGGCGTTTTAACTACGCCTGCCGAACTGTTGCAGGGAAAGGTCCCCGGCCTAAACGTTACCAAAAGCGGCGACCCGAACCAGGCACCATCTGTGATTTTACGAGGGCCATCAACCATACGGACGGGCGCACAGGAACCTTTTTATGTGATAGACGGCGTACCGGGCGCTTCGATAGATCTGCTGGCACCGGCAGATATTGAAAGTATTGATGTGCTAAAAGACGCATCGTCAACCGCTATTTACGGTTCGAGGGCGGCCAATGGCGTGATCATTATTACCACAAAAAGGGCAAAGCTGGGGCAAACCAGGTTAACTTACAGCAGTTATGCAGCAGTTGACGAGGTTTCAAAAAAAATTGATATGCTGAGCGGCGATGAACTGCGCCAGTATTTAAAAAACAATAACCAGAAACCGCTGGCCAACCCGATTGACGACGACGGATCAAACACCAACTGGCAAAACCTGATCGAGCGGCGCGGTTTTTCTCAAAACCATAACTTGTCTTACGGCGGTGCCTCTAAAAACGCTGAGTACGGGGCCAGCGTCAACTATTTTAAAAACAACGGCATTTTAAAACGGACGGCTTTAGAACGAACCATTTACCGCGGTTACATCAACCAGCGTTTTTTTGACGACCGTTTAAAATTAAATCTGAATTTAACCAATAGCAACAGTAATTCGAATGACATTTATCAGGGCAGTATATTGTCAGGCATGCTGTTCTACCTGCCTACCGTTAGTCCATTCAAC
>CAXTKQ010000032.1:23862-31491 GCA_964244955.1 uncultured Sphingobacteriaceae bacterium | reverse complement strand
GTTTGGATACGATTGACTGGCCGGAACCGCTGAAAGAAATGCAGCGCAACTGGATTGGCAAAAGTGTTGGCGCAATGGTGGAGTTTGAAGTGGAACCGGTTGTGGGCAACTTTAAATTATCGCAGGATAGTCCGTTGGAACCAGCAAAAATCGCCGTTTTTACCACGCGTGTGGATACCATTTTCGGAACAACTTTCGTAGTTCTCGCGCCCGAACACGAACTGGTGAAAGATTTGACCACGCCAGATCAGCAGACCGATATTGCTGCTTACATTGATCAGGCGAAAAAGAAATCGGAACTGGACCGGATGGCCGATACCAAAACCGTTTCGGGTGCTTTTACAGGCAGTTATGTCATCAATCCTTTAAACGATGAGAAAATTCCGGTTTGGATAGCCGATTATGTTTTGGCCGGATACGGAACCGGCGCGGTGATGGGCGTTCCTTCCGGCGATGCGCGCGACCATCGTTTTGCCACGCATTTTAATTTGCTGATTGTGGCCATCCTCGACACTCAAAAAGAGGTGCTAAAAGAAGCAGATGCCACCAAAGAAGGCCATTATATCAATTCCGGTTTTATAAACGGAATGACTTACAAGGAAGCAACGGCTGCCGTAATTGCCAAACTGGAAGAATTAAACGCCGGAAAAGCTAAAGTCAATTATCGGATGCGTGATGCGATTTTTGGCAGGCAGCGTTACTGGGGCGAACCTGTCCCGGTTTATTTTAAAGATGGTTTGCCGCAGTTGATTGATGAAAACGAGCTGCCTTTGGTTTTGCCGGAAGTGGACAAATACCTCCCAACCGAAAGCGGCGAACCGCCTTTGGCCCGTGCCGAAAACTGGAAATACCAAAACGAATTTGAGTACGAATTGAGCACGATGCCCGGCTGGGCTGGCAGCAGTTGGTATTGGTATCGTTATATGGCGACCAAAGAGGAGCGAGCGGAGAACGTTTTTGCGCCAAAAGAAGCGATAGAATATTGGAAAGATGTGGATTTGTACATCGGCGGCAGCGAACATGCAACCGGGCATTTGCTGTACAGCCGTTTTTGGAACAAGTTTTTAAAAGATTTGGGTTTGGTACCAGAGGAGGAGCCTTTTAAAAAGTTGATTAATCAGGGAATGATTTTGGGTGAGAGCGCTTTTGTTTATGGATTAGTTGTGATACATGTGATAACACGGTTAGGAAGCGACATTGAAGATGATTCAACAGTTATACCTTACCGCGATTATCCTATATTAATTTCGAAATCTATAAAAGAGCAAATTGATAATAAATCTTTGTCACATGAAAATGAAACACTTATTTATAATAAACTTGAGGAAATTAGGAAGAAATTGATTTCGTTTAACGTTGGTGATGTTGGGAAATTAATCCCTGCAAAAGGTTTTCAGTATAGAACAATTCATGTTGACGTAAACAAAGTTGATAATGATGTACTAAGTATTGAAGAATTAAAAAATCAAGAGGGAGGACAATATAAAAATGCAGAATTTTTCCTGGAAGATGGTTCTTTCTATTCTAAAGAATCCTTTGAAAAATCTAAATACATCTGCGGACATGAAGTAGAAAAAATGTCTAAATCCAAACGAAACGTTGTCAATCCGGATAAAATGGTAGAACGTTATGGCGCAGATACTTTACGGATGTACGAAATGTTTTTAGGTCCGTTGGAACAATCCAAACCCTGGAACACCAACGGCATTGAAGGTGTTTTCAAATTCCTGCGGAAGTTTTGGAAACTGTTTCATGACGATGCTTTCAATTTTAGGGTGATAAACGAAGCACCAACCAAAGCCGAACTGAAATCGCTGCATAAAATCATTAAAAAAGTGGAAGATGATGTAGAACGTTTCTCTTTCAATACTTCTGTTTCCAGCTTTATGATTGCGGTGAATGAGCTAACCGAAATAAAGTGTGCTAAAAGAAGCATCCTGCAAGATATGGTTGTCATCTTATCGCCATATGCACCACACATTTGTGAAGAGTTGTGGAAGCTGTTGGGCAACGAAGCAGGAACTTTATCTTATGCAACTTATCCAACATTTAACCCGGAATTTTTGGTGGAAGATGCTTTTTCGTACCCAATTTCCATCAACGGAAAAACCAAAACCAACCTCAATATTCCGCTTAGTTTAGACCAGAAAGAAGTAGAAGATTTGGTTCTGGCCGATGAAAGCGTACAAAAATACCTGGCCGGACAAAAACCTAAAAAAGTGATCGTCGTAAAAGGCCGCATCGTAAATATGGTTGTTTGAGAAAGGTTAAAGGCGAAGGGTTGAAAGGTAAAAGGAGAAAGGTTGGCATGGTTCAGCCTTCAGCCTTTCGCCTTCCTGCCTTTCACTTTCTAACCTTCTTCATTAAGTAATGCTTCTTTTACATAGGTTTTTTCATTAACGCTGTAACAATTATCACTTTTGCACCTCCAAACCCAAAATCTTATCTGAATGAAACCCTTATTATTACTTTTTGCTTTTTTTATACTTGGCTTTTCGGCGCAGGCGCAATTTCCCGGTGGTGGTGGCGGCAGTTCCGTTACCGGTCGTATTTCCGGCTCTGTTATAGATTCTGTCTCTAAAAAACCCATTGATTATGCCACCGTTACGCTTTATCGCAGCGGCGGAAAAGCGCCTTTAAACGGTGTGGTTACCGATACAAAAGGAAATTTCCGCATTGACAACCTCAGCCCCGGAAAATATAAAATAACCGTTAGCTTTATTGGTTATCCTACCAAAGCCTTCGACCCGGTTACCACCACGCCTGCAAAACCGGATGCCAGTATCGGTACGGTTCGCCTTTCGCCAACTGGCCGTATGCTAAAAGGTGTTGATGTGGTAGGCCAGCAAGCTCTTGTTGAAAACCATATTGACAAATTGGTTTACAATGCCGAAAAGGACTTAACGACTTCCGGCGGAAACGCAACAGACGTATTGCGCAAAGTGCCGCTTTTATCGGTGGATTTAGATGGCAACGTTTCGCTGCGCGGCGATCAAAACGTGCGTGTGCTGATCAACGGTAAACCTTCCGGTGCCTTGTCAACCAATTTGGCAGATGTGCTGCGTACCATTCCGGCAGACCAGATCAAAAGTATCGAAGTGATTACCTCGCCATCGGCAAAGTACGATGCTGAAGGTTCTGGTGGTATCATCAATATCATTACCAAAAGCAGCAAAGCATCGGGCATCAGCGGTTCGGTAAGCGGTGGTGTAGGCACGCGGCAAAATAACGGCAACGTTAATTTGAATTATAAGCACAACCGGTTTAGCCTGGGCGCAAATATTGGCGGCAACGGCGCATGGCCGCAAACTTCTTTGGTTGATTTTAGCAGTGTTACCGGTCCGGTTACACGCACTCAGACTGCACAATCCAGAACTACGCGCCAGGGTGTTCGTGGTTCCATCAACGGAAGTTATGATTTTAATGATTTTAACTCGATCACCACAAACGTTACGATCAACAGCATAGCCATGAAAAATAAGGGTATGGGTTTTAACACCAACAGTTTGTTTGCAGGCAACGGCGGCTATACCAGCGACAACTATAACAAAACCAGTTCGGGCGGTTTTGACTGGAGTGCCGATTATACCCACAAATTTAAAAAACAAGGCGAAGAACTGACCATTGCCGGCCAGTGGAGCCATACCGGTGCAACAAATGATTACGCTACCGAATACTTTAATGTGCCTTCTGCCTTTATTCGTTTCACGCCAAACCAAAACGGTACGAATGATGGTACAAACAATGAATACACCGCTCAGGCTGATTACAGTTTGCCCATCGGCAAAAAGATTAAACTGGAAGCTGGCGGCAAATCAATTTTCCGCCGCATCAACAGTGATTTTGAGGTTTATCAGCAGAACAACAACACCGGGCCTTATTTGCTGAACGATACGGCATCCAACTTGTATAAGTACAACCAAAATGTTTATGCGGGTTATACCGTGGCAACTTTTACTTTGCCTAAAAGTTATAGCTTACAACTTGGCGCGCGCGTAGAAAACACACAAATTGATGGCACGCCGTCCAACAGCACGCAGCCCAGCTTATCGCCGTTTTCTAATTCGTACACTACTTTTGTGCCAACGATAGCGGTATCCAGGGCATTAAAAGGCGGCAACAGTGTGAAATTGAATTACACCAAACGGATAACGCGCCCAAGCTTAACCCAGATCAACCCGTTTATCAACAAGGCCAATGCCGATAACCAAACGCAAGGCAGCCCAACTTTATCGCCGGAGGTTACGCAAACGGTAGAACTAGGCTATACCGCTTTCATCAAAAGTTCGGTGGTTATTTTATCAACCTACTACAAACACACCAATAACCTGATTGAAGGTATTGCCAATTCCGTATATGATACTGATTTGGGCCGTACTATCACCAGGACCAACTTTTTAAATATCGGTAAAAATAACTCGATAGGGGTAAGTGCATCTGGCTCTGTCAACCCGGTAAAACCGCTGACCATTAGGGGAAGTGCAAGTGTTTACACTTATGATGCTTCTGCAAATTCTGCTTTGTTAGCACAGCAAAGCAGCAACAATACGTATATTCAGTACAATATTTTTACGGGTGCATCGCTGGCGCTTAAAAAAGGTTTTGCAGCCGAAGTGTTTGGCATCTTTAACTCGGCACGGCGTAATATCCAGGGTACTGGCCCGGCCTTTAATTTGTATGGTTTAGGGTTGAAAAAAGACATCATTGCCAAAAAATTCACCTTGGGATTGAATGCCTTGTCGCCGTTCCAAAAATACCTGCACCTCAACACTAATATCAACGGCAACGGCATTACGCAACACCAAACCATATCCTACCCTTTGCGCTCGTTTGGTATTTCGTTTAGTTACAATTTTGGTAAAATCACTTACGGACAGCAAGCCAAGAAAAAAGGTGTTAACAATGATGATATTATGCCTGGGGATACCGGTAACGGTGGCGGCGGCGTTCCATCTGGCGGCGGCGGTAGGCCACAATAAATTTTACCCGATAAAAGAAGCATTCAAAATCCGGCCATAAACAGCCGGATTTTTTGTTTCAAACCATGAACTATGATCCATGAACCATAAACCATGAACCATCAATCTTTTCCCTTCTTCACCCTTTTCAAAACCAATAAATTTTGGGCGTTGGTGCTGATGCCGCTGATGTTGTTTTGGTACAAATTAACCAACCGGTAATAGTACAAAATAGCAACCGGTGCCTGTTCCATCACCAAAGCATCCATTTGCCGGTACAGTTTAAAACGTTCCTGCTCGGTTTTGGCCTGATAACTGGCTTCGAACAATTGGTCAAAACCAGGATTGTAAAACGCGGTATAATTGGGGCCGAAAGGGACTTTGTTGTGCGAGTAAAAAACCGACAAATAGTTTTCGACATCCGGGTAATCGGCCATCCAGTTAGCGCGGAAAAAGTTAACGCTGTTTTTAGCAATCCTTTCCCGCAGCGCGGCGCCCTGACTAACTTCTACCCGCGTTGCAATGCCGACTGCGTTGAGTTGTCCTTGTACAAATTCAATTAAATCACGGTAAGTGGTGGTGGTATTTAACAAAATTTCCGGAACGGGATGTGTTTGGTTAAAGCCAGCTTCGGCCAGCAACTGCCGCGCTTTTTCCGGATCGTAACGGTAACCTTTCACCTGCATTTGCTCAAAACCCGGCATCCCAACCGGAACAAAACCAGCGTGGCCGGGCGTGGCCACACTGTTGCGCAGGTACTTCACCATTTTCTCCCGATCAATGGCATAATTAACGGCTTGGCGGACTTTTTTAAACCGCAAAGGCGAAGTTTTAACGATAGCCAGATTGGTATCCATCAGCATTCCTAAATATTCGGTATTTAAATACGGCCGTATCTTAAGCTGAAATTTACCCTGATATTTTTTAGTAATGTGGCCGGATTTAGTCAAAATATCATCGCGGTAACTGCCGTCAATGTCGTTAAAAAAATCGAGGTTGTGCTTTACAAACTCCATAAACGCCGTTTGTTTATTGGTGATAAAAGAAGCACGCACGGCATTGAGATAAGGCAGGCGATGGCCGTTTTCCGTTTCCCAATAATTTTCGTTTTTAAGGAAGACCAACACTTCGCCTTCTTTCCAATACTTAAATTGAAACGGGCCGGTGCCAATGGGATGGCTGCGAAAATCTTTTCCATAAAAATCAACCACTTCGCGTGGAACAACAGAGCAATATTGTGCTGTCAACAAACTCATCATCGGCGGAAAAGGCTTCCGCAGGTTGATGATAAAAGTAGAATCGTTTGGCGCTTGGAATGCTTCTTTTACCACTATTTTATCGCTGAAAATCCAGGAACCGGAAGAACCTACTTTCGGATCGGTGAGGCGTTTAAAGCTGTAAACAAAATCAGCCGCCACTGCTTTTCGGCCTTTTCCGTTTTTAAATTGGGCGGCATCATGAAAAAAAACATCATTGCGCAAATGGAACGTGTAATGCAAACCATCCGCAGAAACTTCCCAGCTTTTGGCAATACAAGGTATGGTTTTTAAGCTGTCGTTTAGCTGCAACAAACCGTTGTACAACTGGTTGTCGCACCAAATCGCATTCTGGTTTCGGGCAAAAGCCGGATCAAGCGAGGTCAGCGCATCGTCCATGTTAAAATTAAAAACCGTTTTGTTGGATTGGTTTTTGGAAGTGCAGCCGCACAAAAAAAAGATGGATAAAAGAAGTATGGGCAGGAAATTATGGTTGCATTTTTTCCAGTTTACTTTTGAAATACCTGCGCCCTGGTCCTCATTCCCCCTTTGAAGGGGGTTAGGGGGATGACTTTTCTGATGCTGCTTTGCCTCAAACTCTTCCACAAAAATCTCCAGCGTTCTAACAACATTCAAAAAATCATACAAAACTTGATCATCTTTAAACCGAATAACGGTATAACCTAACTCCTTCAATTTGTCATTACGAATAACATCCCGTTGCGCCTGTTCTTCATTTTGATGGCTTCGGCCGTCTAATTCAATTACCAATTGCAATTCTTTGCAAAAAAAATCAGCAACGTAATTACCAATTGGTCTTTGTCGTAAAAACGCATAACCACAAAGGCCTTTAGCCCGAAGTAAATTGCTCCAAAGCCTGATTTCTGCCGGTGTAGAATTATTGCGGAGATTGCGGGCGAATTCTTTATTTTGTTTGTTGTAATGGTTGTTCAAAATATTTTTATTGGTTTGAAGGGTCATCCCCCTTGCCCCCTTCGAAGGGGGAAGAGGACCAGGGCGTTAATCTTGCAATCGTTGACAAAAATCGAAGTTATAATTTAATCGTCCGTGGATCAAAAAAGAATCATATCCCTGCTGGCTGCCGGAACAGAAATTGTATGCGAGCTGGGTTTGGAAGCGCAATTGGTTGGCCGGTCGCATGAATGTGATTACCCGGAAAGTATTTTAAATGTGCCGGTTTGTTCTTCGGCGATGCTTGACCCGGATGCAAGCAGCCAGGAAATAGACAAACAGGTAAAAGGCAGCTTAACCGATGCGCTTTCTTTTTATCAGCTTGACCGCGAACTGATGAAGCAACTCAAACCGGACGTCATCATCACCCAAACACAATGTGAAGTTTGTGCGGTAAGTTTTAACGATGTAGAAAAAGCATTGGAAAACCTGCTGGATCACCC
>CAXTKQ010000032.1:0-23845 GCA_964244955.1 uncultured Sphingobacteriaceae bacterium | reverse complement strand
TTCGCTGCAACCCAATAATTTGGATGCTGTTTTTACCGATATAAAATTGGTGTCGCAGGTTTTGGGCGTGCCGGAACGTGGCGAAGATTTGGCGGAACGGATGCAGGAAAGGATGGACCTGATTAGGCACAAGCTCAAATTCATTAGCCAAAAACCAACCGTAGCTTGTATCGAATGGATTGAGCCGTTGATGATGGCCGGCAACTGGACACCGGAAATGGTGGAAATTGCAGGCGGACAAGCCATTTTAGCAGAAAACGGAAAACACTCGCCAGCTATTGATTGGATAGATTTGGTGCAGGCCGATCCGGAAACTATCATCGTGATGCCTTGTGGTTTTAGCATCGAACAGACTTTGAAAGAAATGGACGTTTTGTTGCAGCAGCCGTATTTTAAGGATTTGCAGGCGGTGAAGAACAATAAGCTTTTTATTGCCGATGGAAACCAGTACTTTAACCGTTCCGGGCCGCGTATTGCAGATTCGGTAGAAATTCTGGCCGAAATCATCAACCCAAAACAGTTTATTTTTGGTTATGAAGGTACAGGCTGGATAAAATTTAGTGTGTAAAAGAAGCATCATGGGCAAAAAAATTAAACTATCGGATATTTCCACTTCTCCCGAAGAAAAAATAACCAAAGAAGAAGCGGCCAAAGAAAGCATCAAACTGATTGAAAAACTGGCGGAAATACAGGATAAACTGTATGCCCAAAAGAAGTACGATGTGCTGATTATTTTGCAGGGAATGGACGCTTCCGGGAAAGACAGCGCGGTAGAGCATGTTTTTTCGGGCGTAAACCCGGCCGGGTGCAAGGTAAAATCATTTAAAGCGCCAACGGAAGAGGAGCGGGCGCATCATTTTTTATGGCGGATCAGCAAAGAATGCCCGGAAAAAGGCATGATCGAGATTTTTAACCGCTCGCAGTACGAAGATATTTTGGTGCCTTCCGTCAATAAATCCATAGATGATGAACTGGTTAAAGCGCGTTGCGAAGAGATTAACTGCTTTGAAGGCGGTTTGGTAAGGAACAATACGATTTTGATGAAATTTTATTTGCACGTTTCGCAAAAAGAACAGGAAGAACGCTTGCAGGCACGCAAAACCAACGAATACAAACGCTGGAAATACCAGCAGGAAGATATTGCGGCCATCAAAAAGCACGACGATTTTGCCAAAGTGTATGAGTACATCTTTGAGCATTGTTCGGAAGCTGCCCATTGGAACATTATCCCATCTGATAAAAAATGGTATAAAAATTATGCAATTTTAAATACGGTCGTGCTGGAGTTGGAAAGGTATGAGATCCATTTTCCAAAGGTGGAATTGTAGGTTTACAACTTGTCGTAATGGCCTTTTAAAGAAGAAATATAAAGGATATCGTTTCGGACTTCGTAAACAATTCGATCATTTTGTGTAATCCGTCTCGACCATTTTCCGGAAAGTTGATGTTTTAAAGCTTCTGGTTTTCCTATTCCTTGATAAGGATTTTCTAAAATAGAAGCCGTTAATTCACGAATGCGTTTTAATACTTTTTCGTTGCCTGTTTTCTTCCAAAAATTCAAATCATGAGTAGCTCGAACGGTAAGTTCTACTTCCATATATCATCTAAAGTAATTTTTGTTGTACGTCCAGCTTCAATATCTTCATCGCCTTGTTTTATTTTGGCAACGAATTCTGGATCGTAAGGAGAGTCTTTAGCAGGTTCAGTTATTTCGAATTCAAGTGTACGCGCCAACTCAATTATTAAAGCAAGATGCTTTTCTTTTAAATTTGTGATCACAATTTCCATAACCAAATTTACAATTTTTAAAGTGTTTATTACCTTGGTTTATTCAGTCTTGTTTTGTGATCAGTGATTGTTCCTTTAAGTAGAATTTACTACAAACCTCAATGCCGCCCTGGTGTTCTTCCTAAAAATATACCGATAAAAAAAGCATTATGGCAGCACTGTTTAAACCATTAAAAATAAAAAGTATAGAACTGAAAAACCGTATCGTGATTTCGCCCATGTGCGAATATTCGAGCGTTGATGGTTTCGCGAATGATTGGCATTTCGTTCATCTTGGCAGCCGGGCCGTTGGCGGTGCCGGATTGATTATTACCGAAGCAACTGCGGTTTCTCCCGAAGGCAGGATCACGCCGGACGATTTAGGGATTTGGAAAGATGAACATCTAACAGAACTAAAAAAAATTGTCGACTTTATCCATCAAAACGGTTCGGTTGCCGGTGTGCAACTGGCACATGCGGGAAGAAAAGCAAGCCACCAAGCACCTTGGAAAGGTGGTTCGCTTATCCCAAGCAACGAGCCGGAAGGCTGGCAAACGGTTGCACCAAGCGCGATACCTTATGCAGAAGGAACCGAACCGCCGATTGCTTTGGACGAAGCCGGAATTGCCAAAGTGATCGGCGATTTTAAGGAAGCAACCCGAAGGTCTATTGAAGTTGGTTTTAAAGTGATCGAATTGCACGCTGCGCATGGTTATTTGCTGCACCAGTTTTTATCGCCGCTGACCAATCAGCGGACTGACCAGTACGGCGGTTCTTTTGAAAACCGTATCCGCTTTTTGCTGGAAGTAACGGCCGCGGTACAGGAAGTTTGGCCGAAAGATTTGCCTTTGTTCGTCCGTATTTCGGCCACGGATTGGGCAGAAGGCGGCTGGAGCTTGGAAGAATCGGTCAACCTATCCGAAATATTAAAAAACCAGGGCGTTGATTTGATGGATTGCTCTTCCGGCGGTTTGGTTTCCTGGCAAAAAATAGCAGCAGGCCCGAATTACCAAGTCCCGTTTGCCGAGCAAATTAAAAAAGAAACCGGGATACTGACCGGCGCAGTTGGCCTGCTTACCGAAGCAAAACAAATGGAAGAAATCATAAACAGCGGACAAGCAGATTTGGTATTGATTGCCCGCGAATCTTTGCGCGACCCGTATTTTCCCTTGCATGCGGCGCAAGAATTAGGCGTTGAGGTAGCATGGCCGGTTCAATATGAGCGGGCAAAGCATCAGCATAAATAAGGATTTTTGTGTGGTAAAAGAAGCATGGGGATTTGATCTGCAGAAACCCATTGTTTAAATTGGTTTTAGTTATCACGTGTTTGTTGCCACGGCCTTTAGGCCGTGGTTTAAGAAGAAATAAATTCTGGCTTTAGCCAAAACTTGCCATGCCATACACCAAAGTATTGATACATTTCATTTGGACAACTAAAAATCGTGAACCTTTAATCACAAAAGAATTGAAGCCTTTACTACTGCAACATATTAAAGAGAACAGTATCAAAAAAGAAATTTTTATTGATACCGTAAATTGTGTTTCCGATCATATCCATTTGCTTGTTTCCTTAGGTACAGAACAAACCATTGCTAAAATAGCAATGATGATCAAAGGGGAATCTTCTTTTTGGGCGAACAAACAAGACTTTATCAAAAGCAAATTTGAATGGCAGGACGAATATATTGCCTTGTCCGTAAGTTATTCTGCTGCTGATAAAGTCCGGTCTTATATTGCAAATCAGGAAACGCACCACAAAAAGAAAACTTTTGCTGAGGAGTATGAGGAGTTTCTTGAAGCGCACCATTTTCAAAAAGGGTTTGGCTAAAGCCAACTGCTTCAACTCTGCATCCATGGCCTAAAGGCCGTGGCAATTTAAGCGGTTTGATTTACAAATTGTCTTTATTAACAAAAACTGGTTATAAAAACAGATTTTTAAATTTGAATAGTTGCAATTGCCACGGCCTTTAGGCCGTGGATCAAAGCAATAAAAGTTGGCTTTAGCCAAAAAAACTAAAGATCTGATTTTTAATGAATGATTTTCAAAAGTGTTTTGGCTAAAGCCGTTTGACCTTTATACTATCCACGGCCTAAAGGCCGTGGCAACTAAAGCTGCACTATTGACTTAGAACTAAACTAAATACCATTACAAACCCATGCCCAACCTATTGCTAACCCCAGCCATCCTGCTTTTCGCCATGCTCCACCTATCCCAACAAAATAATCACCGCCACATTTGGCTATTTACTTCAGACGCAGGCAATGCTTCTTTTACCACCCAAAAATCTTTGTTGGCAAATGCTGCTGCCGGGTTAAAAGAGCGGGACATTTTGGTACATGAAGTGATCGGTTTAAAAGCCAACGAAGCGGTGTTTAAAAAGTACAAAACAACGGCACAAGGCTTTACATTTATTTTGATCGGGAAAGACGGCGGCGAAAAACTGCGTTCAAACCAACCGGTTAGCCTGGAGAAATTATATCGTTTGATTGATGCCATGCCCATGCGGCAAGAGGAAATGAAGCGGCAGGGCAAATAGTAAAATCGGTTGTGAAAAATTGTTTCCGCTATAAATCTTTGCTGATGTTTGGATATTTTTTAAAGTGGTAGAGCTTGGCCACTGTAGAGCGTAAATGTTTCAGCCAGCCTACGTTAAAAACCAAAACTGCAATCAGCGTACCAATAAGCGGCGCAACCCAATAGAGCCAGTAGCCCGACCAAACATTGCTAACCACGGCCGGCCCAAAACTACGGGCAGGGTTGGTGCTGGTGCCCGAAACGGGGGCTTCTACATAAACCATGATGCAATAAATGATGGGCATCATAAAAGGCGTAAAATTTTTCAGTTTATCATGGCTGGTAAAAAACAGGATAACGGCAATCAGCACAAAAGTTGTCCAAATTTCACCGGTAAAAGCAGCATTAACACCGTTTGGTATGGTAGCACCGTAATCCATACTTAAACCTTGCTTTCCCCACAAAAGTAAAGGCACGCAGCCTACAATTGCACCCGCCATTTGTGCCGCAACAAAACCAAGCATGTTTTCAAACGTCATGTTTCCGCGCAGCCAAAAAGCAATGCTGACCATCGGGTTAATGTGCGCACCGCTAATTTTGCCAACAGGGGAAATGGTGATCAGGCAGCCAGTTGTACCAAACAAAAAACCGGAAATTGCCCTTCTAATACCGCCATCCGGAATAATTTTTAGTACCGGCGAACCTTTCCCGTTAACCAAAATCACAAAAGATAAGCCTACCAAAACCAACAAAGCCGTACCTGCAAATTCCGACAAATAAGCTTTTAAAAACTTTCGGTCCATCCGTATTATTTAAAAGCTTCCCACCATTTGTTTACGTAGGGTTTGCCATTGTAAGTATAAGTTTCGCCGGGCTGCGGTATCAATAAAGGGATGTTTTTTTGTTCCGAAAGTTCCAGCAGCCTTTCTGCCGGTTGTGTCCAGGTATGAAAAGCTAGGTTAAAAGTGCCCCAATGGATCGGCATCATCAGGTTGGCATTCAGGGCGAGAAAAGCAGTGGCCGCATTGTCCGGTCCCATGTGGATGTCTTTCCAGAGGTCGTTGTATGCGCCGATTTCCAACATGGCGATATCAAAAGGACCGTACTTTTCGCCAATGGTTTTAAAAAGCGGGTGGATGCCCGAATCGGCACCAAAATAAACTTTATGGGTTGGGCCTTTGATGATGTAGGAAGCCCAAAGCGTAGTGTTGCGGTTGCTAATTCCTCTGCCGGAAAAATGACGGGCAGGCGCAGCAGCGAGTTTAAAACCAGGCCAGATTTCCTTTTCCTGCCACCAGTCAAACTCCATAATTTGGTTTTTATTGATGCCCCAGCTTTCCAAAATCCTGCCAACACCCAGCGAGCAGAAAAACGGGATGCTTCTTTTGCCCAATGTTTTTACGGTTGCTTCGTCCAGATGGTCGTAGTGGTCGTGGGAAAGGATGATGGCATCAACCGGCGGCAAATCTTTTAAAGCGATGGGTGCGGGAAAGAAGCGTTCCGGGCCAAAAAACTGAAAAGGAGAGGCGCGTTTCGCCCAAACCGGGTCTGTTAATATCCGCTTTCCGTCAATTTCAATTAACAAAGAAGAATGGCCGATTAAAGTGATACGCAAGGTATTTGCAGGCAATGTATTTAATAGCGAAAGATCAACCTGAAAAGGGCCGGGTTGGATGTGTGGCGTCCGGTTGGGATGGTCTTTGGTATATTCTGCCAAAACCTTAAAAATACTGGAAGATAAACCGGTTTGCGTTGGGATGGGGTTAACAAAAACTTTACCGTTAAAATTGGGCGAATTATACATGGAAGCAGCAACAGTAACGGAAGGATTTGGTTTGGAGGAAGCCGGAACAGGGACTAATGCAGCACCGGCAGCCAGCGCAGCAGTAGATTTGATGAAATTCCTCCTTGTTTGTAATTTCATGTCCGAAATTTTTTAAATGGGTAGTGCAACATGCTGTTTTTACCGGTATAAATTAAAGGCTTTTTTTTATGATTGCTGCATTTTAAGCCCCTCTCTTTTGGTCAAGAATTTAGGGTGAGGCCTTAAAAACATTAAACCGGCAAATCCATTTTAAAAGAATGACAGAAGCTTTAAACCAGAGCAGGCAGCAATACCAGCCGGAAAGTATAAAAATATTGTTTGTAGAAGAAGCCGTACAACCCGGCAACATGTTTTTTTACCGCAAAAACTCCAATGTTTTTAGGGCGGTAAAAGAAGCATTCGGCCAGGTGTTTGGGGAATTTAAAAGCCATGAAGATTTTCTCCAGTTTTTTAAAGAAAACGGCTGCTACGTAGATTATTTATGCCCGGATATGATCAACGGGCTAACCATAGAATTTAGAAAACAGGTAAGAACAGACAGCATCAAACCTTTAAGCAAACGGCTGGTTTTGCTGCAACCTCAAGTAGTCATTACGGTGATGAAAGTTTTGGAAAAAGAAGTATTGGAAGCCATCCAGTTATCTGGGATTTCTTCTGTTGTGTACACCAAAGCCATTGCGTTTCCTGCACATAGTAAGACTAATGCGGATAAGTGTGTGAATGAATTGGTGGCGGTGTTGGAGGAGTTGTTGGAGGCCGGGGTTTGGGAGTAAAGTTTTTAGGTTTAAACCACAAACACTACAACACTTTTATTTACTGGTTTAAATAATTCCCCAAACTGGCAACATAACTGTCGTTGATATCATCTGTGTTGGTGGTTAAATAAGTGTTTACTTTAACCGCATCGGCAGCAAATGCTTCTTTTAACGCCTTCTTTTTCAAGGTTATTTTGCGCAGTTGCTGGGTTTTAACATCCATTACGTAATAAGTACTTTCATCAACATACTCATCATAGTTGTTGCCGCTGGAAGTCATGCCATCTGTTCGATAGTTGTTCTTAATAAATTTTGTATTTAATTGCTTATAAATTTTGTATTTTTTTCCATTTGATAGTACTTCAACAAAATGTGTCTGATCTATTTCAGGCACCAGTTCAAAAGTTTCAAACCGTCCGCCATCTTTATGCAAGGTAAAAGCTTTAACCTGGCCTTTATCTATTTCAATTGCATTTGTTTTATTTTCACTTAGCAATAATGTACCGTTGATCTTGTCATAATTAAAATGATAATTTGGGTTTTTGATAACCAAATCTTTAACGCTTAGTACCGTGCCATCTGCCCATTCGTCAAATAAGTAGCGGCTTCCCCTGGTTGCCTCGGTATGGCCGAACACGGGCAGCAGAGACCCTATCCTTGCACCACTATTTCCATAAATCAAGCTTGTTGCGGCACCTTGCCGTTGGGTTATGCCATTTGCAAATTGGTTGTTGGCACCTGTACCTGCCTGGTTGTTATTGATATTGGTTCCTGCTTTTGCAACCAGCACAACCGTCAAATCTGTATTGTTGTTAACATTTACCTGTTTGTCTTCATAACCCGGGCAGCTAACCAATAATTTTGCTTTTGGGTTTACGCCCATTGAAAAACCGCCTGCCGAATCTACCCTCAGTACCGTTGGGGTTGATTTTACTTCAACCATAGCCAAAGGTAAGGCATTGCCAACTTCATTTTTCACAGTACCCGAAACAGTAATGGTTTGTGCAAAGCCAAAAGAGCTAAGCAGTATAAAAAAAAGGGGTATAAAAAAAGCTTGTTTTTTCATAATTGAAAAGGATGTTTATCAAAATTAATATTTTTTCATTGGCTTGTTTAGGTTTTGTTTAATTTATTTCTGTGTTTTTCTATCATTAAAAGGAGTATAATTTATATGTATAAAAGAAGCATTGCATATAAACAAGAAAGGCTACCAATTGATAGCCTTCCTTGTTTAATGTTTATTTGTGATAAGTATCATCAATATATCGAGGCGATGCTCCACCCGAGGTATGATTAATTTCAAATATTTTAGGATCGGTAGCTTTTGTTGGAGGAGGTATGGTAAATTTAGGAGGTACTATATTTGTAATAGGGGAAGGCAAACCAGCCCATATTGCAATATCTCCAGGAAGAAATTTGACAACCCAGTTACTATAAGTTACAACGCCGTTACTTACGGTCCGGGTAAAAGTAACATCATACATTACTTTATTTGCGTTATATCCTGTTTCCATTTTAAATTCCGTAGGTGAAACTGGACTTATAGTACCAGTTTTTCCTGTAAAGGATCCTCCGTCTGGAGTAAGGCCTTGTCCTAATGAAGGTATTAAGCCTGCACCTGGCCCTGTTCCGTTGTTATACCTTCTGTAATCCCATGTATACGACCCTGCAAAATCATTACCGATAACATGGTAATAATGCACACCAAAGTTACCACTAATAGTACCGGTAGAAACACTAACAATTTTGATTGGAAGCATATAACTTAATGATGGATCAAGCTGGTTTTTATAAATTGTTACGCTAACTGTTCCTATCCGTTGTCCGGCTTTTATGGTAACTGTAGTAACAGGTAACTTAAAAGCGGTTGTAGGAAATGCCGTATAAGTTATGCCCGGGTTTGCAGCATTATAGCTTGTTACAATGGAGTTATCAACGCCCAAAGTTACTACTTCGTCTGTGCTTAATGTGTTGGGCGATGATATGTTTATGGTAAACGTTTTGGTAATGGTATCCTTAGCATCTGTAATTGCATCTTGTGCAAAGTAGGTTTTGCCACTTTCAACCAAATCAATATTTACGCCTAAATTTGAAAAGTCTACATCCGGCTTATCCTTTAAGCATGAAGTTAACGCCACTGTAAGGATAGCAAATGGGAATATTATTTTTTTCATTTTTTTTAATTTAATGGTGAATTAACAATTATGGCATCCAAAATATTTTTGCCGTAAAAATATCTTGTGCCGTACCGCCTGCTGGCACATTTGTACTGTTATAACTGGTTTCAGATACTGGGTAAGGCAAACGATACGGGATGTGCGTTGCCGTGTTACCAGGATAAATTGATACCGGCAAATCAGAAGGAAAACTTAACCTTCTCCAGTCGCTATAAGATTCTAAAGGGTCATAAGTATTGCAGGCAGCCCATTTTTGGGTAATGATAGCTTGGATTTTATTGGTTGCAGCCGTGTAATTGGTAAGCGCATCAGCTTGATTGGTATATATTTCTGCTGCATTTGCAGCATCGGTTACACCTAAAATCCTGAAAGACTCTGCCACGGCTGATTTAAATGTTGTAGCAGCATTACCGGCAATATAACCGCGTTGTATGGCTTCGGCTTGTAAAAATAGACTTTCAAATGCTGGTAGTATTACAGCATCTTGCGAAGAAGTTTTAGTTGCTCCATTTGAGGTAAATCCAGTGCCACGGATAGCCGAAATAGCTTGGTTAGATTCTGTACCTGTAGAACCGTAAACACGGCCAACTACCGTTCCTGTATTAGTTGCAGGAAAATAAAAAGCAGTACTGCGAGGGTCGTTATGGTTCTTATAGAAATTCACGGCATAGGCATTGGCACGGTAATACAATGTATTTGCACCAGGGTTTCCAACGTAGTCTTTTACAATGTCATAATAGAAAGGGTTTTCCTGTGCATTAGATGTGCTGGAGTAACCCGGGTTAATGGCAGCATCAACACCGGCACCTAAAAAATCTGCTTGTGTATAACTTGCCAATGCAGTTTTAACACCTGCATCGCCAATGCCGTTTTGTGTTTGACGCATTAGCATTTTTAATTTCAAGGTTTTAGCAAAAAGCAACCAGTTAGTCATTTTACCGCCAAACATTACATCGTAAGTTCCCGGGTTTACTGCTGTTGTAGGTGCACCGCTGATAATAGTTACTGCCGAATCTATTTTGGCAATAGATTTTGCATAAATACTGCTGCCGGAATCATAAGGGTAAGAAAACTGCGCATTTGCAGCTAAAGCACTGGTATAAGGTGCACTGCTATATAAATCCACAATACGTTGATAAACATATGCATTCATGATCATAGCAATACCCCTAAAATTTGCCTGGGTAGGGTCTGTTCCCGCGGTACGTTGAATTAGGCTATAGTTTTCAAGGTTCACGTAAGCACTTGTCCAGTTACCGTTATAATCACTATTAGTTAGCTGGTACAAAGCATAAGTAGGACTTGCAGAATATGCACCACTTTGCATCCAATAACCCATCCAGTTATCTAAAAAGTCGCTATTGCCTCCAAATTGTAATGTAGCAGTAGCTGTTAAAGCAGAACTTAAAGAGTATTTAGCCGGTACAGATGTAGGTGTATTCGGATTATTGTTTATATCAAAAGCGCCTTTTTTACATCCGGCTGTACTTAATACTATTGCTATAAAAAGTGAAGCTAAGCTTGCTTTTTGCTTAAATATTGATTTTATATTCATTGTTTTGATCTTAAAAAATGATAGATATAGTTCCGCTGTAAAGCCTGGTTGGAGGAGCCTGGTTTAAACTAGTATAACCTACTGCGTTACCTGTAGTCTCGCTATATTCAGGATCTGTCCATTTGTTAGTAGACGGACGGAACATTAATAAATTACGGCCTGAAATAGAGATATTTGCACCTTTAATATATTTTACCCTGCTTCTTAACCATTGTGTAGGTACAGCATAATTTAAATTAGCCTCTCTTAGTTTCCAAGCAGCGGCGCTTACGATATAATTACCATCAACACTGTTATACGTTAACGGCCAGAATTCCCAGTTAGCACTTTGAACTTCCACATTGGTATTGTTAACATAATTACCATTTGCATCTTTATAAACAGAGTTAGGGAAAACAAAACGTTGGCGGCCAGAAACTGCTGTAGTAAGGCCAACACCGCTATGGTCAACCGTTCTACCAATCTGGTTATAAATTACGTAACCACTTCTGTAATCAGCAGTTATAGTTAATGATAAATTTTTATAAGCTACAGTAGAAGTAATTCCGACAATATCTCTCGGAGTAACACGGCCAAAGTTAGTTAACACAGATGATTTGGTTGGATAACCAGTGTTTGGATCTACAATTACTTTTCCTGTAGCTGGATCTCTGTTCCAGTCGTAACCTAAAAGGTTAGACATGGATTGGCCAACTACAGCATAAGTATTATAACCAATGTTTAATTGTTGTACGCCAGAAACAATAGAGTTAGTCCTGTTTTGATTACGTGTCCAGTTGCCTTTTAAAGTCCAAGTTACGTTGTTTGACTTAATTGCTGTACCGCTCAAATCCAGCTCTATACCTTCATTAGTAGTATTGGCAGCATTTAACAATGCCCGGTTAAATCCGGAAGCGTATGAAACAGCAGCATACACAATTCCGTCTTTAGTGTCTTGTTTATAAATAGATCCGCCAAAAGTAATTCTATCTTTTAGAAAGCCTAAATCTAATCCTATCTCGTTTTCAATTGTAGTTTCAGGCTTAATATTAGGGTTAGCAACTGTAGTACTTAACGAGTAACCTGAAATGCCTGAAGATGAGTAAGGAAAGCCATTGGCAAGGTTTATTGTTGGTGTTGTTTGATAAGAACCATAAGCGATATATTGTGAACCGTTAGCCAAAGCTGAGACGTTACCAGTTAAAGAGTGTGCATATCTTACTTTAGCAAAGCTTAAATAGTTATTGTTTTCTACTAAACTTTTAAACAATTCACTTAACACCAATGAACCGTCAATATCATAATAAGGGATATAACGATTTGCTTTCGATAAGCGTGAATCTAAGTCAGTTCTGTAAGAACCATGAACGAAGGCGTAATTTCTGAAACTAAATTCTGCCTCGCCAAAATATCCGATTTTGCGCGCTTCGGCTGATAGTTGAGCTGTTCCTAATGCCGCAGAACCAGAAACTGTTGATGATGAAACTGAAACGAAGTTGGAGGTATTGTAAGGCAAAAAGTTAATAAAAGAAGGGTTAATTGGGGTATAGGTAATTTTATTATCTAAATAGGCTATGCCTAAAGTTCCCCTAAAAGAGAAATCTTTATTGATTTTGGTGTTAAAGTTTGCCAAAAGGTCAGAGCTAAAAAGCAAGTTACTGGAGTTATTAGTTCCATATGTTGGTAACAAATCAGCAGAAGCAGAATATTTTGTACCAGCATCAGTACCTTTTATAATCTGTGTGCCATCATAATTGGTATAATTTACAAAACCGTTAGTATGTGTATAAGGACTAAAGGTTATACCAGCATCTTGAAATTCGTATCTATTGTTTGAATTATCAATAGAAGTACGGTAGGTTAACCCAAACCACTTGGTTGGTTTTAAATTCAATGCTAAGTTGGCATTAATGTGGTCTTCTGTATTATAATTTCTTGTTTGTTTGATAATCTGGCCAGGACTGATATAATAGTCATTGTAATAATTATCAGGATTTCCCCAGAAAGAATTCGGATCTTTAAGAATGTTTACAGGGATGAATGTAGGCGATTCTAATAAATCATTATATACAGCGCCTGTGTTAGTGGTATTGGTGTATTTCCTGGTGTACACTGCTGAATAGTTTGCAGAAAAAATGCCGTATTTCTTATCTCCGTTTAAGCGAAAAGCATCTCTGCGTCCTTGGTCTCCGGGCATTACAGCTTTAGTTAATAAATCCTGAAACGACATAAAAAAATTTCCGTTTTCATCTCCAGAAGCAAACGAAAAGTTATTTTGCAAAGTTAACCCAGTGTTAAAAAAATCCCTCTTCTGGTTTTTTACATTACTATATGGTACCCTTAATATGGAGCCATCAGCAGCCGTACGACCTAACGGGACAGATTTGCCATTGTAAAGCGGCCCATAACTTTGATTTTCGTAGGGGATATAATAACTCAAATCATTAAAATCGTATACTGTACTTTCGCCTCCATTGCTGCCAAATTGAGTTTGTAAAGCTGGAAGGTAAGCTACTTTTTCTATCTGTGTGGTTTGAGAAAATGTAATAGTTGGTGTTTTTGAATTAGTACCATGTTTGGTAGTAATAACAATTACACCGTTTGATGCATCAGAACCATACACGGCAGATGCACTGGCACCTTTCAAGATAGTTGTTGATTCAATGTCTTCAGGATTCAAAGTGCTAATATCACTATAAAAAATAGAACCATCTACAACAATCAAAGGTGTATTGTTACCGGTTAATGAGCGGGTGCCGCGTAAAGTGATACGGGTTGGCGCGAATAGGCCATTGTTGGTGGTGCTTACTTGTAAGCCTGATACTTTACCGGTTAAACCATTGGCCACACTAATAGGCTTTGCAACAGTAAGTTCTTTCGAAGAAATGTTGGTAGTTGAGTAGCCTAGTGAAGCAGCTTGTCTTTTTACACCAAATGATGTAACTGCAACTTCCGTTAGTTGCTTAGAAGAAGAGGCTAAAACAGCATTCACTGTAGCAGAAGCACCAACTTTGATTTCTACTGAGGTTGAGCCAATAAAGCTAAATACCAATGTTGCGCCTGGTGCCACACCTGTTAGGGTGTATCTTCCGTCAGATCCAGTTTGAGTTCCTTTTGTTGTCCCTTTTACAATTACTGAAGCACCTGGAAGGGTTTGATTGTCCTCCCTGCTTGTAACTGTACCGGTAATTGTACGGTTTTGTGCATATGCCCGAGAGGCAAACAACAGCAGGAAAACCATACATACATGTAGAAGTTTTTTCATGTTTTGAATAAGTTAGTTAAGTTTTAAATGTTAAATTCTGTTAAAAGTAGGAGTAAAACTAAGATTATTAAATTTTATTGCAAATAAATTTAATAAAATCGAGCGGATTGGTCTATTTTACTAATAATTTAAAAATTATAATAGCCTTGTTTAAAATTTGCTCAAATGGGTCTTAATGCTTCTTTTATCACCTTAAAATTGGTAAAAGTTTGGGTTTTGATTATAAAAATTGACATGGCATTAACTTTTATAGGGTAAAAGAAGTATCCCTTTTTTCTTAAAAAATTTTAACGAGTGCTAAATCAGAGGTATAAACTTGTGAGGTATTCACCTTTACCTGTCCTCCAGTTCAACCTTCTCCAGCGCATCAATTTTATTCAAAGCCAAAACATGGACACCGGCTGCATCACGGGCAAAAGCAGGCAAAAATTTTGCGCCCCAAATAATTTCTTCGTCTGTGTAAGAAGTGCGGGACTGTACCGTTTGCGAAAAATTATCATCAAAAGCTTTCAGCATCACAATAAATTCGGCCTCGCTGCTCTTTAAAAAATCAGGTGTCATCGGTTTAAGCGGGCTTTCTTCGGTAATTGGATGTACAACCGTCCAGCTTAATGTGAGTAAACTGATTTTGCTTCGTTCCAATTCTAAGGGCACATACTGCCGTACCGCTTTTCCATCAGCTATATCATTGTACGTCAGTATCACTTGCACTTCCACCTCAATCAACTGGTTGCTGCGGAAATTGGCCAGCCGGAACATCAAGGCCGTAATATCATGATAAGGGGCAACAATAATGTTTTTACTGTACCTGATTTTGGCCGTCGGCCTGGAAAAACGGCCATACAATAAACCGGTAGCAAACGCAAAGCTAAGCAAGCCAACCAATGACTCGAGCGCGGCAACGGTACTGGCCGGCAAACCTGTTGGGCTGATATGGCCGTAACCAACCGTAGAAACGGTTTGTGCCGAGAAGAAAAAAGCATCCATAAAATGCTGGGAAGCGGAACCGCCGGGTTTGATCCCGTCCAGGTTTTTAATGCCGATTAACAGGTAAACCAATGCAAAAAATATATTGATGAGCAGATAAGCCGCAAAAACAAGCAGGTTAAACATAGTCCACGATATGTTGATCAAGCTGTTGTACATATCTGCCGTGCGAAAAAAAGGCAGCCCAATACGGCGGCTATTGGAAGTTCCGTCGCGGTTAATGGTGCGCTGGTTTTGTACGGCCGGTTGCAGGCCCAGTCCCAGATCGTCTTGCATGGTATATTTTCTATTCGGCATCATACATTATTGGCTATGCTTCTTTTACCACTATAAAATTGGTGGGCATAAATTAAAAAGGTTATCTGAAAAAAGTATTGTAAAAGAAGCAAAATTATCCACAGCTCAAAGGCTAAAAAATTGCGGATGCTTTTTTTACCGCTATATTTTTTATGCCGGTAGTTTAACCCGTTTTTACCTTAGTATTCCTTGTGTTTATCCCTGCAATTGCCTTAGCTTTGGGCAGGAACAAATGCAGATGAAAGCCATACTCAACCACTTATTTGAAAACCGAAGCTTTGCCAAAGAAGAAGCTAAAAATATCCTGATCAATATTGCCCGCGGCCAGTACAACCCTTCGCAAATGGCTGCTTTTATCACGGCTTATTGTATGCGCAGCAGCACGGTTGACGAGCTGGAAGGTTTCCGCGATGCGATGTTGGAACTGTGCGTCCCGGTAAATTTAGAAACCGAAAACCTGGTTGACCTTTGCGGGACGGGCGGCGACAGTAAGGACACGTTTAACATTTCTACCCTGGCTTCTTTTGTGGTTGCCGGTGCCGGTTATCCGGTGGCCAAGCATGGTAATTATGGCGTTTCTTCCGGTTCCGGTTCTTCCAACGTAATGGAATATTTGGGCTATCGGTTTACCAACGAAATTAATACCCTTAAAAGAAGCATTGAAACAGCCGGGATTTGTTTTTTACATGCGCCTTTGTTTAACCCGGCCATGAAAATTATTGCGCCCATCCGAAAAGAACTGGCCGTAAAAACTTTTTTCAATATGCTGGGGCCGATGGTAAATCCGGCAAAACCAAAAAACCAAATGGTGGGCGTTTTTAGTTTGGAACTGGCACGGGTTTATGCTTATTTATATCAAAAAACGGATAAAAACTACACCATCGTTCATTCTTTGGATGGTTATGATGAAATATCGCTGACTTCGGATTTTAAAATTTTCTCTAACCAGGGCGAACAGGTTTGCAAACTGGCCGAATTTGGCTTTGATAAATTAAACCCAACCAAAATCAGCAGCGGCCATTCCGTTCCCGAAGCTGCTGCCGTTTTTATGCAAGTATTAAATAACGAAGCAACCGAAGCGCAAACCAATGTGGTGTTGTGCAATGCGGCGATGGCGATCAAAACTATCGGCCCTAAAAAATCATTTGCCGAAAGTTTTGACGAAGCAAACGTATCTTTGTGCAGCAAAAAAGCATTAAACAGTTTTAAACAATTGTTGGCCAATTAAATAAACAGCGATGAAAATTAAGGTTTGTGGATTGAAGTTTCCTGAAAATGTACAAGCAGTTGCAGCTTTGCAGCCGGATTATGTAGGCTTTATTTTTTATCCGCATTCGCCGCGTTTTGTAGGTTATGTGCCAAACGAAGAATTGACCGGGCTTCGTTTACCGGCAAAAAAAACAGGTGTTTTTGTAGATAAAGATTTTAGTACCATCAAAAGCATTATCCAAACCTACCATTTGGATGCCGTACAACTTCATGGAAGCGAATCTGCAGAAACCTGTGCCGCTTTAAGAAAAACGGTTGAAGTGATCAAAGCTTTTGGGGTGGATGAAAATTTTGATTTTAATTTGCTTAAAGCATACGAAAATTCGGTTGACTACTTTTTGTTCGATACAAAAACCTTGGTTTATGGCGGCTCCGGAAAGGTTTTCGATTGGCATGTTTTAGAAAAATATACTTTAAACGTTCCGTTTTTTATCAGCGGTGGTTTAAGCCAGGAAAACCTGGAAGAAGTTTTAAAGTTGCAGCATCCGGCCTTTTACGGGTTGGATTTGAACAGCAGGTTTGAAGACGAGCCCGGGCTGAAAAATATTAAAAAACTGGAGGAGGCTTTTGCCTTGATCAAAGCGCACAACAAACCGCTTCCTTCCAAATAAAACCTTAAAATGAAATACGGAGTTAACGAACAAGGTTATTACGGCGATTTCGGCGGCGCATACATCCCCGAAATGCTTTACCCCAATATTGAAGAATTAAGGCAGCAGTACCTGGAAATTACCACGGATGCTTCTTTTATCCATGAATTTAACCAGTTGATGCGCGATTACGTTGGCCGTCCATCGCCTTTGTATTTTGCCAAACGCACTTCAGGTTTGTATGGCGCCAATATTTATTTTAAGCGGGAAGATTTAAACCATACCGGTTCGCACAAAATCAACAATGCCATTGGCCAGATTCTCCTCGCACAACGTTTGGGCAAAACCCGGATCATTGCCGAAACCGGTGCAGGGCAGCACGGCGTGGCAACTGCAACCGTTTGTGCGCTGAAAAATATCGAATGCGTGGTTTATATGGGCGAAGTTGATATTGAAAGACAGGCACCAAATGTAGCCCGGATGAAAATGCTGGGCGCAACCGTTATCCCGGCAACATCAGGAAGCAAAACCTTAAAGGATGCAACCAACGAGGCGATGCGCGACTGGATCAACAACCCGGAAGACACGCATTATATCATCGGTTCTGTGGTTGGCCCGTATCCGTATCCCGAAATGGTTGCCAGGTTTCAAGCCATTATTTCCGAAGAAACCCGTAAACAATTGCTGGAACAAACCGGAAGCGAACTGCCGGATTATGCCTTGGCTTGTGTTGGCGGCGGCAGCAATGCGATGGGCATGTTTTACCATTTTCTGGATGAAGAAAGCGTAAAATTAGTGGCCGTGGAAGCTGCCGGAAGAGGCGTGGATTCGGGCGAATCTGCCGCGACAACTTATTTGGGGCGCGAAGGTGTTTTGCATGGCAGCCGCACCATTTTAATGCAAACGGATGACGGGCAAGTGGTAGAACCCTATTCTATTTCTGCGGGTTTAGATTATCCGGGGATTGGCCCGCAGCACGCGCATTTATACAAAATAAACCGTGCGAAATACGTCAGCATTACAGATGACGAAGCGATGGAAGCCGGGCTGGAATGTTCGCGTTTGGAAGGCATCATCCCGGCGATTGAAACCGCACATGCTTTGGCCCAACTCAAAAAAATGAACTTTAAAGGCGATGAAACGGTAGTGGTTTGCCTTTCCGGCCGCGGCGATAAAGATCTCAATACTTACATCAACCACTTCGGGTTTTAACGATACTGTTTTTATGCCGGTAAAAACAGTATTGCCGTTTCTGCTCCTATCAATCCAAACTTTATGAACAGGCTGAACCAGCTTTTTTCCACTAAAAAAGAAAACCTTTTATCCATTTATTATACCGCCGGTTTCCCCGAATTAAACACAACGGTTGCTATTGCCGAAGCTTTGGAAAAAGCAGGCGCAGATTTTCTGGAAATTGGTTTTCCGTATTCCGATCCTTTGGCGGATGGGCCCGTCATCCAAAACAGTTCGCAAAAGGCTTTGGAAAACGGCATGAACCTGAACGTGCTGTTTGAACAGTTAAAATCCCTGCGCCAGCGCGTTACAATTCCAATTTTGCTAATGGGCTATTTCAACCCGGTGGTGCAATATGGCGTAGAAAAATTTTGCAAAAAAGCTGTGGAAGTGGACGTGGATGGCTTGATCATCCCGGATTTGCCGATGTACGAATACGAAAGTTTGTACAAGCCTTATTTTATCGAAAACAACCTAAGCAATATATTTTTGGTTACGCCGCAAACTTCGGAAGAACGCATCCGAAAGATTGACCAACTGAGCCAAAGTTTTATTTACCTGCTTTCTTCCTCTTCCATAACCGGCAAAAACCTGGAAGTTTCGGATAGCGTTGAACTTTATTTTAAGCGGATTAAAGATTTGGAACTGAAAAACCCAACCGTTATTGGTTTTGGTATTTCCGGCCATGCTGCCTTTGCCAAAGCCTGCGCTTATGCCAACGGCGCGATTGTAGGCAGTGCTTTCGTCAAGTTTTTGGCTTCCGAAAAAGATTATTTAAAGCAAATACCAGCGTTCATCCGGCAAATAAAAAATCCGGCCGTACTGGTTTAGTTTTTTTGTTGAAGATACAGTTTGAATAATTTGTAAACTAAATCGTTCAATCCAATCTTAAAAAAATGTAATACTGTTTTTATGCCGGTAAAAACAGTATTAGTGTTGAAAATGCAGTTGGTTTAATTTGTGAATATATCAGCAGGTTTAAATTTTGTCCGGCCGGTTTTTCATGCTTCTTTTATCACATCAAAATTTAACAGCTTGTATTTTTGGCTAAAGCCTATGGTTTATTTCGCTTTGTCCACGGCCTAAAGGCCGTGGCAATTAAAGTTCAAATATTGCGGCCTGGTGTGTTTGTTTCAGGTTGCTTTGTTAGGAATTAAGAATAAAAAAATATCGTAAAAAAGGGTTTTAAGATTGCCACGGCCTTTAGGCCGTGGTGGCATCATGCTATGTTGGCTTTAGCCGAAATAAAAATTCAATACTGTTTTTATGCCGATAAAAACAGTATCTACAAATTTAAACGCCAATCTCACAGTGCTCATCCAGCTTCAACCTAAAACGGATTTATAATTGCAATTAAGCTTTTATAAACATTAAAAATTTAAGCGTTATGAGCACAAAAACTATGGATAAAATCAACAACACAACTATCCAAAATTTAGCAAACGGTACTTCCGTTCCTTTAACTTTCAATTATCCTGCAAGCTTTAAAATTGGCGACACGATTGAAGTAACTGCCCCTGAACAGGATATGCAACTATTTGAAAACCAGCAGGAAAAAGAATGTTTTGTATTTGAAGTCGAAATTTGGGACGACCGTATACGCTTGCAATGCGACTCGATGAAGCAACTGGAAAACAACCAACAAGGCGTTTCTGTATTCAGTTTCCGGATCAGGGAAATCAACCTGTTTGCTACCGCTTTTCCGGTTTTAAAAAATGTTTTTACTTGTAATTAAATCCTCAGGTTGTTGATTTTGCTTTCCGGCTGGGGAGATAAGGAAGCAAGTTTAAGGCCTGTTTGAAAATTGATTTTCAATGCTTCTTTTATCGCCTAAAAATTGACATTGCCTGGTTTCGGTTTATTTAAGGTTTATTTAAATTGTACAAACACCAATTTTTATAGGATAAAAGAAGCATCGGCATTTTCTTGACAAATTTAAACAAGCGCCAAAAATGCGGATTTTATTTCCGGTAAAACAATCAGGTAGGTTATGCGTGTTAGAGCAATACTTAACAATTAAACAGCATGGAAACAGAGCCAGAAAACCAAGACCAGGAAAACAAGCCAGCTTCGGGCGAAGCGGAAAATGGGAAAGATAACGAGGAGCTTGCAAAAGAGATCCCGACAGTTACGCCGGACAATGACAACGATGGCGTGGAACCAAACCCAAACCAGGAAAACGGATAAAAAAAATCAGGCCAGCATTTTTGCTGGCCTTTTTACTTAAAATTTTGCGTTTTCCAACTCTTCGCTGCTTACAAAATCTGTTTTTCGGCCCAACAGTTTAAAGTTTTCGGCCACTACTTCGGTGGTAAATTTTTTAACCCCTTCCCTCGATTCAAAAGAACGTGTTTTCAGTTTGCCCTCGATATAAACCAGTTTGCCTTTTGTAAGCAGTTGCTGGGCCACATCGGCCAGGCCGCGCCACAAAACCACATTATGCCACTCGGTTATTTCGGTCCGTTTTCCTTCTCTCAAAACAATTTCTGATGTAGCCAACGGAAAACTTGCCACCGCCACACCGTCTTCAAGGTGCCTGTATTCAGGATCCTTGCCCAAATGCCCCACCAATATCACTTTGTTAATTCCAGACATAGCTTTTTATTATAAAATTTAGTTTGCTTGTTCAAATACGCTTTGCATTCAGCAGTTGAAAGGATGGGATGTAATTTTAGGTTTTGCTAAATTTAAGCGTTATCTTAATAAGTAAATTTATATTTTAAAGTTTTTAAAAGTTTAAAAAAATTGCCTTTAAAATCACCTGGACTATTATTAATTCTGGTAAATATTCTGTCCGCAATCGCGGGTGTGTTTTATGATGTCAATTTAAACCTGCTTCAATTGGCTATGTCTTTTGTTTTTGAAAAACCTGGCCGTTTTTGAAGATGAAATTTCGGTTATGAGTATAGCAAAAATGCTTTTATTTTATTGCCAAGATTATATTTTTCGTCTTTTTTGACAATTGTTTTTAAAATTTCTGTAAAAAGCAATTCCATGCATGAAAGTTTATTTCATTAAGCTTATATTCGTCTAATCACCACTATTTTAATTCTTTTGAAGCAATAATGAAGCAATCCGAAACAAACCAGCAGGGCTTATACGACCCCCAATTTGAGCATGATGCTTGCGGAACCGGGTTTATCACACACATCCATGGCCATAAATCGCACCAAATTATAGCCGATGCTTTGACCATGCTCGAAAACATGGAGCATCGCGGTGCTTGCGGCTGCGACCCGGATTCGGGCGATGGGGCAGGGTTACTGCTTCAAATTCCGCACGAGTTTTTGCTGGAAGAATGTGTTGCCGATGAAATTTCTTTAAAAGAACCTGGCGAATACGGCGTTGGAATGCTGTTTTTACCCAAAGATTCTGCCATAAAAAAAGCATGCCGCAGTATCATCGCACAGTGTTGCGATAAATTAGGTTTGGCCATTTTGGGGTACCGCAAAGTCCCGGTTGATTCTTCCTGCATCGGCGAAACTGCCCGTGCCGCAGAACCAACCGTTGAGCAATTGTTTGTGGCGCGGCCTGCAACTATCCATCATGCAGATGATTTTGAACGGAAACTGTATGTGTTGCGCCGTTTTATCACCAAAACTGTTCAGGAAACAATCAAAGTTGGCGCGGATCATTTTTACTTTACTTCGTTTTCCTGTAAAATAATTGTTTACAAAGGCCAGTTGACTACTTATCAGGTCCGCCAGTATTTCCCCGATTTAAGTGATGAACGTGTTTGTTCCGGTTTCGGGATGATCCATTCGCGTTTTTCCACCAATACTTTTCCTTCCTGGAAACTGGCGCAGCCTTTTCGTTTTTTGGCCCACAATGGCGAAATCAATACACTGACAGGCAATTTAAACTGGTTTTACTCCGGCATCCGCTCTTATGTTTCTCCTTTTTTCACGAAGGATGAAATGGAAATCCTGTTTCCAGTGATTGACAACAACCAGTCGGATTCAGCTTGTTTGGATAACGTGGTGGAAGTATTAGTGCATTCCGGCAGATCCTTGCCGCACGTGATGATGATGCTGGTTCCGGAAGCCTGGGACGGCAACGACCAAATGGACCCGCTAAAAAAAGCATTCTACGAATACCACGCCACGCTGATGGAGCCCTGGGACGGACCGGCCGCTTTAAACTTTACCGACGGAAAAATCATCGGTGCCTTGTTAGACAGAAACGGTTTGCGCCCGCTCCGTTATGTGGTTACCAATGATGGCCGCGTGATCGTTGCTTCCGAAGCCGGTGTTTTGCCTTTGGATGAAGCCAGCGTGATGAAAAAAGGCCGTTTGCAGCCCGGTAAAATGTTTTTGGTGGATACCACGAAAGGCGAAATCATTACCGATGATGAGATCAAGAAAGAAATTACTTCCCGCCAGCCTTATGGCCGCTGGTTAGAAAATTATAAAATTAAGCTGGACGAGCTGGCCGAACCGCGTGTTTCTTTCACCAATTTGTCCAAAGAATCGGTTTTTAAGTACCAACAGGTTTTTGGTTACTCGCGTGAGGATATTGAAACCATCATTAAACCGATGGCTACAGATGGAAAAGAACCAATTGGCTCGATGGGAACCGACGTGCCGCTGGCTGTTTTGTCTGATCGTCCGCAGCATATCTCCAGCTACTTCAAACAGTTTTTTGCACAGGTAACCAATCCGCCGATTGACCCGATCCGCGAAAGGTTGGTGATGAGTCTGGCTACTTTCATCGGCAACAACGGCAACTTGCTGGACGAAGATAAAATGCACTGCCATTGTGTGGCGCACAAACAACCCATTTTGCACGATTACGAACTGGAGAAATTGCGCAGTATTGATACCGGTTTGTTTCATGCCAAAACCTTGCAAACTTATTTTAAAGCGGATGGCTTGCCGGGTTCGTTGGCCAACGGTTTAAACCGCCTTTGCCGTTATGCAGAGGATGCGGTGCAAGATGGTTTTGAGGTTTTGATTTTGTCTGATCGTGCTTTGGATTCGGAACATGCGCCGATACCTTCTTTGCTGGCTGTTTCTGCCATCCACCATTATCTTATTAAAAAAGGCCTGCGTGGTGCTGTTGGATTGGTAGTTGAGGCCGGCGATATTTGGGAAGTGCATCATTTTGCCTGTTTGCTGGCTTTCGGTGCAACGGCGATTAATCCATATTTAGCGTTGGCTACGATCCAAACGTTGAGCAAGGAAAATAAATTGGATACCGCGCTGGATATTGATTCGCTTTCCAAAAACTACATCAAAGCGATATGCGACGGCTTGCTTAAGATTTTTTCCAAAATGGGCATTTCTACCTTGCAATCTTACCACGGTTCGCAAGTGTTTGAAATTTTGGGCATAAACAAAGCAGTGGTTGACCAATATTTTACGGGAGGTATCACACGTATTGGTGGTTTGGGTTTGGATGAAATTGCGCGCGAAACCTTGTGCAAACACAGCAACGGTTTCCGCAGTTCAAAAAAAGAAGACCAGTTGCTGCCCGAAGGCGGTATTTATCAATGGAAACGCCGGGGAGAAGCGCATTTGTTTAACCCGCAAACTGTGCATTTGCTGCAACATGCCACGCGCACCAACGATTATTCGGTTTATAAAAGTTATGCCAAGCTGATTAACGAGCAGACAGATCGCATGTACACCA
>CAXTKQ010000031.1:23984-31651 GCA_964244955.1 uncultured Sphingobacteriaceae bacterium | reverse complement strand
GTTTTAACCGCATTACCGTGCTGCTTAGCTTGTTGCTTTTGTGCAGCCAGGTGCAAACTTTGCTGCCGTTTTCGGTTTATAACGGCGGCGAAGTTTTGATTTTTGGCGTTGCGCCCTGGTTTTGGTTATGCTGTTTGGATTTTAAGCTGAAACCTTTACGGCTGCTGTTGTTGGTGCTGCTGTCGTGCATCGGGTTTGTTGCCAAATCATCGTTTTTGCTAATCACGCTTTCCGGTTTCGGTTTTATATTTTTAAGCTGGATCAGCAAACGCATCACTTTAAAAGAACTCGCCTTAAAAACAAGCGTGCTGGTTTTTGCCGCGCTGCTCATTGTTTTGCCCATCTATTTCCTGTTTTTGCAAAAAGGAAATAACCCGTCTGCCGCAGCAAAGGGTTTTGATTTTTCGGCCCTGAACTTTTTTTATCCGGCGGCCATTCCGCTTTTAACGGCTTTTTCTGCGGATGAAGTTTTCAACCATTTTTCCCATCCGGATTTTCAAGAAAACCTTCCTCAAACCGACGTTTTTTTTTACGCGGTTGCTTTTCTGTTTCTGGTTTTTATGCTTTCGCACATCTATTTTAATTACATTGGTTCGGTGGCTTACCGCTGGCTGCTTTTTTCGGCCTACCTGCTTTTCCTTGGTTTTTTTATGCTGCAATATTGCCGCCATGCCGCCATTTCGATGGAAGGCCGCCACTTCCGGATGCTGGGTTTGTTGTTTTTGCCGGGCGTAGTGCAGCTCATCCGGCAAGTAAAAACATATGCCCTAAAAAAAGCATTGCGCCTGCTGTTGCTGGCTTTGTGCGTGTATTCGTGGAACGATGCTTTTGGCCGCTGGCGAAACAACAGCGAACAAACGCCGGGCGAACATTCACACGTAATCCAGGATTTGTTGGACGATGAAACGCTGTCGAAAATCCATCAGTTAGACCGGCAGTTTCCGCAGCAATGTTTGTTTGTGTTAATGAGCCCGGAAATTGGCTTGGAAATCGAACACAACCGCGTTTTGGTTTTCCCTTTTGATACTTACGCCCAAACTGCGAAACGGGAAACTTTTGCCGGAAAAGTTAAAAAACTATTCCTGATTGTGCCGAAAGAATTTGCTTCGGGAAAATCCGGTGAGTTGATCAAAGCTTCTTTTACCGGTTATAAAAACTTCCGCGAAGAAAAAATCAGCGATGGGTATGTGCTGCTGATTGGTTTGTAGTTTTGCTAATTTTTTCGGACTCAATTCCGTAGAAACAAAACTTTGATAATGCCAGTTATTGATCTAATCAAAACCAAAATATTATGGCCAAGTATTCAAAAGAAAGCCAGGAAGAAGTGAAAGAAGCCTTGCACGAAATGAAAGAAGGCGAGCTGAAAATCGGCAAAAGCGGCAAAAAGGTAACCAACCCAAAACAAGCTATTGCCATTGCGTTATCAGAAGCGCGGCAAAAAGGCGAAAAAGTGCCGCCGCCAAAAAAAGAATCAACAAAGGAAAAGTAAAATTTTACCTGGTAAAAGAAGCATAATCAATTAACAAATAATTAAAGCGGATGCAGAAAATAAAATGGGGTATTATTGGCTGCGGCGACGTAACCGAGAAAAAAAGCGGGCCGGCATTTAACAAAGTGGAAGGCTCTGAACTGGTTGCGGTGATGCGCAGAAACGCTGCAAAAGCCGAAGATTATGCCAAACGCCACAACGTCCCCAAATGGTATAACAAGGCGGAAGATTTGATCAACGACCCGGACGTGAACGCCGTTTACATTGCCACGCCGCCATTGCAGCACGAAGAATATGCGCTGCAGGCGATGGCGGCCGGGAAACCGGTTTACATCGAAAAACCCATTTCGCTTTCGGCTGCTTCGGCTAAAAGGATGTTGCAGGCATCAGAAAAACAGCAGCAAAAAGCTTCGGTGGCGCATTACCGCAGGCAGCAACCGGTTTTTTTAAAGGTGAAGGAACTGTTAGAACAAAAAGTTATCGGCGATATCCGTTTTGTGGATTTGCAAATGCTGCAGCCGCCAAAATCCAATTTGATAGCCAATTCGGAAGAATACTGGCGTGTTGACCCGGCTATTTCCGGTGGCGGTTTGTTTCATGATTTGGCGCCGCACCAGTTGGATTTGATGGTTTATTTTTTTGGTGCGGTAAAAGAAGCATCGGGAATTGCACTAAACCAGGGCGGTTTTTACGAAGCAGACGATATGGTTACCGGAAATATTTTGTTTGAAAACAACGTTGTTTTCTCCGGCATCTGGTGTTTTGCCACGGCCGAAAGCGAACGCAAAGATTTGTGCACGATCGTTGGTTCGGAAGGAAAGATCAGTTTCCCGGTGTTTGCCAGCGAGATTACGATCACCAAAAACGGCAAAACGGAAACGCTGCCATTTGAACCTTTGCAACACGTGCAGCAACCGCTGATTGCCAAAGTGGTGCAGTATTTTTTGGGGAAAGGGCCAAACCCATGTTCTATCCGGGATGCTATCGAATCAATGGAAATTATGGATGCTTTCACCCAAAAAAATAGGGGTAAAAACAGTATCTAAACAAAAACCCCCTCCAAAATTTTTGGAAGGGATTAATTTCAGGTACGCTTTTTATCAGCCTAAAAACTACTTGGTATAGATATTGGCCGTGTTGCGGTAGCCGGTTGTTAAGTTGCTGTACCAATCGGTAAAGTTAGAGCCGTTGGAACTGGCCCAATCCACAAAGTGCGGATAGGCATCCAAAATGCTGATGGTTTCCAAAGGATATTGAAAGCTGTTGTCGTTGAAAGAAATCGCCCAGGGATAATTGTTGATGGAAGTATATGTTTTCCGTCCGCCAATCAAAGAAGCATCATCCGAAGTGGCAAAAAGTTTCGGATCGGCTTTGTTGGTGGCAGCATAACCCGGCAAATGCGCTTCGTTCCCTCTTTTCAGGTTGCAAATTAAAAAAGGGTTGATGCTTGACGCGCTTAAATTGGCAATAGACATGGGCGTATTAAACGTTACCAAAACAGAAACGGGCGTGCCTTGTACTTTAGGTTTTGCATTTAAAGTATTGATAAAGTAAGCACCGTCCGGATTGCCGATTACGGCTTCGTGGTTGTCAAAAGGGATGATGACCGCATTCGTTTGCCCGGCTTCAACACCATTGCTGGCAAACTGAATGTAGTTGCTAACGGCTTTTTGCCCGGTTACCGATTTTACAGAAGCAGCACTGAACGGCAGTTGCACGCCAAAACCGTTTTTGAACGAAGCACCCACAGCAACAACGTTATAATCGCCTTGCAGGGTTACCAGGTTTCCCTGGGCATTTAAAACAAAAGTATAGCGGTAATCTATCACCAAATCGTTCATATCGTAATCGCCTTTGGCAGGCCAGTTGTCTTCAAAAGCAAGCCTTGCCTGGCCGTTTTGCGAAGGGAAATAAGTGATGTAGGCACGTGCAGGGTCATTGGGGAAAGCATCCAATACATCCGGAACGCCATCGCCGTCGCTGTCGGTGCCTTTGTCAATTGGAGGGATGCCAACGGGAGATATAGCGCCAATCGGGTTTGCACTGGCATAAAAAACAAGATCGTTAAAATCGTTGTCCGTAGCATAACCGTAGGGGTTGGTTGCAGATGATTCCCTGTTCAGGTCTTCAAAACCAAACAGGTAAAGCTTGTGCACATCATCATACAAAACAATAGAATGCTTTTTTAAGGCACTTGTGCTTTCCGGGTTCAACTGGCTGTCGGAATAAAACTTTTGCGCGTTTAGGTTGATGCCGCTGCCCGTCCAGGCATTTTGAAGCAAAACAAAGGCAATGGTAGTACCAGCATTAAAAGTGCCTAATTTAACTTTGTCGCCTGATTTTAACGCGCCGCCCGAACCAATACCAGATGCGTTAGGAAAAACCATGGTGATTTTATCAATACCGTTTGCATTGGTTCCGCCGGAAGTTGCCGTAGGCGGGTTGCCGGTATTGTAAGTGTAATAAGCAAGCGAATTTTGATAGCCTGCACCTTCAGACACATAAGTAATCCAAACATCGGAAGTGGCCGTTACATTGATATCGGACACCGCCGTACTTGCCAGATATTCCGGGTGCAACGTGTTTACCGGTTTATACTCGGGCAATGAAGAATTTACATAAGCCAGCAGGGTAGCGTCAACCACATCCGGGGCAGCCTCCAAATACTTGGGCCGGCCTGCTGTCAATGGATAATCGGCTGTGTTTAAAACTGCATCGGACGTATTGGTATAAGGCGAAGGGTAAAGATAATCGGTGTTGTTTAAACCTAAAATGCCCAAACCGCCCGAACCACCCGGCGAACCGCCGCCCGTGCTCAGGATAGTTTCGGCCACAACATCGCCGCTGTAACCGTTTTTGCCACCAATGGTAGCCGTAATGGCGTTGCCCCTGATATTTACTTTTACGTTGCGCATCAAGCCAACATAAGCCGGGTCAATAACCAGTTGTGTTAAATTGGAAGCAACACTAAGGGTAGCCGATAAATTTCCTTTTGCATCGGTTACGCCTTTAAAAATAGCCGTCCCGGCAGTGGTGCTGTCGGTATTATAAACACTAACCACAACGCCGGCAAGGGGCTGGTTGTTGTTGGTAAGCAAAGTAAGGTTTAAACCAACATCTTTGGCGGTTTTGTAATCGAAGCCGTTTGGCGCAACTTTTTTAACGTTGTTTTCGTCTATGCCGCCATAATGCTCTTTTTTGCACGAAGCTATGGTAGCAAGGCCTAAAATACCTAACAGGTAAAAGCTTTTTTTCATATTGATTGGATTGTTTCGGCAGTTTTTACGGCGGCAAAAAGAATAAGTTTATCAGCAGCACTGGCGGCAATTGCCAGGCAGGCGAATGCCAGAACAGCAAAGTTTCAGAAAAAAAGCAGGAAATTAACTGAGAGGGAAACCGGCAAATGCTTTTGGGAGAATACTTCTTTTAGCACAATAAATTTGGTATATGTTGTAATCTGCAATTAATTTTTTTAAGGTTGAAATGAGAAAACCAGCAGTAAAATTTCTGAAATTTTTTTCGAATCAAATGCAAAAGAACCTGTTGCCCAGAACAATTTAGCTGATCAATTTTTAAATTCCTGATAAAACTTTTGCTTTTCAACAAAAGCAGGTTTGTGGCACAAAGATTTATAACCGGCACAAAAACCAGATAAATCATTACTTTCGTTACCAAATTTACCCTGCTAAAAACAGCATTGCAATTATGTTATTGTTAGGAATTGATGTCGGCACGTCTTCTGTCAAGGTTTCTGTTTTGGATGCCGTTTCGCAGCGCACTTTAGCTTCAGCCCAATTTCCGGAAGCAGAAGCAGAAATTATTTCATTGCGGCCCGGCTGGGCCGAGCAACCGCCGGAATCCTGGTGGGCATATACGCAGCAGGCAATTTTAGCCTGCAACCTTTCCGGCAAATACAACCCTGCCGATATTGCCGCCATCGGCATTGCTTACCAAATGCACGGTTTGGTTTTGGTGGACAAAGGCCAGAACGTGTTGCGCAACAGCATTATTTGGTGCGACAGCCGGGCGGTAGAAACCGGGAACGAAGCTTTTGAAGCGATTGGCGAAGAAAAATGCCTCAAACATTTGCTCAATTCCCCCGGAAATTTTACGGCTTCCAAATTGGCCTGGGTCAAAAAAAACGAACCGGAAACATTTGGTAAAATTGATAAAGTAATGCTGCCGGGCGATTTTATTGCCATGAAATTGACGGGCGAAATCACCACTTCGGTTGCTGCACTTTCAGAAGGTATTTTTTATGATTTCATCGGCCATAACCTTTCTGAAGATGTAATCAATTACTTTGGATTTAGCACAAATTTATTTCCAACAATTCAACCTGTTTTTTCTGTTCACGGAACGGTAAGGCCGGAAATTGCACAAAAATTAGGCCTTAAAAGAAGCATCCCGGTTGCTTACAAAGCTGGCGACCAGCCAAATAACGCTTTGTCTTTAAACGTTTTAAAGCCTGGCGAAGTGGCCGCAACGGCCGGAACTTCGGGCGTGATTTATGGTGTGAGCGACCGGCCGGTTTACGATCCGCAATCGCGCGTCAATACTTTTGCCCACGTCAATTATACCGAGACCGAAACCCGGACCGGCGTTTTATTGTGCATCAACGGCACCGGAAGCATGAACCGTTGGGCAAAAAGCCTTTTTGGCAGCAGCATTTCTTATCAGCAGATGAACGATGAAGCCAACAAAATCAAGGTTGGGAGCGAAGGTTTGCTGGTTTTGCCTTTTGGCAACGGTGCCGAACGAATGCTGAACAACAGGCAAATAGGGGCGCAAATTTTCGGGATTGATGTAAACCACCATAGTTCGGCACATTTGTTTCGGGCGGTGCAGGAAGGGATTGCCTGTGCTTTTCGTTACGGCTTGGACATTATGCGCGAAAACGGGATGCACCCAAATATCATCCGCGCCGGAAAAGCCAATCTGTTTTTGAGTACTGTTTTTACCGATGCTTTTGTCAACGCAACCGGCGTACCGGTAGAACTGTACCAAAACGATGGGAGCGCGGGTGCAGCATTAGGCGCTGGCATTGGGGCCAAGGTATTCGCTTCTCCGCAGGAAGCTTTTAAAAACATGCAGCCTGTTGAAACCATAGAACCGAAAAACCAGGAATTTGAAGCGGTTTACCAGCAATGGAAAGCGTTGCTTGAAAAACAGTTAAAATAGAAAACGGGATTGCATTAATCACTAAATCACTAAATCAAAAACTCAAACATGGGACAAATAACAACCGGGGAAAAAGAATTTTTTAAAGGCATCGGCCAGATCCAATTTGAAGGTTTGGAATCCGATAACCCGCTGGCCTTTCGTTGGTATGACGAAAACCGCGTCGTGGCCGGCAAAACGATGAAAGAACATTTTAAGTTTGCCGGCGCGTACTGGCATTCTTTTGTGGGCAATGGCAGCGACCCTTTTGGCGGCGCCACGCATATTTTTCCCTGGGACGAAAAAGCGGACGCGGTAGAACGCGCCAAAGATAAAATGGATGCGGCGTTCGAATTCTTTACCAAAATGAACCTGCCGTACTACTGTTTCCACGATGCGGACGTGGTAGATTACGGAAACGACATCGCCGAAAACGAACGCCGCCTGCAAACCCTGGTAGCATATGCCAAAGAAAAACAGGCGCAAAGCGGCGTGAAATTGTTGTGGGGAACGGCCAACTTGTTTTCGCACCGCCGCTACATGAACGGTGCTTCCACCAATCCTGATTTTCATGTTTTGGCTCATGCCGGGGCACAGGTTAAAGCCGCTTTGGATGCCACCATTGCTTTAGGCGGCAAAAATTATACGTTTTGGGGCGGCCGCGAAGGTTACATGACTTTGCTGAACACCGACATGAAACGCGAGCAGGAGCATTTTGCAAAATTCCTGCATGCGGCAAAAGACTACGCACGCAAACAAGGCTTTAAAGGCAGCTTTTTTATCGAGCCAAAACCGGCCGAACCGATGAAACACCAGTATGATTTTGATGCGGCCACCGTTTTAGGCTTTTTGCAGCAATACGATCTGCTGGACGATTTTTCGCTAAACCTGGAAGTGAACCACGCCACTTTGGCCGGCCATACTTTTCAGCACGAGTTGCAGGTTGCCGTAGATGCCGGTTTGTTGGGTTCGATAGATGCCAACCGCGGCGATGTGCAGAACGGCTGGGACACCGACC